>JBNMNB010000003.1:27500-96001 GCA_051270635.1 Verrucomicrobiales bacterium | reverse complement strand
ACAACACGGCCCTGGAACATCTCTGCACGCTATTGAACGAAACCCGGACAATTTATCCCGGCACAGAACTACGCCTCATTTACAAAAAGGTATCATAATCCTTTCCTCCGATGTCAGGTGCTCTGACCATCGCTCCACGAAAGCCCACTGAATACTCAGCCTCCTCATCACTTGAAACGCTTTTGAGTCGAGATAAAACTTCAGTCGGAGTCGTGAGTGAAGCCATACTTCCGCCGCTCACTCTGAAAAGTTGTGCAGCCTGATTCAATGAAGTGATATCGCTTTTCAATTTCGCGACTTCCGAGTTCTCCCGGTACTTGCCAATTGCAAGGAATCCAATTCCCGCAACAATTGCGATTACCGTCACCGCCACCACGATCTCAACCAAGGTGAACCCGTTTAGCGGCTTGAAAGACATCCTCCGACCACGCGGCATAATAGTAACTTTTTTCACATCCAAAATAAACAACATATTTAAACAGGATCAAACATAATATTCCTTTTTATTGTATTTTTCATACTTTTGAGAATATAAAATGAGTGTTCGAAAATGAGAATTTTCCAACTACATCGATCTGCAGCGCTGTTTTTCGCGCCCCCACGACGAATTCTACAGGCGTGGTTTGGACAGAGCCCTCCCCTCCTGCGAGGTACCCGCCAGGATCATTTCTCCGTGTAAACTATGCCAGATGCCTTCTCAGACTGGGGGCTTCACTTCCAGACCAGTGGGTCTCCGCGATTTTGACTTTCTACCATTACTACTGGGCGGACCACTGTGGCGCGGCACGTTGCGACGGCGCACATTGTCCAATTTTGTCGCAGGCCGATCCGGCGCGGCGTAGTACTTGTAGTAGCCGTATGTCCGGTAGTCGTTTGCAGAGACACTCTCACAGTTCAAAACGACGCCACCAACATTCACCTGGCGACTGTAGAGCAACTGCAGTGCCTTCTCAGCGAGACGAGCAGGCGTCCCATTAATACGCATGACAAAGAGTATGGTATCCGCCAGCGGAGCGAGAGTTGTAGTATCGTCAGCGACCAGCACCGGTGCGCTATCAATGATAACGAAATCGTAGCTATCTTTCGCCACCTGGAGACAGTCTTTCAATTCGATGCCCAGAAAATTCTCAGAACATGCAGGAAGGTCCCGGCCGCGTCCGAGCAGTGTTAAAAACTCGTAAGCCGTGCCAACCATCGCCTGTTCAAGCGTCGCCTCACCAGCAATGATATCACCGAGACCGGGGCCATCAGGAACATCGAACTGCTTTGTGAGGCTACCGCGGCGCAAGTCTGCATCAATGAGTAGAACACGTGAACCTGCGAGTGCCATAGTGATGGCAAGGTTCGTGGCCACAGTCGTCTTTCCCTCTACCGGAACTGCACTGGTGATGAGAATGGAATGCGGTTCCCGGCCCCGCCAGTCTTTGAACAATAGAGAGGATCGCAGGTTACGATAGCCCTCGGAGAACATGTGCCGCTCATCATTTTCCTTCAGCGGTGCGATCTGCTCCTTGCCATCCACTGCTGGAATGACCCCCAGTAATTCTTCATTGAAATTCACCGCAAAGTCGCCCACAGCCCGCAACTTATCATCCAGGCGATCGATCACTAACAGAAGCCCTAGAGCAAGCAACCCTCCCATGACAGCTCCCACTGCGAGTGGCCTGACACGGTCCCTCTTCACGAGCGAGGCAACTGTAGCGCGCTCCATAATAGAAACTGTATCCTGATTAAGATTCTTACTTTGGTCTACATCATGCATACTGAGAAGAAGCTTTTCGTAAAACCCTTGAGAGCGCTCGACCTGGGATAGCAACCCCCGGTGCTCATTCAACTTATCGCGAGTCGCCAGAGCCTTCTCTTCCCATGCCTCCATTTCCGTCTCCATGTTGGCGATTTCCACCTCGAGCGCCTTCGTTCGCTGCGCATTCTGCTCTTCGCTTTGATTGCGATAAATCGCCAGCATTGTCTCTGCCTTTGCAATTCTCCGCTCAAGTGAGACCACCCGAGGATGCTTAGTCTTCAATACTCCAAGCAACTGATTCATCTCCGCCTGAAGCAGTGCAATCTCCTGCTTCGTCTTCAAGAAATCTCTTTCAGATTCCGCCAGCGGAAAAACACTCTTACGAGTTGTCTCGTATCCCTCAGGGAGACGGTTTCGCCGCAAGATATCCTGCTCGATATCCAGACGACGCAACAAATTAATCTCTGTCTTCATATCAGCCAACTTACTCTTCAACTCTTCCAGATAGGCAGCGGAGCTATTGCGCCCATCCTCCAGCACTACCAGGTTGTTCTTACACTGGAACTCATTGAGATCCTCTTCACTGGCTTCTTTGCGCTTCTGCGCTCTGGCCAATTCCTCAGTGAGGGCATCCAGAGTATTTTCCGATACTCGCGAGCGCATCTCACGGCGAAAGTTAATATACTCGTCTAGCAGGGCATCTAGATAGGCGCGCGCGTATCTTGCATCGCGACTTAGAGTATCCAAATTAAACACCGAGGAGTGCTTCCGTCGTTCTATCGTCAGATTCACACCATTGGGAGCGAGTCCTGGATGTAAAACCTTCACGCGTTCACCTACTCGCCGGCGAAGCTCACCGCTATTCAGGATCTGTCCTTGGGTTCCGTAGAAATTCGCCATTTCCTCGCGATAGTGAACGCTGTCCTTTAAGGCTATCTGGCCTGTAACGACGATGCGAGCACTAGAACGATACTCGTCTGGCAGTTTACTGGTCTTCCAAGCCTGGATGCACACTGCGCCGCTGACTAACAGAAGAATCACCCACCAGCGGCGAACAATCAGCTTCGTATAGCGTCGCATGCGATCGTTGAACTGAGTCAACTTCTGCGAAGCAGTTTGCGTGGATGGGGGGAGATTATCCATAGCTACTGAGGTAGATTCCAGCAAGATAAGTTACTCAAAAATTAAACAACTTCTTATCAACGATAATCACATCTCCCTTTTCGAGCATGATGTCCTTCTCAAGCTTTCCCTTTGCCATTACATCCCGTAAATTTACGACGATCGTATTCAGATCGCCCGAGCTACTCTTACGGAGCACTCGAACACGCCGATTGTTCGCAAACTTTTGAAATCCGCCTGACTGCAAAATTGCATGGCTCAATTTGAATTCGAGATCTGGGCGCAGCGGATAGACACCTGGTTGAGACACTTGGCCCATCAGCGTGTAGCCATCTTCAGCACTCGCAGTCGTGATTCTCCGACCATTTCCATCACCGGTTCCACGGCCAGGATTGCGGCTTCCGTAGGCATTATAGTCGAGCCCAAAGATCACAGTAGCTTTGTGATAGAAATCCTTTTCCAGACGTTCTTTCACTTCATAGGCCAGTTCCTTACAAGTGCGCCCCTCGGCTTTCACACGACCAATGTAGGGTACATCCACTTCTGCGGAATCAGTCACGATAAGCCGTTTAGCGGGCTCGCCATCTTCTAACACTTGAAAGCTCAGAACATCGGCAATCATCAGTTTTCTTTCGCCGTCCAGTGCAGACATATTGCTGGTTATAGCGTCTGGTGACTTTGGCTGATCATCGGGCGTTACCGCTTCGATCGACTGTGCGTTCGGCGCCGCGGATTCAAGTAAATCAAGTGGGCTCAGAACGTCAGATTCCTGCGCCTTGCCGATCGAGCAACTAAGCCCAATCGAAAACGCTACGGATATCATCCATAATCTAGAAATTCTCATACCTGTGTTCCTGTATTTTATCAAATCAAAGAATTAGAAGTCTATCGATACTCCGGCAACCACACCGTTCTCCACGAATCCTGACACATCGCCACCAACGTCCCTTCGCTGGTAAGAAAGATTCAGGTTCATGGATTCGTTCAGGTGTAGACGTGCATACGCCTGCAACCGCTTCTCATCAAAGCCACGACCCTCTAGGTTTGCCTTATTTCGACTGTAAGCGCCATTAAGACCAACCACAATGTGATCTGTCAGACGCTGACTAAGATGAAGTGATGCATTCAGGGTTTCGTCCTGTGCATCGCGCAGCCCACTTTCATCATTCCGTCTGTAGCCTATCGCTAAGTCGATTGATGTTCCATCCAGGGGCTCTGCATTCAACTCGTAACGCACAAAATCGTACGACTCAAAGTTCGACAGCGCCCCGAAATCAGCACCGTGCCCACCTAGCAGCGAATGAGTCATAATTTCATTCAGTTCGTTCCGAATTGCCAGACTTGCGTAGTGATCTCCCAGTTGATCCGTGTCACCGCTCGCGCCATCCATCGAAAAATCGAATGTCTGATAGCCAGCATTTGCTTCCAGTCGAGTGAAATCAGAAATGGGTGAATGTGCAAACAATCCTACACTCGCAACATCTGCATCGTTGTTGAAATCGGTGTCATAATCGCGCTGCGACCATGTCCCCTGAAATCCCAGGGTGTATTCTCCATTGGGTGAGAATGTTAAACCAGCGCTGCTAGTCAGACGATCGTTATTGATGGCATCGAACTCTTCACTCAATGACTCATCTCGAGACACGTCGACAGTACCGTGAATCGTCAGAGCATCATTCAATGGATACACCGCTGATATCCCAGCCGAATTGCTCCAGTAGTCACCGGTATCGATGGCATCCGGGCTGAACGACGAAAGCCTGCGATTGCGCCGCAGGGTGAATCGATCAAACAGACGCAATTCCAGGTCTCCAATACCCAGAACTAGATCCGCATAGGTATCTGGTGTCACATGAATCTGTGCACCTTCTTCCTCGGTCTCGTCACCAATGAATTGATCTACACCGACTCCAATGTTCAAGTGGACTTTGTTGGTCTCTGTAAGATCCAGCGTGGCCGTCGCATTGAGTCCGCCGGCAAACAGGAATCCGCCCACTTTGTCTTCTGTCGTCAGCTCTCGGTTGTCGGTGTATTCGGATGAAAGAAATCCAACAAGATCCAATTCCAGCGGTCCAGCGACGATGTCAGGATCGATCGACGCCCCTGGCCCGCTGGCTGGCGAATGCGTGTACGCTCCTCGCTGCCCGGCACCTCTGTGCCAGTCCGACCAGCCGCCCCCATTGAAAGCACTCTGCTGCCTCTCTGCTGCGCCACCGAATCCGCGACCACCATCCTGGCGCAGGTTTTGCCACCAGTGAGGAGATGCAGCGTCACTGGGACGATTGAGCATCGACGCGGAAGCCAGTCGCTCCCTATCGTCAGAAGAATCACGCACCAAGGGCAGGGATTCAGGCACGTCTGCAATCTGACGTTGTTGTCCCCGTCCATACGCCCGTTCGGTTCTCTGTTCGCCATCCACCACTTCCCTTGACTCAAGTCCCGGGGCGCTGTCATCGCCGATGGAATCCCATGTGTTTTCATAGGCTGGACTTCCGACTAGCGGATCGGTCAGGAGGTGGCCGGATGCGGTCGTTTGTTCGGGCACTCCGTCAGGCACCCCAGAATTCTCTGTGGTAGCTGTGGTCATGTAATCGCGCGCTTTGGCCAGTGCCATCGCACAAAGGAAGAACATCAGTAACGTATATGTCCTTGGATTGCTTCCCATCCTCACGTCCCCCAGTAGCGCTTTGATACGCCGTTCATTTCCTTCCACCGATAAGAGATCTTGAGTCCGAATGTTCTCACTACCATCGTCGTCCGGCCCAATGTAGTAGATGTCCTTCCACCAGCAGCGCCCTCCCTTGCTTAAGGCAAGGGCTCGCCCAGCATTCCTGATCGGCATGCATTTGGTGTTCGAAACTATCATTCATATTTAAATTACCATAATTACAATAATATACAAGTCCCTCGGGTTAATCATGATTGTAGTAGATTTGAATATTAACCTGTGCAACTGTTTGAGATGAATCATTGGGTGCATTTCACCTTTGCAGGGTTACTGGCGATCGGCAGCGTCTCAGCAAAACCCTCGGCGCAGGGAGATCTCAGGGGGCGAACTCCAAAAAATATCCTACGGGCGCATCTGGGCGTCACAGGAGGAACAGGCCCCTCATGCCCATTATTAAAGGACGATCCGACGATCCCCCTTTATCTAGCACGAGGCGAATTTGCGATCGACTTCATTCTAAATGACCTCCACATCCTCAGTGAGTTAGTGTTTGCTAACGAGGAAAGCAGAGGCGATATCAAATGCGAAGTATCGACCAATGGCGAGACCTGGGTCGAAGTCGTAAATGCGCACATGATCCCCGATTCCAGAACTTCGCGGGTTCGCTTTGTTGGCAGTGAGGCCCGCTTTGTGCGCCTCAAATTTTCGGTGACTGAGCCGGGAAATCTTTATTGCCTCGGACTGTTCGGCCTGACTGTGGCAGCGGACTATGACATGAATGGAAGCTTCGCAACAGACGCAGTAGAAGTCCGAGCTGCCCTGGAATTGAACCCCGAACTACTAAAAATTCGAGAGCCCCTGAGCGAAGAATTTGATCAAGTAAGCCTGACCATCACCCCATCAGATGCTTCTGTGCCATGGGTAAGCTCTCTGGATCAGCCGGATCCAGCTGAAACGGAGGCGCTTGAATTGATCGATGAAAATTCGTTCACAGTTTGCGAATTTGCTCCTGACGACCCAAGTCCGTCGGTTCTTCTGGATCTCCATGAAATCCCAATGATTGAGCGAGTTGGCGTGCTGTATGCACGGCAGCCAGGCGTGCTGCGGTTGCGGCTATTGCAACGCGAAGACCAGCAGAGCATCCATTTGGATAATGAAAATCAGTCACCACCGAAAGGGGATTCGGGGGTCGAAGAATTCATTTTTGAAGATTTTGAGGGTGTTGGCAAATTTGCCTTCGATCGGTTGGCCACGAAATCCCGCTTTGTTGAGCTGATCTGGGAACCCGACGTCCAAGCGGCTACTACCACCAAGCCAAAGCAGGCATTCTCTATCAATGAAGTGGCGGTTTTCTCCCGAGGAGATCGGAAATCCGTGGAACAGGCTCCACTGCAGCCACTTGTCAAAAAAAGAACCTATCGCACCGTCGTTCAAAGCCTTCGGACAGCATCTCCCGAGCCCGAGATACCAGTGTCCCTCGCTAACATTGCCATTGCGCCGGCTTCAGCCAGTGCAGCGGCTGATGAAGTAGAAGCCCCCCCCGGGACCGACGTTGACCTGGATCTCGACCCAACGAGCTTTTAAATTCTAGTGATCCTAGAATTTGCGGTTTCAGGAGTAATTTTGCTGCCGCGTCTTGGTCTTGACGCGGAAAGGAAACCACGTAATCTCTGGTCTTTCGAGGCCTCCGGAGTTTTCTGGCACCTCCTTTTCACCTCCGCAACTTTCTCAATCCGAACAAAATCAGGACGCTTTGGAAATCAAAGAAATTAAGCAAGTCATTGAGCTGATGAACGAGCACGACCTGTCTCTGTTCCACTTGGAACGGGACGGCGTGAAGATTAAACTTAAAAAGGGCGCGGATCTTGACGCAGTCCTGGCAGCACTGGCTCAGAACAACGCTCCGGCGCAGCAGCCGAACTCAAACGAACAGGGAACATCCGATCCTCAAGCACTTCCTGCTCCAGTCGAGGAAGTTTCAAGCGTTCCTGTCTATACCATTACATCGCCGACTGTAGGCACTTTCTATCGTCAAGCAGAGCCCGAATCGCCACCATTTGTAAAAATTGGCGATAAAGTGGATGAAGACACAGTCGTCTGTATCATCGAAGCCATGAAAGTGATGAATGAGATCAAGGCGGAGACCAAGGGAACCATCCAACGGATCCTGGCCGATGACAGCAAACCCGTGCAATACGGCGATTCGTTGTTTGAGATTATCCCCGGCTAAACCGATTTCCTCCCTCGCTTCGTGCGAAGTTGCCCATTCCCGCACCGCATCCTCGAAGTGCTGACTCTGAAAGGTTCCGCCGCCGAATCCGCGATCTGACCTAGTCTCCACGCACAAGCCATCCGCTTTTTCTCCGAATGTTCAGGAAAATACTCATCGCCAATCGCGGCGAAATTGCACTGAGAATCATCCGTTCCTGCAAGGAGCTCGGGATCCAGACCGTCATGGTTTACTCAGAAGCCGACGCGCGCTCGCTTCCCGTTCAACTGGCAGATCAGGCGATCTGCATCGGGCCAAGCCCCGGTTCGGAGAGCTACATGAAGATCGAGCACATCATCAGCGCCGCAGAGGTGGCCAATGTGGATGCGATCCATCCGGGCTACGGATTCCTGTCAGAGAATCCACGTTTCGCCCGTATCTGCGAAAGCTGTAAGATCAAATTCATCGGCCCATCTGCTGACGTGATCGAGCTCATGGGCGACAAGAACCAGGCCCGCGCCACCGCTCGCAAATACAAAATCCCGATCACGCCGGGTTCCGATGGCGTTGTTAAGAATGAAGCAGAGGCGCTCAAGGTCGCGGCCGAAATCGGCTACCCCGTCATGGTCAAGGCATCGGCCGGTGGTGGCGGTCGCGGCATGCGCCCAGTCCACAACGAGGCCAGCATGGGATCCGCTTTTGCCTCCGCCAGAATGGAAGCAGAGAAGGCATTCGGCAATGGCGACATGTATCTCGAAAAGCTGATCATCAATCCGCATCACATCGAGTTCCAGATCGTCGGCGACTCGAAGGGCAACGTCGTCCACCTCGGCGAGCGCGACTGTTCACTGCAGCGCCGCAACCAGAAGATTATCGAAGAATGCCCGTCTCCATTCTTAAGCGACAAGCTGCGCAAAAAAATGGGAGCCGCCTCAGTCCGACTGGCCAAAGAAATCGGCTACGAAAACTGTGGGACTATCGAATACCTCGTCGACAACGATGAGAACTTCTATTTCATGGAAATGAACACCCGCATTCAGGTCGAACATCCCATCACAGAGGAGGTTTACGGTTGCGATTTGATTAAAGAACAGCTGCGTGTTGCGTCAGGATATCCCCTGTCCACTCATGTGAGAAAAAATGCTCCACGCGCGCATTCGATCGAATGTCGGATCAATGCTGAAGATCCGTTCAACAATTTTGCCCCGTCCCCTGGTCGCATCCGCAATTTCTACGCTCCTGGTGGACGCGGAGTGCGCATCGACAGCCATATCTACTCTGGCTACGAAGTCCCGCCCTACTACGACTCGATGATTGCCAAGTTGATTGTCACTGGTGCTGATCGCGAGATCGCCATCGCCAGAATGAAGCGTGCACTCAATGAATTCCTCGTCGACGGCATCAAGACCAGCATACCGTTTCAGATCGCGATTTTAGAGAATTCGGACTTCCGCAACGGCAACTACCACATTGCCTGGGTCGAGCAGTTCCTCGCTGGCCGTCGCCACCCCGGCAAGCAGTAGACAATTGTCTATTTTCCGCAAAAGGCGGCAAACTGTCCCGTGATGAAATCAATCGATCAGTGTTACCTCTACGGAATCCTCGATGCCGGTTACACCGCACCAGAGGATTTTTCCAGAGTCGCCCGACTCATGGTGCAAGACGACGGTGTCGACATCCTGCAGCTGCGCGCGAAAGGTGCCACTGCCCGCGAAGTTGAACAATGGGCCTCTGAGCTGCATCCGATCACCCTCGACGCAGGCGTGCCTCTGGTCATTAACGATCACCCTGAAGTTGCCGCAGCCGTGGGCGCGGAAATTATCCATGTTGGCCAGGATGATATGCCGCTGGCCGAGGTGCGAAAAATCGTGCCGGATCAAACGCTCATCGGAAAATCTACGCACAGCGTCGAGCAAGCCATTGCCGGGGCAGCAGAAGGCGCCGACTACATCGGGTTCGGTCCCCTCTTCGCCACGCCGACGAAACCCGATTACTTACCAATCGGAATCGACGATATTCGCAGCGTGCATGAGCAGCTTTCACTCCCCATATTTTGTATTGGCGGAATTAAGAGAGAGAACGTATCTTCTGTGGTCTCAGCGGGTGCCAGACGCGTGGTGATCGTCTCAGGAATCCTGCAGGCTGAGGACATTCCCGCCTACGTCAGAGACTGTAAGCGCGTCCTTACCACTTAGCTGCCAGCCTCTCCACTGATCCAGCAAATTGTCCCATGTCCGTCATCGTCGCAGGCCCTATTGCACTCGATACGATCGAAACGCCCACTGAAAAGCGGGACAGCGTTCTCGGTGGTGCCGCCTCGTATGCGGCTATCAGTGCCAGTTACTTTGCTCCCGTGCATCTGATCGGCGCAGTGGGCGATGACTTTCCACCGGCACATCTCAAGATATTCAAGGATCGCGCCATCGACACCTGCGGCGTCGACATTATCCCCGGCGGCAGAACTTTTCGCTGGAGCGGCCGCTACATGGAAAACATGAACAACAGGGAAACGATCGATATTGCCCTGAACGTTCTCGCCGATCATCAGCCGACAGTGACAGATGCGCACAAACAAATGCGCATCGCCCTGCTGGCAAACATGGCACCGCAAAAGCAGCTGGAAGTGCTCGATCAGCTGCACCCCGACGCCTTCGTGGTCGCCGACAGCATGGACCTCTGGATCAATAGCGAACGCCCTGCCCTGCTGGAGTTGCTGCAGCGCATTGACATGTTGGTAATCAACGATAGCGAAGCAAAACTGCTGGCAGAAACTGACAATCTGGTGTCCGCAGGCAACCATCTGCGCACCCTGGGCCCCGGCACCATTGCCATCAAAAAAGGCGAGCACGGAGCCCTGCTATTCGGCGAAAACCGGTTTTTTTCCACCGTCGCCTACCCACTCACGCATGTTATTGACCCCACTGGCGCAGGCGACAGCTTTGTCGGCGGGTTGATCGGATTCCTGTCCTCACTGAAAAAGGCAGGAAAGGATTCGTTGGACTTCGCCGATTTATCGCGTTCAATCGTGTACGGCACGGTGATGGCCAGCTTCAACTGTGAGTCCTTCAGCGCGGATCGACTACAGTCACTCGAGCGGGAGGAAATTGATACCCGCTACCACGAGTTCCGCAGCTACACCGCCTTCTAAGTCATTTCCCCGAACCTATCATTCCCACAAATCAGATGTCCAACTTTCGCAACATCGCGATCATCGCTCACGTTGACCACGGCAAAACTACCCTTGTCGATCTACTTCTCCAGGCAGGCGGAGCCTATCGCGACAACCAGGCAGTCACCGAGCGCGCCATGGACTCCATGGATCTTGAGAAGGAAAAGGGCATTACGATTAAGTCGAAGAACACGGCAGTGCACTGGAAGGACTGCACGATCAATATTGTAGACACCCCAGGCCACGCTGACTTCGGCGGCGAAGTGGAACGTGTTATGAAAATGGTCGACGGCGTTCTGTTACTGGTTGACGCCTTCGAAGGCCCACAAGCCCAGACACGCTTTGTTCTGCGCAAGGCACTCCAGGAAGGGCTACGACCGATCGTTGTCATCAACAAGATCGACCGCGACGCTGCCGATCCCAAAGCAGTGCACGATAAAGTTCTCGAACTATTTCTGGATCTGGAAGCCAGCGAAGAACAGTTCAATGCGCCATTCGTCTACGGCAGCGCCCGTGACGGATACATGATGCTGGATCTCGATGACGAGCGCGAATCAGTCACCCCGTTGATGGATCTCATTATCGACTATGTGCCCGCGCCTGACGTCAAGCATGATGATGATTTCCAGATGCTGGTGAGCAACATCGCCTGGGACGACTACGTGGGACGCGTCGCTATTGGCCGTATCAATTCAGGAAAAATCGCAAAAGGAGACCGGGTGTTTCGCATCCTCAAAGATGGCACCCGCGAGAGCTACCGTGTGACGCGCGTGTTCGAATACAGCGCATTTGCTACAAGCGACTCAGTTGAAGGTGAAGCGGGCAATATTGTCGGTGTGTCAGGATTTGAAGACATCGATATTGGCGAAACGCTCGCGGGCACGGAGGCCGTTGAAGCACTGCCATTCGTAGCGATTGATCCGCCGACCGTGCAGATGCAGTTTTCCATTAACAACGGCCCATTCGCAGGCCGCGAAGGCAAGCACGTCACCTCTCGTCAAATTCGTGACCGCTTGTTCCGTGAAGTAAAGACGAACATCTCCATTGAAGTTTCTGATTCCGATACCGCAGGTTGCTTCAATGTGAAAGCTCGCGGCGTCATGCAAATTTCTATTCTGACGGAACAAATGCGCCGCGAAGGATACGAAGTTTTAGTGTCGCGTCCCATGGTGATTACGCGCCGCGACGATGACGGCAATGTCCTCGAACCGTTCGAAACGCTCTACGTTGAAGTTCCCGATGAATACACAGGCGGCATCATGAAGAGCCTGGCCAACCGCCGCGCCCGCGTTGAAAACATGGGCATCTCAGGCCTCGGAACTACCATCGAAGCGACTGCGCCCACACGCGGCCTGATTGGCTTTGAACTCGAGCTCCTGAACATCACCAGCGGCCACGGCGTCATGTCACACTTGTTTAAAGAATACGCTCCCCATTGCGGAGAAATTCCTACTAGAACATCAGGCACTCTTGTTTCGATGGAGACAGGTGTCGCCGTCGCCTACTCGCTGTCTGCACTTGAAGTGCGCGGCAAACTTTTCGTCGCTCCTGGTGATGAAATCTACGAAGGCCAAATCGTTGGTGAAAACCCACGCGCCGAAGACATGGCCGTCAATCCAGTCAAGGAGAAGCACCTCACCAACCACCGCTCCAGCGGCGATGGCAAAGGCATCCAGCTTTCTCCGCCGATTCGCCTCTCACTTGAGCGCGCCATCGAATACATCGCTCCCGACGAACTGGTCGAAGCCACGCCCAAGAACATTCGCCTGCGCAAAGCCATCCTCTGCCCTAACGAACGTCGCCGCGTGCAGAAACGCGCAGCTGCCGAAGTAGAAGCAGCCACAGCGCAACACAAAGCCGCAGCTGCCGTTAGTTGATCAGCTTGAAGATTGCGCCTTGAAGCTGCGCATCTTATCATACGTGCTTCAAGATAATCGAATCCCACTTGAATTCACCGTGCAAGACATCGCTGATGAGAATTAGCGGGTCACCATCACGCACATAATTCTTTGCTTTCAGCAGGCGCACTGCGGCATCGATCGCAGGCTCCGGGGTTTCGGTTTCGAAATCCAGCTGCGTCGGAAAGACGGCGCGACTCATGATGAGCGAGCGGCAGACATCGAGTGCCGGGCAAAAGGCAAAAATAGGAGCAAATTTGGGCCGTAGATGTGCGGTGAAGTGTGCCATGACGCCTCGCTTGGTAAAGACTACGATCTTGGCTTCAGGCATGGAATTTGCCAGCACGACTGCAGATTTCACTATCTTGTGCTTCTCGGTTTTGAGCGGCGTATATTCGGCGTAGCCTACTCCCCCACTCACTTCCACACGCTTGCAGATTTTGTGCAGGACTTCGACACAACGGATCGGATACTTTCCTACACTGGTCTCGCCACTGAGCATCACCGCATCCGCTTCCTCATAGGCTGCATTGGCAACATCGGTGACTTCCGCTCGCGTTGGCACCGGACTCTCCGTCATCGACTCCAGCATGTGAGTGGCAACGATGACCTTGCGCCCGATGTGCACACACTTTTTGATGATGCGTCGCTGGACGATAGGCAATTCTTCCAGTCGGACTTCAATCCCTAGATCGCCACGCGCGACCATCACTGCATCTGCTGCCTCAATAATTTCATCGAGATTATCAACCGCCTGCTGATCTTCAATCTTCGCTACAACACGGGCAAGAGAACCGCGCTTTTTAAGCAGTTTTTTCAACAAATCCACGTGTGCGGCATCGCGCACGAAACTCATGGCAACGAAGTCTGCCCCAACCTGCACAGCCATCTCCAGATCGGCGTGATCTTTCTCGGTGAGCGGGGGCAAATTCACGCGAATTCCCGGTAAATTGATATGCCTGCGTGAGCCCATTTCCCCCGGCGTGATCACTGCGCAGGTAACGCGTTCGGCATCGATGGCTGTGACCGTCATGTGCAGCACTCCATTGTCCACCTGCATCTTGTCCCCTACTTTCAAATCATCGCCGAGACCGTCGTAATTCACCGACGTCGAAAAGGGAATCTTTGCAGCTGCCCCTGCCATGGTAAACTCCACAGCATCATTCTCCTTCAAATCGAAGGCACCATCCACTGGCCCGGTGCGGATCGACGGCCCCTGCAAGTCGACAAGCACGGCAACATCACACTGCGCCAGCTCAGCTGCGCGCCGAATTCGCTGCACCACTTCGGCACACCATTCGTGCCTGGCATGGCTCATGTTCAGTCGTAAAATGTTCGCTCCGGCCTCGATGAGTGCCTGCAATGTTTCCACCGACTCAGTTGCCGGACCAATGGTGCACAGGATTTTCGTTTTCCGCATGGCCTTCTCCTATCCTGCTTCCCGACGAACGACAACCGCAAAGCCTTTTTTCAATGCCCCGATTGTGCATTCCTCCACACGCGCTATTCTTTCTGCCTCAACGACCACTTTTGAAGATATGGGCAAAACATTCGAACGTATTGACGAATCGATCCGCACTTGGATTGCAAAACAGAAAATGTTCTTTGTCGCAACCGCGCCGAACACGGCTGACGGGCATGTAAACTGCTCGCCCAAGGGCCACGACAGCTTTCGGATTCTCGATGACACTACCGTCGCCTATCGCGACCTGACGGGAAGCGGCATCGAAACGGTCGCGCATTTGAAAGAAAATGGTCGCATCGTCATCATGTTCTGTGCGTTCGAAGGAGCACCAAAAATTGTTCGATTTTACGGCAAGGGTGAAGTCCTGCAGCCAGGCCATGCAGAATTTGATTCCATCGCTGCCGCTTTTGAGAAAAAGTCTGATGCGGAAGAATTTGCCACGCGCGCATTTATCCGCATACGCGTTTCAAGGATCTCCGACTCGTGCGGCTACAGTGTTCCATTGTTCGACTACAAGGCAGATCGGGATGTCCTGTTGAAGTGGAGCGACAATAAGCAACCCGAAGGCGTGAAGGAATACCAACGCAAGAAAAACGGCGCGAGCATCGATGGTTTACCGGGTTTGACTTAAGACAATAACTGCTACGTCCTGATCAGCTAAACGTCAGTTGCAAGTCTTCTGTCTGGAGCTCGCCATTGAGCTTCCGCACTAAATAATCGACGTGTGGCGGCGAGAGAATGCTGGCGTGGGATCCAGGAACTTCTATCACACGAACTCCACCATGTGCAAACTTGCTCCACCCGTAGTCTCGATCAGGACGTAATTCCAAGCTCTGGCGCTGTGCCTTGAAAAGTATTACGCGTCCCGGATAGCTTCCGGGCACGTACTCCGCCGAAGCCTTCAAACAACATTTCCGCACCATCGCAATGCTTCTGGACAGGGAGGCGAGCTCAGATGGCGGTCGGGAAATCACATTTCCCGACGCGCGTGACTCCCGAGCAACCTTGCGCCCCAGCCTTCTAAACCACGCCATTCGCTGGCTAGTATCCATGAGAGCCAGTCGTGCAAGATGAAATCTGACGCGCGTCCCCATAAAACGAAGAGCTTCTGCCGTCGGGAGATAACGTGTGGACATGTTAGGGTGGCTGTCAAATAGTCCAACGAATGAAACGGGATGTCCCATTTCATGCAACTGACTGGCAGCCTCAAAAGCTAGACGCCCCCCAAAGGAATGCCCGGCGAGTAAGAATGGCCCTTCCGGATTCACCCGCAGGATTTCTTGCAAGAAGCGACTGGCGGCTTCTGGAATCGACGCCGAGGGAGTGGATACTCCGTCTAGGCCATGGGCCTGCAGACCAATGATCGGCCGCCCCGGATCGAGTTTCTCCACTAAGGGAAGATAGTTCATCACTCCTCCGCCGACAGGCTGAAACAGAAACAGCGGTAGTTTCGTGCCCTTACTGCGGAGCGGTACCACCACAGACCATTTCTCGTCCGGAGCAAGTTTTTCTAAGGCAGCAGCCATCGCCCTGACGTTAGGGCACGAAGCAAAAAGAGCAGGAGGAACGGAACGTCCGAGGGACTCGGACAGCCGTGCAGCAGCGACGACGGCGAGCAGCGAACTACCTCCAAGGGCGAAAAACGATTCATCAATCCCAATCGATTCACGGTGCAGAGTTACCGCCCAGACATCTCCCACCATGCGTTCGGTCGGGCTCCAGCGTCCACCCTTTCCCTTCTGATGGTCAGCCATCTTCGATTTCGGAGCCAACGGTGTAGTAATGTCCGCCTTCCCCCCCGGAGTCAGTGGCATCTGCGCCAGCAAACGAATGTCAGCCGGCACCATGTAAGGCGGAAGTATCGCTAACAGCGCAGCTCGAATCTCATCAGTCGTTAGCACGCTGTCACCGTTGGCGAACTTGACCAAAGCGGTCAGACTTCCTTGCGATGCCTCAATCCTGCAGTCCTCCACAGAGTCGAGTTGCAGAACCGCACTCTTCACTTCATCGAGCCCCACTCGATTGCCTGAAATCTTCACGAAATCTCGGATCCGACTCACAAAGTGCCAGCAACCATCTTCGTCCACTCGAACTTGATCACCTGACAAGTGTTCCGAAATCCCGGCAGGTTGCGATTTAAGATAGAAATCCAGCGGCTCCCCGTCTGCTACCGACTGATTCAGGCAAGCACCCGATACCACAAGCTCCCCGGAATGATCCTCCTCTGGATTGGCGATGCGTAGATTGTATCCTGGCACCGGCCGTCCCAGTGGCAAGCCCCCCCGAGCAGTTGGTGATTGACCTGCAGGAATAGAATTCTCAAAGCACAGGCCCGTCTCGGTGCTGCCGTACACGATCGAAAATTCACCCGCATTTGGAAAATGTCGGCGAAACAGCTCAAAATCGCTGGGCAGCACTCCTTCTCCGCCAATGTAGAAAACCCGGACGCTCGGGAACGTCTCACTGAAATCCAACATCGAGCAAAATTGCCGAAACATCGTGGGAACGAAGCGACACACTGTGATGCGTTCCTCACGGAGCCAATTCGCCATTTTCTCAGCACCAAGTTCCGCATAACTAAAGGCACTCAGGGAACTCCCTGTAAGCAGCGACATCATCAACTCACGCAATCCGGCGAGGGCACTCGTAGCATAAAACCAGGATGCCCGGTCATCAGCACTGAGCGCCAGCAATCGTCTGAAGTAATGGCATTCCCTCACGATATTCCCGTGGCGCAGGATCACGGGTTTCGGCCTGCCTTCGGTTCCCGATGTAAACATCAAGAATGCCGCGGTTTGAGGACTACACGTGGGCAGTGGAAGTTCCCGTTCGTTCCCGTGAAGCACTCCAGTGAGCCGATCGGCATAATTTCCGATCAGATTTATGGTATCACCCCACTGCCGAGCCTCTTCCAAAAGGATCGACTCTGAACTGATAAGCGTCCCAGCATTGCTAAGCTCAACCAACTGCCTGACCCGCTCCGAGGGTGTATTTTCAGCCACCGGCACGCATACCCGCCCAGCCTTCAGCACACCGAGAATCGCACTGGCAAGACAGGTTCCGTTCGGCGCATGCACCACCACGGGCCCTTCGTTGACTCCGCTAATTAAACAACGAGCCCAGCTATCAGAATCGTGGGCAAGCATCTCATAAGTGAGAGATCCATCGCAATCACGGATCGCCAAAGCATCAGGCGAGCGCTTACGAATCGATTCCCATTCAATTAGAATATCACTCTGCGGCACGTGAGGCGGACAATTTACGGACACCATATTTTCCAAGATATGCGTGAGCCAGCAAAGCCAGCCACGAGTCATTGATGAAAATTTAAAAGAAGGAAATATAACACACATGTTAGTGAACGCATACACTTTGCCCTAACATCTAACTCAAGCGTCTGGATTTTCCTTTCTCAACAATCACCTCAAGCTCAATTTCCAACCCGCGATATTGCGCTCAGGCCTCTACCGATTGATAGCGCGCACGTCGTGTTCCTTTTTACTATTTACGAATAAGAACAAGTCCCGAACACGGTAGAAATGAAGAATGGATGCCTCTTGCTCTGGCCCAAGTAGCATCACCATTCCTGTGATGCCTGCGGAACCAGAGAAGTCGTCAACAAAATGTAGGCGCTACTCGCCCATGCCTTTCATGAACCGAGGTCACATTGTTCATTCCGTTTGATCGAACACAAATCGCGAGTTGGCATCGATCAATGATCATGTTTACATTCCGAAATGCGCATTCCTATCACAGTTCGAGTTTCTGGGGCCGGTTGTCAGCTGCTTCCGGTCTGCGCCCTTGTCCTGTTTTTTCAATCATGCGATGAATCTCAACGGAAGCCCGAGACGCTAGCCAAATCAGAGGAATCTGAATCGCGCCCAACGCTCGTTAGAGAAGCGCTACTGAAGAGGGCCGAGAGAGACCAAAACGCGCCTTTGTTCTATGAAGTTCCAGGCAATGAATCGGGAATATCATTCCAAAATCCACTGGATACCAGCCATCCCTTAAAGCGCCTTTACCAGTCGGGCTTTGCATGTGGTGGAGTAGCGATCGGGGATCTGGATGGTGACGAATTGCCTGAAATATTCTTTGCCAGCGGCCCGGAATCAAACCGACTTTACAAGCAAAGTGGAAAACTGCGGTTCGATGACGTGACAGAAACTGCTGGAGTAGGCGGGGGTAATGATTGGGGCGCTGGTGTCACATTTGTCGATATCGATGGTGACAGGGATCTGGACATCTACCTGTGTAACTACAATTCCCCAAATGCACTCTTCATCAATGAATCAGCGATGGTCTTCCGAGAAGCAGCAGCGGAATACGGACTGGATATTGTCGATGCGAGCCTGATGCCAAGTTTCTGCGACTACGACAACGATGGTGATCTCGACTGCTGGTTGCTGGCTAACCGACTCTATCGCGCAGGAGGCCGCCCCAGCGAGCCTCCCTATTTCGTAGACAAAGAAACTGGCCGAGCGCAGGTAAAACCTGAATATGCTGATTACTACGCCATCACTTACACCGGTGGCACATCGTATAGCATCGACGACTACGGGCGTCCTGATTCTCTATTGCGTAATGATGATGGGAAGTTTATAAATGCATCAGCGACAGCTGGAATCACCCTGAATGGCTTTGGATTATCTGCGACATGGTGGGACTTTAACGAAGATGGATGGATGGACATCTATGTTTGTAATGATTTTCTAGATCCCGACCGCCTGTTTAAAAACAATGGCGATGGCACATTCACCAATGTCATAGAAGAGACAATGAATGCGACTCCATGGTTTTCCATGGGATCAGATATTGGCGACGTTGACAACAATGGTCGTATCGATCTCGTCGCCTTGGATATGGCCGCAACAACGCACTATAAGTCCAAAATGGGCATGGGTGAAATGGGCCGTCTTAGAGAGCGTGTCGAGAGCGTTCGACCTCGGCAATTGATGCGTAATGTTTGCTATCTTAACACGGGCACATCTCGGTTTATCGAATCAGCACAACTTTCAGGCATCTCCAATACAGATTGGTCATGGGCACCTAAGCTGGCGGATTTCGACGAAGACGGGAGAATTGACCTCTTCGTTTCAAATGGTATGTCACGAAATTTTAACAACTCTGATTATCAGATCGAGAAATCCAAGCTGATAGGAAAAACCCAATGGGATCACTATGAAAACACACCACCTATGCCAGAGCAGAACAAGGCGTTCAAAAACCTGGGCGACCTTGAATTTGAAGATACGAGCAAAAAATGGGGACTGGATCACACCGGCATGAGCTATGGCGCCGCCTATGGTGATTTGGATCGAGATGGTGACTTGGATCTAGTCATCGCCAATTTGGATGAGCCAGCCAGCATCTACAGGAATGACTCGTTTGGATCTAACACAATTGTAATCCAGCTTGCAGGCGCAACGAAGAACACATTTGGCATCGGAGTTTCCGTTCGGATTGAGACAGAATCAGGAGCGAAGCACGTACGCCAATTGGTGCCAGCTACCGGGTTCTTGTCGTGCAATCTCCCCGAAGTGACAATCGGTATGGGCAGCGACACGCATGTCAATAAAATGACAATCACCTGGCCAGGAGGAAGCATGCAAGAATTCACCGACCTGGAAGCAGGCAACCGCTACACCATCAGCGAAGAACCAGCGATTCCATCATTCGCAGCAAGTGACACGCCATTACCGCTTTTCTTGAGATCAAAGGTACTCGACGGTCTGGTGCATACCGAAAGTAGTTTCGAGGATTTCGATCGACAGCCTCTACTGCCAAACAAGCTATCGCAGTTAGGCCCGGGGCTGGCATGGGCTGATGTCGACAACGACGGAGACGATGATCTCTATATCGGTGGCTCACGGAATATTGGAGGAGCTGTGCTACTGAATGAAGGCCCTGATTCGAATGGTGTCTGTCAGTTCGTCCTGCCATCAACTAAGCCTTTTATTGATGACGCGCAGAGTGAGAATATGGGATGCCTGTTCCTCGATGCGGATGGAGATAAGGATTTAGATCTATTCGTGGCGAATGGAAGCTACGAATACAAAGAAGGCGACCCATTACTGCAGAACAATTTGTATCTGAACGATGGCTCCGGAAATTTCGTGAAAGCGCCACAGGCACTTCCGGATCTTCGCGACTCAAGTAGTTGTGTAGTGGGAGCTGATTTTGATCGCGACGGGGATGAAGATTTGTTCATTGGGAGTCGCGTCATTCCAGGAAAATATCCCGAGCCGGCACAGTCGCGGCTACTGATCAATGAAGGTAATTCAGAAGGTGCCAAATTCGTTGAGAGAAACCTCAGTGTGCAGGGATTGGTCACGGGCGCGCTATGGTCTGACGCTGACAATGACGGCTGGCTGGATCTATTGGTTACAAGCGAATGGGGGCCGATCCGTTTTTTCAAAAACCAGAACGGCACGCTGGAAGAAAAGACAAAAGAAGCGGATCTAGGGGATCTGCCCGGGTGGTGGAATTCTATCGCCGGTGCGGATATCGATGGTGATGGCGATATTGACTACGCAGTTGCAAACTGGGGATTGAACACAAAGTATCATGCTAGTCCGAAGAAGCCTGCACTGCTTTATTACGGTGACTACACAGGAAGCGGAAAGAAGAGTTTGGTCGAAGCAAAGTACGAGGAGGGCGTCCTTTTGCCAATCCGGGGTAAGAGTTGTTCTACTGGAGCGATGCCTCACCTGGCTGAGAAGTTCGGCACATTTCATTCCTTCGCCTCAGCCTCACTTCAGGAAATTTATTCACCTGCTTCACTGAAAACCGCTCAGACCTTCACTGCCACAACGTTGGAATCTGGAATTCTTATAAATGATGGCAATGCGAGATTCCGATTCGCTCCACTGCCAAATCTTGCGCAGATTTCTCCGGCATTTGGGCTTACTTTTCTGGATGCAAATGCGGACGGAATGATCGACCTCTTTGTTGCTCAGAATTTCTTTGGCCCGCAATTTGAAACCGGCCCGTATTCAAGCGGCCTCAGCATTCTGATGATTGGTAGAGGAGATGGAACATTTGATCCAATGCTACCAGATAAGAGCGGGATCATCGTGCCGGGTGATGCTACGGCGTCCACACTGGTAGATTTCAACCGCGACGGCCGACTGGACATTGCTGTCGCACAGAACAATGGCCCGCTGCTCACTTTCGAGAGCTCATCGGCTGAGAGCGGAAAATTCCTCAAGGTGCACTTTGGCAAAAACTCTGCCGGGGCCAGAATCCTGGCTGTTTTCGAATCAGGAAAGAACGTCGTTCAAGAAGTCTACTCAGGCAGTGGATATTTATCTCAGAATCCACGATCCATCGTATTGACACTTGGAACTGACAAGGTGAAAAAGCTTGTTGTCCGATGGCCTGATGGTAAGACAACAGTCATCGATGATATTGCAACCGATACGACTGTATTGACGATTCACTGAGTTCGTCGTCGTGCAATCAACGCTCAACGGTGATTGCCCCGCTCAACAAAAATCGGGAGCCCTGAATGGGCTCCCGATTCGATTAACAAGTCTGACTAATAAAATACGATTACTCAGTTTCAGTAACGCGATAGTAGGATTCAGAAACTTCGGCAGGAACTCCTTCATCAACAAAAGTTGATATATCCCCATCTGAATCTAATCCATCTTCGAGTTCATTCCAGTCCGCGAGGTCAGTGGCACGTTCAATGGTGTAAGTGCGGCCAGCCCGAGATGCCCATTCAAGCGTAACCGCTCTCGTGGTTCTATCGACTTGAATGTCAGTGAATCGCAAACCGGAAAGGCCACTGCTTGCGGATGCAAGATTAGTGCCATTCAAGCCCTTCTCGTAGAGAGAAGTCACTTCAGTAACACTGAGTGGTCGTGTCCAGATTCCCAGATCATCAATTCTCCCCTGCCAGAAAACTGCGTCAGCAATGGGGAGTCGATCATCGTCAAGTGCCACTCCGATTCCAATGCTGTCGAATCCAGCATTGAGATTTCCTAAGTAAGCAGTGGAATTAACAGCGACTCCATTGCGATAGAGCGTCAATTCCTGACCATTCACAGTGAACACAAGGTGTTCCCACTGATTGGCTTGAATCGCAACCGTTGAAGGATCGGTAGCGGTGGGCTGGTTTGGGCCGACCCGAAGCTGTGCACTAAAAGCGGTATCTGCGTTAGCGGTTGTAACCGTCCGAAGGCGGAACTGTCCAGGAGCGTTCCCCCAGTTACCAACAATGGTAGGATTGAAATCCAGTTCGATTTCTTCATCCGCCAGCACCCAAACACTCAAGGTCATGCTTGAGCCAGGTTTCTCAAAGCTCGGGATCAATACCCAGTTCTCTTCGCCATCAAGATTCAATGCGCCGCCAATCTGGCCAGCAACCCACTGATCTGAATCACCTCCGAAATCTTTCAATTCCGCATTCGCTGATGCTCCAGAGCCATTGCCTGCACTTTTACCACTGGATTCATCGAAACTATAGTGAGCAACTAGTCGATCATCTATTGCTCCAGTGACGTCAGTAAGCACTGCTGGCTTACTGATCGTGACACCCGTCGCATTGGTGATTGCCACGGTATACCTCCCAGCGTCAGCTGCACTGAAATTTGAGATACTCAGCGTTGCCGTGTCGGCTCCACTGATTCGCTCACCGTTCATAAGTGCTGCCCCATTTCGCCGCCATTCATAAATCAATCCCTCTTCTTCTTCAGCAGTAACGCTGAGCTGTGCTATACCTCCGCGAATACCATTGTCGCTGATGGGATTTGCAACAATGATAGGAGGTATCGCCGCAACTGGCGCATCAAGAATCAGCTGAACTGCATTCACTGTAGAATTCCCTCCTCCAGCGTCCCAGAAATTCAGGGTTACGTTTCCATTCTCTGGAGAAATTCCATTAAATCGAACGAAGTTACCAATGCTGCGATTGTTAGGATCAGTACTCAATCCCTGAATGAAAACGGGATTCGCATTGAATTCGTCCGCGTTCTGTTGGCGCATGTAGATTCGCTCCTCATTCTCGGCTTGTTCGTAGTCGATAGCAGGGAATTCCAGTGGCCGAGCAATAGAGTAAACGATTAGTGCGTGGTTTCCATCTGGAACACCAGAGAATGTGATCGAAGAGAACGCATCTTCACTAGCACCACCTTCGACGAGACCATTGAGCAATTTCGCATTTGTATCATCGGTTCCCGTACCTGATCCCCAACTACCACCGGTATCCCACTCGACCGAAATCGCGGTAACCTGATTCCGACTATCAACAAGATCTTCCTCAAATCCTGAAGCGGCACCGGCTTCTTCAGGGGGAAGACTATTCCAGTAAGCCTGAGGCTGTACGCCACCTATGTTGGTGGCGTCCGTCCGCGTAGGCGCACCATTTGCCCCACTTCCAACAAAGTTGATGCCGATACTGACAAGTTCTTCAGCGGGATCAAACAGTGTCGCCTGGACGACATCGCTGGTTTCGCATCCGACGATCTCGACCGAATATGTATTGCTGGCATTTTCCACAGTGATTGCCTCTGTGGTATAGACCGTTTGCACGGCTCCGGCGATTGGCTCTCCGTTTTTCATCCACTGCAGCGGCCATGGGCCATTAACTTCAGTGAAAAATTCCGCGCCTTCGCCTTGCAGCACTGGTGAGTTCACTGGATGCGTTACGAATTTCGCCTTACTACAGTCAGCTGATTCACTGAAAGCTAGAAGTTCAACTTCAGCGATCTGCATACTGTTCGCCGACTCACCTTGTACCTGGAGCGTAGTCCAGCGATAGTGAAGATAGGATCTACTGTTGTCGAAGAAAAGTTCCTGCGTTTGAAATCGGTCGCCATCAGGAAACGTGCTGGGCCAATCTGGAATCTCAGCGTTTTCGTAAAGGACGTTCCAATTGCCGGAATCCCATGTTGGCATTGGATCATTTGAGCCCTCCAGTCGAATCGACTTGGGGTCACGCTCTACCGCATCGTTAGCGGACTGCAAGCTGAGTCCTATAATGGTGGTAGCACCTACCGAGGGCGAAACCACGAAACCAGAAGGAACACCATCCACCCCGACTGTGTCGAAGTTCAGGTACTTTGTTGGCTGATTATCGATGGCATTGGCAACGCCTTCCGATCCTGGGCTGTTGTCGGAACTGGCGATCCATGGGTCACTTGGTTGCAGCACATCAACTGGCGCAGACCTTCCCAGCAACTCAACTTCAGCAATCTGCATACTGTTCGCCGTTTCTCCCTGTACCATATCTACCGCCCAGCGATAGTGAGTGTAAGGCTTCTGATTTTCGAAAATGAATGTTTGGGTCTGGAATCGATCTCCTCCCGGGAACAGCTCAGGCCATGGGGGAACTTCTTCATTCAAGTAAATCGATTCCCAATTTCCTGTATCCCAAGTCGGCGCCGCGTCATTGGAGCCTTCCAGTCGAACAATCTTGGGATCTCTTTCAACCGCATCATTTGCAGACTGCATCGTCAAACCGAACAGTACCGTCCGACCGACGCCAGGCGTCACCACAAATCCAGAAGGTATTCCGTCCACGCCCACAGTATCAAAGTTTAGATACTTTGTTGGCTGACCATCAATCGCATTGGCGACACCTTCTGATCCAGGGCTATTGTCTGAACTTGCGATCAGCACGTCCCCTGGTTGCGTCACATCCCCAGGCAATACTTCACCCAGCAGCTCGACTTCTGCAATTTGCAGACTGTTTGCGGTTTCTCCCTGAACTTCAAGAACTGTCCAACGATAATGTTTGTACGGCTTGGAATTCTCAAATGTTACAGCCTGAGTTTTAAAGCGATTAGCATCAGGGAATAAGACGTCCCATGCATCGACGGCGTCGTTTTCATAGATCACTTCCCAGTTTCCTGAGTCCCATCCGGGGGATCCATCGTTAGATCCCTCCAGTAGGATTGATTTAGGATCGCGCTCAACGGCATCATTCGCAGACTGCATCGTTAGTCCCACCAGGCGTGTCAGTCCCACAGCAGGCGTGACAACAAATCCAGAAGGAATCCCATCGACGCCAATGGTATCAAAGTTCAGATATTTGGTCGGCTGCCCATCAATTGCATTGGCGACCCCTTCCGATCCCGGGCTATTATCCGAGCTGGCGATGAGTAAATCGCCTGGCTGCGTAACATCACCCGGCAAGACTTCGCCGAGCAATTCCACCTCTGCAATCTGCAAGCTGTTCGCTGACTCCCCCTGCACCTGAACTGTCGTCCATCGGTAATGGAGAAAGGGCTTGTTGTTATCGAATGCAAATGTCTGCGTTTGAAAACGATCACCGTCAGGAAACGTGTCCGTCCAAGACGGAATCTCCTCATTCTCGTAAACTATCTGCCAGGCGCCAGAGTCCCAGGTTGGTGCTTCATCGTTTGAGCCCTCAAGACGAATCCATTTGGGATCCCGCTCGACTGCATCATTTGCTGACTGAAGGTAACCATTCAGGAGGGGATGAGGATTTGCTGGGCTTGCGCTGGGTTGGTCACGACCTTGGAGAGGATATCGAGGACGTTGATAGACTGCTTCTTTGCTGTGCTGATGATCGATCGTAACTTCGCAAACGCTGTTGCATGATCGAAGCTGCGAAAGCAGCCGCTGATCTTTTGTTTCACTTTCATCATGCGCAGATCGCGCTCGGCCAGGTTGTTGTCGAACGGAACATCGTAGAGCAGGAATGCCATCACTTCCTGGTGACGCTCGTCCAGGCGGATGAGTATGTTCAAAGGTTTGCCTCGCTTGAGTCGCCCACGCTGTCCGGGGCGACGTTCAGGCTCTGGATTGAGCGCGTAACCGTCGTTGATGATCTCCTCGTAACGGGCACGCAATCGGTCGAGCGTTCCCTGCCCGATGGTTCGTCCGCCTGCAAGCTCGCGCTCTTTGAGTTTCTTCGCCTCGAGCAGCAGATCCATCATTTCTTTTGCCCACGATTGTTCGTGATCTTCATGGATGCAGATGAGATCACGCAACATGTGCGCGTTGCACAGGACGTGCTTGAGCCCGTAAATCGTGTAGTATGCTGACAGGTAGTCGTGCACGACCCAGCCGTCGTAGTTTTCAAGAATTCCAATGGCTCGCAGGGCGACTTGGCCTCGATGCTTATCGACGTGAAGAAAGGTCAACTCTGGTGTGGACGCAGTGTGCAGCCAATGCAGTTTTCCAGATACACTCAAACCGGTTTCATCGCAGTGGACGAAGACTGCCTGGAGAATAGCGCCTTTAATGGATTCATAGATGGGCCCGGCGCGGGTGCCTGCTTTTTTGAGCATGGAGCAAATGACTCCGGTGCTCAATGGGCAGTTGAAGATGTCGTCAAAGAATTCAGCAAGGCGCTCGCACGGTAGCAACTGGTAGGTGTGCAGGTAGAGCACCAGTGCCTGAACGCGATCGCCATACTGCACATGCGCGGTCACGTCCTCGGGAAACGCAGCTTTGACCTTCTTGCTGCAACAGGGGCAAGTGCCGGTCTCCGCGCGATGCTCTGTAACTTCGAAGGTGATTTTCTCGGGCAAATTAAAAACCTGGCGACTCTCAACGTCCGTACTCTGCGTGCCGCGCAAGCTTCCCTGGCAATGCTCGCAGCTTCCGTTGATGCGATCGAGTTTGTGTTCCTGGACATGGTCAGGCGCGGCCACCTGCTCAAGCGTTTTTCCTTTGTGACCTTTCTGCCCGCCTGGCTTGCGTTTGCGATCGCCCTTGCCGTCTTTCTTGCCTCGTTTGCCTTTGGGTTTCTGGTCTGGCTTATTGGGATTGTGTCGGTCTGAGGACGGTGGCTTGCTACTGTTACGGCTGTTGCTTTCGTAAGAAGCGAGCTTGGCTTTGGTTCGCTCAAGTTCGATTTCGATGTCTCTCACCTTGACCAAAATTTGCCGCAGATCTGCCGCAGAAATCGTTACCGATGCCCCCGCATCGGCCAATTTCTGTAACTGCTCAAGATCTACTCCTTCAATCGGCACATTCCACTCAAAGCATTATAATTACTGTAGGTCCAGAATTTTCTTCACAAATTTTCACACGCTCATTTACCCTGACTGAGGCTCACCCTCCTGAATGGTTACGACTGAAGTGTAATGGCAGTAACAAGAGTCATACCAACCGATGGCGAGACCACAAAACCTGACGGAACGCCATCAATGCCTACGGTATCAAAGTTAAGGTATTTGGTTGGCTGGCCATCGATTGCATTGGCTACACCTTCCGATCCCGGACTATTGTCCGAACTGGCGATAACAGGATCGCCTGGCTGAGTTACGTCACTCTGCCCGTGTACCAGTGCCGATGAGGCCACGAAGTATCCAAGCGTTAAGAAGTGACCCCAGAGGTTTAGGGCTTTTTTCATTTCGAATAAACTAGGGGTTTAATTTGAACCGTCAGGCATCGGGATGCCCCGGCGAACGAGCGACTTCTATCAAAAAGTCGGCAGAATGGACACTTTTCTCTACTAAGAAAATTCCCTAGTAGATTCTCTCTCCTTCAAGCACTCATCTTAAAAAATTCTCTCAACCAATTCCCGATCAAGCGCTTACATTCCAGGACTGGCTTTCAAATGGACGAAATTCACGCAAGTCCGGAAGGAGTGAAAATGGCAGGAACGTTTACCCAAAAAGACCGTCTATTACAGAGAACGGCGGAGTTCATTGAAAAAAATGGCTCCGTAAAAAAGGATTATTCCCTTGGGGCCTCCAACGCTCGCTTTTCTCATCGCCCCTTGTCCTTTTCCGCAAACTCGAACACGTTTATCGGGCCGTCCACAAAACAATATGAGAACGCTACTAACAGTAATTGCAATTATCATTGTCAGTCTCGTTTTAATTTCGAAAGAAACCAAGGAGAAAGAAGCAGGAGAAAGAAGCAAAGGCCTATGCGATACCAGTCTATAATTTTTCTCCCGCCGACGAACAACTGCAAAACGAAATAGAAGAAGCCAAAGCAGAAGCCGCGGAAAATCGGCTTCGCATTTCATACGGCGACGACTACTAAAACCGATTCATCCTTTGAGCCATTGCTTGAGTTCTCCGAAGCGTGGGACGTTGTCCAATCGGTAAAAGGTTTTTTTTATCGCGCTCTCGTATCGGTGCAATCTGCGGAAAACCGCTTCTGCACACTTTCATCCATCTTTACTATCGCTTTCATCGGTGCTTCCTCCGCTCTCGGCGCCTTCCCAGCGGGCGAGCAGCCACAATAGATCAGACAACCGGTTCAAGTATTGAATGATGATCTCGGAGAGATCTCCTCCATTCTCGATAAATTCAACGGCAGTGCGCTCTGCGCGACGGCAAACGGTGCGACTGACATCGAGGAATGCGGAACAGGGCGAGGTGTTGTCGCCTGGGATGGCCCAGCCTTTAAAACGAATATTGAGATCGGATTCAATTCGATCGACGTGGTCAGTGAGCGCCGTAACGGAACTGGTCGTAACCGGTTTGAATCCATCTCTGATGTAGCGGTCGCGATCATCTTCGTGCGTGGCCATTTCCCCCATGAGAATGATCAGGCTGTCCTGCACCTCTTTGACAATCGCCAGAATGTCAGGATTGCTGCAATGAGCTCGCGCCACTCCCAGCGCAGCGTTGAGTTCATCGACGGCACCATAGGTGCCGACACGCGGGTCTGCTTTCGAAACCCGGCGCCCGTACATGAGGTCGGTTGATCCTGAGTCTCCTCGTTTAGTTGCTATCGACATCGTTCAAAAAAAGCGCCCTGCTTCCGAGATTTGGAAGCAGGGCGACTTGGAATTATTCTGTCATGGACTGAGCAGTGCTTCAGGCCCCTTCGCTCTCTGCGATGGGTTCTTCTGGCGCAGCCGCAGCGGGTTGAGCTGGCTCTTGCTCCACTTCGCGGACACGCGTGTGGCGCACCGTTTCGAATCCTGTCCCTGCCGGAATGAGGTGTCCCATGATGACGTTTTCTTTGAAACCACGGAGAATATCCGTCTTTCCAAGAGTTGCTGCATCGGTAAGAACACGGGTGGTGTCCTGGAACGAAGCTGCAGAAATGAAGCTATCGGTTTCCAGTGATGCCTTGGTGATTCCCAGAAGAACGGGCTCAGCCTCGGCGGGCTTACCACCTTGCTCGACCATGGTTTCGTTGGTGGATTCGAAGTCAACTTTCTCGACCTGATCACCCCAGAGAAAGTGCGTATCACCTGGATCGGTGATCTTCACTTTGCGCAACATCTGACGGACAATGATCTCGATGTGCTTATCGTTAATCTCCACACCCTGAAGGCGGTAAACTTCCTGCACCTCGTTCACCATGTGCTCCTGCAACTCCTGAGGTCCGCAGATCTCAAGAATCTCGTGAGGAACGACTGGGCCTTCCGTCAGTTGTGAACCTTTTTCTACGCGGTCTCCGTTGTAGACGATGATGTGCTTGTTGCGCGGGATCAGGTGTTCTTCTTCTTCGCCGCTATCGACGTCACGAAGAATCAATTTACGCTTTCCGCGCACCATACCGGCGATCTCGACGATACCATCGATCTTAGCGATCTCGGCATGATCCTTTGGCTTACGTGCTTCGAACAGCTCGGCAACACGAGGCAGTCCACCTGTAATATCTTTCGTCTTGGAGACTTTACGTGGCGTTCTGGCAAGGTATGCACCGGCCTCCACTTTTTCGCCATTCTTGACACTCAAGTGAGCACCCGCTGGGATTGAGTAAGTGGCCAGGACTTCCTTGGTCTTTGGATTTTCGACAACGACCTGCGGGTGCAGGTCTTCTTTGTGCTCAATGACCACCAGTCCTTCTGCCCCGGACTCTTCGTCCTTCTCTTTCGACAGCGTAATGCCCTGAATCATGTCGCGGAACGACACCTTACCGGCTTTCTCAGTGATAATCGGCACGTTGTGCGGATCCCAGGTGGCGACGGTCTGGCCCTTTTTCACGTCTGTGCCGTCTTCGGACAGAATGTTCGTTCCCAGAATCAGCGGGTAAGACTCCAATTCTTTTCCATTGGTATCCGTGACTGTAAGGGTTCCATTCTTGTTCAGAACGATCCACTTGCCATCGACAGACTTAACGGTGCGAATATCCTTATAGCGCAAGACACCTTTCGACTTGGCGACGACTTCCGGCTGCTTCAGTTGACCGATCGCGATACCACCAACGTGGAATGTGCGCATGGTAAGCTGTGTTCCCGGCTCACCGATCGACTGTGCAGCAACAATACCGACAGCTTCACCAACTTTCACCTTTTTACCTGTGGCAAGGTTCAAGCCGTAGCAAAGGGCACAACATCCACGCTTGGATTCGCATGTTAGAACAGAGCGAATCTTGAGCTGCTCGACACCAATTTGCTGCAGTTGCTCAGCATCTTTCTCGCCAATCAGTTGACCAACATTGACGATGGGCTTCTGATTGACGGGATCCATGATCTTGTCACAGCTGACACGACCATAAACACGGAGCTGGAGATCGACGACCTCCTCATCCCCTTCGTAGATGGACTTCACAACAATGCCGTTCGCCGTTCCACAGTCTTCCTGAGTGACGATGACGTCCTGCGCCACATCTACCAGCTTTCGGGTCATGTATCCGGAGTCAGCCGTCTTCAACGCTGTATCCGCCAGTCCCTTACGAGCACCGTGAGTGGATACGAAGTATTCGAGAACAGACAGACCTTCACGGAAGTTCGAGGTGATAGGACGCTCAATGATCTCACCAGATGGCTTGGCCATCAGTCCGCGCATTCCGGACAGCTGCTTGATCTGCTGGCGGTTACCACGCGCACCAGAGTTCACCATCATAAAGAGCGGGTTCGGCTCAGCTTTTCCATCGTTGTATTCCAACGTCCGGAACAGTGCATTCTGAATGTTGTCACCGGCAGCGGTCCAAACATCGATCACTTTGTTGTAGCGTTCACGATCAGTGATAATACCACGGCGGTACTGCTTTTGAACGATGTCGATCTTCTTGTAGGCTTCTTCCAGCTCGGTCTTTTTCTCTTCAGGAATGACCATGTCGGTAATTCCGATCGAACAACCAGAACGCGTCGCTTCTTTGAAGCCAAGTTCCTTCAGACGATCGAGAGCAAGGACAGTGCCGTCCTGACCAGCAACCTGGTAACAGCGCCAGATCATATCACTCAACTCGCTCTTGCGAACTTCTCTGTTGATGAAGCCAAGATCAAGCGGCCACACTTCATTGAAGCGCACGCGGCCGGGAGTCGTTTTGATCACTATGCTCTCTTTATCGCCGTAGACAGTATCTTTCCCACGGTTCGGATTTCTAAAGAGAATCTGCTGGTGAATTTTCACCTTCAACTGCGACACCGCATACTCGACCTCAGGCAGACTACCGAACAACGGCAGACGTGCATTGGGATCCTTCTTTATCAGTGGTGACTCACGAAAGTAAGTCAGGAAGTAGGAACCGAGGGTAATATCCTGCGAAGGAGTCGTGATCGGCTTACCGCTGGAAGGCGTAAAGATGTTGTTCGGGGCCAGCATCAACAGGCGCGCCTCAAGCTGTGCTTCCACGGAAAGTGGAACGTGCACAGCCATCTGGTCACCATCAAAGTCAGCATTGTAGGCCGCACATGTCAGCGGGTGCAGACGGATGGCGGAACCTTCGATCAAGACCGGCTCAAATGCCTGAATGGAAAGACGGTGCAGAGTCGGCGCACGGTTGAGCATCACCGGGTGTCCTTTAGTCACCTCTTCGAGAATGTCCCAGACTTCTGGAGTGCGGCGCTCGATCATTTTCTTAGCACTGCGCACGGTATGCACATAACCAAGTTCTTTAAGTCGGCGAATGATGAATGGCTCGAACAAGACGAGCGCCATCTTCTTAGGAAGTCCGCACTGGCCGAGTTTCAGCTCAGGCCCGATCACAATCACGGAACGACCAGAGTAGTCGACGCGCTTACCGAGCAAGTTCTGACGGAAGCGTCCGCCTTTACCCTTCAACATGTCAGACAACGACTTCAGCGCACGATTACCAGCACCCGTAACGGCGCGGCCATGGCGACCATTGTCGAACAAGGCATCAACCGCTTCCTGAAGCATGCGCTTCTCGTTGCGGATAATGACGTCTGGAGTCTTCAGTTGAAGCAGGTTCTTCAGTCGGTTGTTGCGGTTGATCACACGACGATAAAGGTCGTTTAGATCAGAGGTCGCGAAGCGGCCGCCTTCCAATGGCACCAGCGGACGCAAATCCGGAGGAATCACTGGCAGCACGTTCAAAATCATCCACTCAGGACGTGATTTCGACTGCGCAAATCCCTTAGCGAGCTTGAGGCGCTTGGCCAATTTCTTCCGCACCTGCTTGGAGCGCGTCTTGGTCATTGCGTCCTCCAGTTCCGTGACAAGTTCGGCGAGATTCACTTGCGAAAGCAAATCCTGGATCGCTTCTGCACCCATACCAGCACGAAAACTAGTGCCGTATTCTTCTTCGACTTCGCGGAATTCGGTTTCCGTGAGCAGCTGCGATTTCTCCAGCGGTGTGTTGCCGGGATCGATCACGATGTAGTCTTCGTAATAGATCACGCGCTCCAATTGACGTGCGCTCATATCGAGCATCAGTCCGAGGCGGGATGGCATGCACTTGTAAAACCAGATGTGAGTGACGGGGACTGCGAGTTCAATGTGGCCCATGCGCTCGCGACGCACGCGAGACAAGGTCACTTCAACACCACAGCGGTCACAGATCACACCCTTGTGCTTGATACGCTTGTATTTTCCACAGGCACATTCCCAGTCTCGGGTCGGCCCAAAGATACGCTCACAGAACAGGCCGCCCTTTTCCGGCTTAAACGTTCTGTAGTTGATAGTCTCAGGATTCTTCACTTCCCCGCTACTCCAGCTCCGGATCACATCCGGTGCGGCAACGGTGATAGTCACCTGGTCAAAGGCCTCCGGCTCCCTTGCGGGGCCGAACATTTCATTCAGGCTGGTCTCTACGCTCATTTCGATGCTTTGAGTTTTTAGTATCTCGTTAGGATGTGAAGAAACAGATTAGAGGGCAACTTCTGTAAGGGCGTCTAACGCATCGCCCTTCTTCTTGCCGCTCTGACCAACGCGCACATCAAGACCGAGACTTTGCATCTCCTTGATGAGAACGTTGAAGGATTCAGGCGTTCCAGCCTCAAGATTGTTATCGCCTTTGACGATAGCTTCATAGATTCGCGTCCGGCCCTGCACGTCGTCCGACTTTACAGTCAGAAGTTCCTGCAAGGTGTAAGCGGCACCATACGCTTCCAGCGCCCAAACCTCCATCTCACCGAAACGCTGTCCGCCGTATTGCGCCTTACCACCCAACGGCTGCTGTGTTACCAGCGAGTATGGGCCAACTGCTCGCGCGTGGATCTTGTCCGCCACCAGGTGACCGAGTTTCAACATGTAGATGTAGCCCACCACGACTTCCTGGTGGAGAGGATCTCCCGTCCGCCCGTCGTAGAGCATACTCTTACCATTGAGGCCGATCCAGCTGTAGCCTTCCACTTCGCGCGCTTCCGCCATGTATTGCATCACGCGCTCTTCGGGAATTCCGTCGAATACAGGTGTCGCGATTTTGAAACCAAGTGCCTTAGCAGCCACACCAAGGTGCGTCTCAAGAACCTGTCCAACGTTCATTCGTGACGGCACACCAAGTGGGTTCAAGCAGATGTCGACCGGCGTTCCATCGTTGAGGAATGGCATGTCTTCTTCTGGCACGATGATAGCGACCACACCTTTATTTCCGTGGCGGCCAGCCATCTTGTCTCCGACGCTCAGCTTACGCTTGGCTGCGACGAACACTTTCACCTGCTTGATGATACCGGGATCGATGTCATCACCACTCTCAATGCGGTCGAGGCTACGTTCGCGATCGGCATCGATCTCGGTGAACTTCGATTCGAATCCACTGATGATCTCAAGGATCTTGTTGCGAATCGGGCTCGGGTCGATCTCGATATTATCGTATACAGCAGCCAGCTTGCGCAGCAGTGTCTTGGTGATCTTGCGATTTGCTGGAATGATGATCTCACCACTGCGGGCGTTCACCACGTCGAGCGGGATTTTTTCGTTCAGCAGGATGTCGGAAAGTTTTTCCGTCAACTGCTCGGTCAGATCATTGTGCTTTGTCTGGTGGTCTTCCTGAATTCCTTTAGCCTGCTTTTTGTGTTCTGCAGGTGTGAGCTTCTCACGTTGCGAATCATTGCGTGAAGAAACGCGCACGTCCATGACGATACCGGTGCAACCCGATGGAACACGCAGTGAAGTATCTTTCACGTCTGCTGCCTTCTCACCAAAGATGGCGCGCAAAAGTCGCTCTTCCGGTGCCAGCTCGGTCTCACTCTTAGGAGTAATCTTACCCACAAGAATGTCGCCAGGCTTTACTTCTGCGCCGATGCGGATGACTCCGTCCGGGCCGAGGTTGCGCAGAGCTTCTTCACCCACGTTTGGAATATCACGGGTAATTTCCTCTGGCCCAAGCTTGGTATCACGGGCTCCGACATCGAAGTCGTCAATGTGGATCGAGGTGTAGATGTCCTCTTTCACCACACGCTCAGAAATAGTGATGGCATCCTCAAAGTTGTAACCATTCCACGGCATGAATGCCACGAGCACGTTACGACCGATTGCCAATTCACCTTTATCCGTGCACGGGCCGTCGGCCAGCACGTCGCCTTCTTTCACTTTCTGGCCAAGGCGGGCGAGCGGACGCTGGTTCATGCAGGTTCCAGCATTGGAGCGCATGAATTTGCGTAATGGATAAACGTAAATGCCTTTGTCCGGCTTGGACTTGGCAGCATGCGGATCCGTGAGAAACTGCTTCTCCGAAATCGGCAGTTTCCCATCTGCCGTCACGATGATGACATCGGCAGTAGCCGCTGCCACTTTGCCCGGCCCCTCGGAAATCACGACCGCACGAGAATCACGTGCAGCCTTACTTTCCATGCCGGTGCCAACGTATGGTGACTCAGAGACGAGCAATGGCACGCCCTGGCGCATCATGTTCGATCCCATCAATGCACGGTTGGCGTCATCGTGCTCAAGGAATGGAATCAAGCTCGCAGCAATCGAGATCAGCTGCTTAGGCGAGACGTCCATGTAACCGCACTGATCAGGCGTCACTTCAAGGAAATCACCCCGATAACGCGCGGTGATCATGTCCGTCTGGAACTTGCCCTTCTTATCGATCGGGTTGTTGGCCTGTGCGATCAGGAAATTCTCCTCCTGGTCAGCAGTGAGATATTCGATCTCTGACTTCACCACTCCTTTAGTGATCTTGCGGTAAGGCGTTTCGATGAATCCGAACTCATTGATACGCGCGAACGTACTCATCGAGTTGATCAGACCAATGTTGGGTCCCTCCGGGGTCTCAATCGGGCAAATGCGACCGTAGTGAGAAGGGTGAACGTCACGCACTTCGAATCCGGCGCGGTCACGATTCAATCCACCTGGCCCAAGTGCAGACAGGCGACGTTTGTGAGTCAACTCTGCCAGCGGATTGGTCTGGTCCATGAACTGCGAAAGCTGCGAACGACCAAAGAAGTCACGCACGACGGCGGACAATGCCTTCGGGTTGATCAACCGCTGTGGCGTCATGCCTTCAAGATTCACATCGAACAATGTCATGCGTTCTTTCACCAGACGTTCTGTCCGGGCAAGGCCCACACGACACTGGTTCGCCAGCAATTCACCAACAGCACGCACGCGGCGGCTGCCCAAGTGGTCGATATCGTCCAGAACACCTTCACCACGCTTCAATTGCAACAGATAGCGCATGGCCGCGAGGAAATCCTCGGGCACCAGCACACGCATGTCGTCGTCGATCTTAAGACCCAGTTTCTGGTTAATCTTGTAGCGACCAACACGAGTGAGATCATAACGCTTGGGATCAAAGAACAAACGCTTGAGAAGCGCGCGCGCATTCGCTGTCGTTGGCGGATCGCCGGGACGCAGGCGGCGGTAGATATCTTTGAGTGCCTCTTCTTCATCACGTGCCGGATCCTTCTTCAGCGACTTGATAAGAACATCATCTTCGCGAGTATCGACGACAGGAATCGTCTTGTGTCCCAGCTCCATGAGCTGACGGATGACACCAATGGTGAGCGGCTCGTAGGACTTGGCGATAATCACTTCGCCGTCAAGGATATCAGTGAACACCACTTTGGTGCCCAATTCTTCCTCGTCCAGATTCTCCTTCATCTTGAGATCTTCGACATCGTAGAACTGGCGAATAATGGACCCATCGTCCGGGAAACCAATCGCCCGCAGGAATGTCGTTGCCAGGAACTTTCTCCGGCGACGGCGGCGATCGAGGTAGACGTAAAGCAGGTCGTTGGTATCAAACTGCACCTCAAGCCAGGAACCACGGTCAGGGATAATCCGGAAACCGTGCAGCTTTTTTCCATTCAAGTGAATCGATGTCTCGAAACAGACACCGGGCGAACGGTGCAACTGACTGACGACAACACGCTCAGCACCATTGATCACGAACGTTCCGCGGCGGGTCATCAGAGGCAACTCCCCCATGTAAACGCGCTCTTCCTTAGTGCCAGCCTCGTCCTTTAGTTCAAAGGTAACATAAAGCGGGGCACTGAAGGTTTCACCGTCACGCTGAGATTCGAGCGATGTCAGCTTGGGTGTGCCAACCTCGTAGCTTTTGAAATCGAGCCGCAATTTATCATCGTAGCTGTCGATCGGGAACACTTCCTTGAAGACGGCCTGCAGGCCAAGTTCCTTGCGCTTACTTGGAGAGCTTTCCTGCTGAAGGAAGTCCAAGTAAGACTGGATCTGAATCTCGATGAGATTCGGCGGTTCGATCGGTTCTTCGATTTTTCCGAATTTGAGTCTTTCCGACATATGCTCTTTCTGTTAAGGCTTGTTAAATTGGCGGGTTGGCGAACGGAAGTTACGGACGCATCTCACATCCTTATCACCAGAGGCTGGCTACAAAGGAAGAGAGACGAGGCGTGAGAAAATTAAGGGCGAAAAGGGGCGGACAGAGGGACTTGAGACTGCTCCAAATTGACAAAAAGAGACGTTCTGCCTTTCGTACATGGAAAAACACCAGTGCCGATCCCCTTGCAGGAAGCGAACTGATGACATGCTGTGAAAAGGTTAGTTTGCTTGCGCGCGCGTAAACGAATCAAGTCGATAGTGGAGAAGTGCGACAGTGTAGTCGTATGGGTCTGTGTAACTGGGAATGATAAAGAGCTCCTTTGACGGGGGCCTTTTAATGCAATGAGACAGGGCGAATTGGATGATCTTAGAAAAAAGGAATTTCGCGCCCCCGCCCAAGGTTGAGCCGGGACGCGAAAAAAGGAATGTGTGAGAGTAGACTGAGGTCTTACTTGATCTCGATCTTGGCTCCAGCAGCTTCGAGCTTCTTCTTAAGCTCTTCAGCTTCTTCTTTGCTGACTCCTTCACGAAGGGGTTGTGGGGCACTTTCAACCAGCTTCTTGGCCTCGGCAAGGCCGAGACCGCTGACAGCAGCGCGCACTTCTTTAATGACCGCGATCTTGTTACCACCTTGTTCAGCAAGGATAACGTCAAATTCGGTTTTCTCTTCTTGAGGCGCAGCATCGGCTGCCGGGCCAGCTGCAGCAGCAACAGGTGCAGCAGCGCTTACGCCCCACTTTTCTTCAAGCGCTTTAACGAGGTCTGCAACTTCAAGAACGGACATGCCGCTCAGCTCTTCTACGATTTTGTCTATGTCTGCCATATTCTTTTGTGTGGTATCGCCGATCACTGGAGCCCCAGTGGGTTTGAAGCTGTCAGCCGACAGCCCGGCGAGGAACCGTTTTGTGTTTTGCGCTTCCATCCATCACGGGCGGAAGCATGAGAGTGTATTATTGAGTAAAAGGGAATTAACCTTGATCGGCTTTCGCCTGAAGGACGCGTGCGAGAGAAGCACCTGGCTCATTGAGCGTGCGCACCAACTTAGATGCAGGAGCCTGAAGAACGCCCAGCAATGTTGCCAGGAGCACGTCTTTCGTTGGAAGGTTGGCGAGGGCGAGGACATTTTCCTTTGAAAGGAGATTTCCGTCCATGGCACCAGCGCGAATTTCTGGCTTCTCGAATTCCGTGGCAAAGGTCTTTACGATCTTTGCAGCGGCGCATACATCGCTGTCGCCTGAAACGATCGCGGTCTGCCCGGTCAGGTGTTCAGCCAGCTCCTCAGGCAGTCCGGCTTTGGCGCAGGCCTGCTTAACGAACGCGTTTTTAGCGACGTGGAACGTTGCTCCTGCCTCACGCAGACGTGAGCGGATCAAGTCGAACTGCGGCACTGTCATACCGGCGTAGCTCACGACCAGCACGTAGGGAGAATTGTTGAGCCGCTCAAGGAGGCCATCAATGATGATTTGTTTATCTGGATTCATCAGAAAGTCAGGTAAGTGGTTCTCAGTTTACGGCGTATTTGCTGGAGTCCACTTTCACCGATGGCGACATTGTCGCTGTGATGGAAACCGTTTCGAAGTAGATACCACGCGCAGTGGCAGGCTTTGCCCGCTGCACGGAGTCAATCACCGCTTCAATATTCTCGACCAGCTGCTTCGCATCGAAGGAAAGCTTGCCTACGCCGACGGAAATATTGCCATTGCGGTCGAGCTTGTAATCAACGCGACCAGCCTTCACTGCTTTCACAGCTGCTGCGGTATCATCAGTGACCGTTCCCGTCTTTGGGTTTGGCATGAGGCCACGTGGCCCCAGCTGCCTACCGAGTTTCCGCACTTCAGACATGGCGTCTGGAGTAGCGACGGCGACATCAAAGTCCTGGTAGCCGTCTTGCACTTTCTTAACGAGTTCTTCGAACCCAACTTCTTCTGCACCTGCGGCCACAGCGGCTGCTGCAGCATCACCCTGGGCGAAGACGACGACGCGCACGTTCTTACCACTTCCATGAGGGAGCGGGCAGGTCGAACGAATCATCTGGTCGGACTTTTTAGGATTAACCCCCATGTGCATGGAGACGGTGACCGTCTGGTCGAACTTTGCGGCAGGAAGTGTTTTAAGAATTTCCGTAGCCTCTTCGATCGGATAATGTTTTTCCGGATCCACCTTTTTGGCGGCTTCGGCGTATCGCTTGCTTCGTTTATTTTGCATTATTAAAGGGCAGTTCAATCGGAGACGGGTGGCCTCCTCCTGCTTCAATGGTTAAAAAATGATCAGGCTTCGACTTCGATTCCCATCTGACGGGCAGTGCCAGCAATGATAAGGAATGCTGCCTCATCCGTGTTCGCATTGAGGTCGGGCATCTTTGCTTTTGCGACTTCCATCACTTGTGCTCGTGTCAACTTGGCGACCTTGGTCTTGTGCGGAAGAGCAGAGCCAGAAGCGAGTCCAGCAGCTTTCTTCAGCATGGCAGATGCTGGCGGCTGCTTAGTAATGAACGTGAAAGACTTATCCTTATACACACTGATCACGACAGGCAGCAAATCACCCGCCTGCTTCTGCGTAGCGGCATTGAACTGCTTACAGAATTCCATGATATTCACGCCTGCCTGACCAAGGGCCGGACCAACGGGTGGCGACGGATTCGCTGATCCTGCGGGAATCTGTAGCTTGACGGTTTTCGTTACTTCCTTGGCCATAATCGTAAATTGCGTTCTCTAGTTGAAAATTGTTTGTGTGTTTCTGTGGGCAGGGCAGCAGTTCGGGATATGTTCGGGATGTAAATGGACTCTGCTGCGGGAAAACGGCTTACTCGCGCTCGACTTGCCAGTATTCCAGCTCGACCGGGTTGTCGCGGCCAAAGATGCTGACCACGACGACCAGCTTGCCACGCTCGGGATCGATCTCCCGCACAGTGCCGCTCTGACTCTCGAATGGCCCGTCGGCCACTTTGACGGTCTCGCCAACTTCAAAAGCCACTTTTGGCTTCACGTTTTCTTCGCGCTCCTGAATCTGCGCCAGCATGTTCTCGACCTCTTTTTGCCGCATTGGCACTGGAAAAGTCTTGGTCCCAGCAAAATTGATCACTCCTATCGTTTCTTTAATAAAATACCAGGAGCGATCCTCCAACTGACCTTCATCGCCAAGCAGGTGCATATTGACGATAATGTAGCCGGGGTAAAACTTGCGCTTCACTTCCGTCTTCTTGCCCTTTTTCACTTCGGACACTCGCTCAGTCGGCACCAGTACTTCAAAAACGAGATCCGCCATCTCTTCGGATTGGATCCTGCGCACGATATTATCCCTCACTTTCTGTTCCTGGCCGGACAGAACGTGAACCACGTACCATTGATCTCTAGGTGCTGGGATGACGGGCATTAGGAAATTCGCGAGGATTCAGTAATTAAGAGGAGGCGTCTCCGATGATTTGCCGATCAAGATAAGCGTTCGGCGCATCGGCGTGAGTAATTGAAAATCAAGAACCAGTAAGGAGCTTCATCATACCGATCATGATCAAATCCCAGGCAGAAACGAACGCGGCAAGGAGGATCATGGCAATGAAGACTACTATAGTAGAGTCCGTCAGTTCCTTGTATTTCTTGAACCCACGCTCCTTCGGATCCCACGGCCAGCTCGCCTTGCGGAGCTCGATCATGATGTCAGAAAAAAACTTGGTAACTTTTGTCATGGTCAGACGCGGGGTGTATCAGAAAACTAGTGGGAGAGGAGGAGAAGAATTAAACGACGAGAATTGCACCATTCCAGCATCTCCTCGACAGCCGTGAATAACTGAGCATAAGAGGCTTAGAAATGGCAGGGCAGGCGGGGATCGAACCCACAACCAATGGTTTTGGAGACCACTACTCTACCAATTGAGCTACTACCCTAAGTTCGCCGTTGGTGACGGATAGCCGTAACGCTGAAAAAGTCAACGGATTCGGCATCAACTTGAGACACGGAAAGCAGGGAGGCTGTGGAGCACCCTGTTTTCCGCGCCAGCAAAGCTGAAATTAAACTGAATTATTCGAGAATTTCGGCAACACGGCCAGCACCCACAGTGCGTCCACCCTCACGGATAGCGAAACGCATGGTTTTCTCCATAGCGATCGGAGTGATCAAAGTCACGTTGATGGATACGTTATCACCAGGCATTACCATCTCGACACCATCAGGAAGCTCGATCGAACCAGTCACGTCCGTTGTGCGGAAGTAGAACTGAGGGCGATAGTTGCTGAAGAATGGTGTGTGGCGGCCACCCTCATCCTTACTGAGAACGTAAACCTCAGCTTTGAATTTGGTGTGCGGAAACGTTGTGCCTGGCTTGGCAATTACCTGGCCACGCTCAAGATCATCTTTTTTGGTGCCACGCAGAAGAATACCGACATTGTCACCTGCACGCCCCTCATCGAGAAGCTTACGGAACATTTCGATGTCAGTCACAGTGGTCTTCGTCGTGTCACGGATACCAATGATCTCGATCTCTTCCATTTTCTTGACGATTCCACGCTCGATACGGCCGGTAGCAACCGTTCCGCGTCCCTCAATCGAGAACACGTCCTCGATCGGCATCAGGAATGGCTGATCGACTGGGCGCTCAGGAATTGGAATGTATTCATCAACAGCATCCAACAATTTCATGATGGGTTCTTTGTGAGTGGCATCACCTTCGATCGCTTTCAGCGCTGAACCGCGCACGATTGGAATGTCGTCACCAGGAAATTCGTATTGGTTGAGTAGGTCGCGAACCTCCATCTCCACGAGGTCGAGTAGCTCATCGTCGTCCACCTGATCAGTCTTGTTCATGAACACGACAATTGCTGGGACACCTACCTGACGAGCAAGCAGGATGTGCTCACGAGTCTGTGGCATTGGGCCATCAGCAGCGCTGACAACCAGGATCGCTCCGTCCATCTGCGCAGCACCGGTGATCATGTTTTTCACATAGTCAGCGTGGCCTGGGCAATCGACGTGTGCGTAGTGACGCTTCTCAGTAGCGTACTCGACGTGGGCAGTTGAAATTGTAATTCCACGCGCTTTCTCCTCTGGTGCCGCATCAATCTCGTCGTAATTCTTCACCTCAGCCAAACCTTTCTCCGCCAGAGTATGGCAGATGGCTGCAGTGAGCGTGGTTTTGCCGTGGTCAACGTGACCGATGGTTCCGACGTTCACGTGCGGCTTGTCTCTTTGGAATGCTTGTTTGGCCATTTCTTTGTCTTTTCGTTAGTGATAGGTACGCCACATATAGGGAGGCTGCCTTCAATTTTTAGATTGTATTGCTACCAGTGGGTTAATCGAGATGTTTAGCGTTTTGGGGCGTTAGCCAATTTTCAACTGATGGAGCTCTTGATGGGAATTGAACCCATGACCTCTTCCTTACCAAGGAAGTGCTCTACCCCTGAGCTACAAGAGCAAAAAACTGTCTAACCACGGCACACCTCACCAGATCATGTGAAAATCAGGAGAGACAACCGCGACGCCCTAAACGAGACGGTTCACCCATAGTGCACCCTTGATTGAATTCAAAGGGAACATCCGAGGTGAACCAGCACTACCGCCATTCGAGCGTCGGGGAAATTAGCAAAAAGATTTTCCTAGTCAAAAAATAATGTCGTGATTCTTTCAATCTTCCTCAATCCACCTTAACCATCTCATTTTCAGCATTTTACGAGAGAGATTCAGAATGTGAGCGGCAATTCCTTGGCAAAAGTCCCTCGCCGCAAGCAATAGTTGCAGTTTTACCTGCAACGAAAACTCGGCCCAATAACACACATTGGGTGAAACCGAAATGAATGCCATCCGTGAAATCTGCAAAAAATCGTAGCGTCGACATTCTAGAAAAGAGGAAAATTAATGACTCTTAATATTAATTGTGGCAAATCATTGCCACCTTTGCGAAAACTTTGCCCCGGCACCGAATTGAGTCGCAAACTGCTCAATTTCTGTTATATTCCGGCATATGGCTACCACACGCAGAACACGTTTTTCCCGACGCATTCCAGATCACGTAACTGACGAACTCGTCAACGTTTTATCCGATCCCAAAACCTACGAATTTAATTCTCTGTTTGAGCTCGTTTACGAAAACCTTAAAGAGCGCAACGCCGTAAGCGGCGGCGAAGAAATGCTGCGCTTGCGGGCATACGAAAAGCTTCAGAACCTTGTCACTCGTGGCTTGGTCGAGAAAGCTGGCAAGAAATACCGCGGCCTCGAGCGCATTGAGGAAGCATCCAGCAAGTTTATTGCGGCAGCGCAAGCAGCTGCACAGGCGCAGCAGCAGGAAAGCAGCTAGCTGAATTGAGAGAAAAGCGGCCAGGTATTTCCTGACTGAGCAGATCTCTATTATTTGAAGAAACCCGGGGCGAAAGCTTCGGGTTTTCTTGTGTCGAGCCACAACGAAAAAGGCGGATTCCGCACCACTCGGCTCCTTCACTCCAGCTCATCCAGCCTTTCACTTCTTCACTTCGTTTTATCATTCCTTCGCGGCAGCATTTTTGAGACCATTTCCCACCGCTATGTGCAAGCCAAAGGTTGCTGCAAAACTGGCGAGCCCGCCCACGAATAGTATTCCAATTGGGCCTCCCGATGAAGGCACCATGGAGGAGATCATACCGTAGGCCATATTGCCGATCACCATCGCAAAGACGCCCAGCGCGAAGGCTCCCCATTTGAGATACAGCGACAGCAGCGCTATAAAGTGCGTTGCCAGGAGAATCTGCCCAATCGCGTAGAATAGTAAGCAGAAGAATATGAATATCCCCTCTAAATTTGAGCTGAAAATATCGCCTAGAAACCCGCCTGCATCCTGCGCTGAAAGCACCAATCCTACCAGGGCAAAGACAGCAAAGGGCAACACAACCAGCAGAGCGGCTGCCACCTTTTGATAAGCAATCCTGCGCATGGAAGTGGGTAACATGGCGAGACTGGAAAGTGTCTGCCAGCGGATCTCTTCGCGAAAAATGCGCCCGGCAAGCAATCCCAGCTGGAGAACACCGATCAAAAGGGAAACCCAGAAAACTACCAGACCATAGCTGTCCATGCGGTGGCGAAACAGCGCCCAACCCATAGAATTGCCATTGACCTCCGACATCATCATGTAAGCGACACCCGGGATCAACAGAAGAAACAGGACGCCGAGCAGCAGGCACCGGGCCACGAGACCGAACGTTCCACCGTGCAGGAAGTTCCTATCCTTCCAGAAGAGGGCCGCCTCTCCCGGACGTCCTGGAGCAAATAGTCGACGGCGACCAGGAGTCACCTTGCCAGTCATGCCCCGGCCAGGGCCAGCATCAGCTCCCAATTGGCCACGCGTCGCAGAGTCGAACACCCACCAACTGAGAAGGAACAACAACAGGGCAACGACAACATTTGAAATTACCTGCAGACAAAGCGGCCCACCTGAAAAACCCGTCGAAAGCACATCAGCCAGGCGAAAGGCAATGGTACACTCGGCAAGGAACTCCGGCAGTCGTGCCTCGATCGCATCGGGGTTCTTCAGCATATTGAAGTTCAGCATGAGCTGAACAACTGCGTAGCTCAACCAGATCCCTAACACTCCGACTACGAGTGTAATAAATGAAAAGAACGCAGCAGCATAGGTGCGACGGCACAGCACAGAAAAAAACAGCGCAAGATTCGCTAATAGCACAATGTAAGCGGCCAGAGAAACATAAGCTGCGATCACTTGAGGAACCGAAACTCCCCCCAGCGTCACCGCCAGCAATGTGAACGGAAACTGAGCGGCCAGATAGAGCAACGCCAGGAACAGCCGATTGGTCGACTTCCCAAGCAAAATCGACAACGCATTAAGATTGGTCATGCGCAATAGCCCCAGCGTCATCTCTTCCTTTTCTTCGGTGATCGCAGACGCAAAATGGGACAGTCCTACAATGGTAAAAAACACCACGTTGATCCAGATGACCATGGTAAAAAAGGTCAAGCCTGCAGTCGTCGTCCCCCTGAACCCCATCGACATATGCGCCAGGCCGAGGAAGAGCAAAATCAGCGCGGCCAAACCCATCCGGGCAAAGTAGGGTGTCGCCTTGCGTGTGTCTTCACGCAGCGAACGATTGAAAAGGGCGAGTGTGGCGCTGTGTAGCATGGTCAACGAAAGTCAGGAACGCACTCCGGGTTCAGTGAGATCCATGAATGCCTGGTTCAATTGCTTCAGATCCTCGGAAAACGCTGCGACCTCGGCACCCGATTGCATCACGGCCTGCAAAAGCGCATTGGGCCCGACGCGTGCGCTGTCGACCGTAACCCGAAGTGACGATTCCCTCTCTCCAGACACAACATTTACCACTCCGTCGAGCTTCAACAACGCTTCCGTAGCCTCAGGGTGAGGATGCCCCAACTCAATGAGAAAGCCGCCAGTCGATTCGTCGCGGCGCATCAGTCCGCGCATGCTTCCGGTGTAGCGCACCTCCCCCCGATCAAGGATGGTGACCGAATCGCAGAGAGTCGCCAGCTCACTTAAAATATGTGAACTGATGAAGACCGTTTTTCCAAGTGAGCAAAGCTCCTGAAGGATTTCCATCAACTCAATGCGCGCACGAGGATCAAGCCCACTGGCAGGCTCGTCCAACAGCAATAAATCGGGATCATGCACTAGCGATCGAGCCAGGCTGACGCGCTGTTGCATGCCGCGCGACAGACCACGGATCAAATCATCACTGCGCCCGGACATGTCTGTCAGGGCAAGGATGTCGGCGATCGTGCGCGTCCGCTTTGCAGACGAAATCCCATACGCAGCACCAAAAAAATCGAGATACTCGAACACCGTCATTTGCCGATACATGCTGAAATGATCCTGCATGTATCCGACACGGCGGCGCACTTTCTTGAAGTCTTTTGCGACATCGTGCCCGAACATCGTCACACTGCCACTCTGCGGTTTGACCAGTGTTGCCAACACTTTGAGCGTCGTCGTCTTGCCTGCCCCGTTCGGCCCCACGAAGCCATGAATCGATTTCCGCCCGATCGAAAAGCTCACACTTTTCACCGCATGATGGGATTTATAGGAATGTGAGAGTCCCTTGATTTCGCAACAGGAATCAGTCGCCGTCGACTCGGATGAATCGGGAATCGCTGGTGGTGAAGTCTCGGTTGAGTCAGTCGTCATGAGATCATGGATTCTTTGGCACAGGATAGCTATAGCGGTAAAGTGTCACTCCTTGTTGATTGGGGATCGTATCATCTGGAACTCGAAAACTCTCGGGCATTTCTACCAGCAGATAGAGTTCAATGGATTCATCGCCCAGAAACGGCATCCATTTGGGCTTCTCATACTCAATCATTCCCATACTCCGATGGAAGAGTTTTCGACCAGTTGGCCTGAGCTGCGGCACGCCAGCATTACTGACAGAGGACGGAGCAGCCTCATCAGCAAAGTAAACATCGACGCCGTTCATGATGAGCTTCTCTTCAGAATAGGCGATTCTGGTCTTCAAAATGCTGTCGTGTATGCGCACCCATGCATCCCACACCTTAACCTCTGGAGGCAATTTCCACTCGATTCTGCGATCGGCGCCGCTTCCTGTGTTACTCAAGAGTTCAGGTGGAGCGATCCCCTGCATGGTGCCGCGATGCACCAGTGTCCGGCTGGAAAAGACGGGCACTTCAGACCGCATCACACCATCCCTGCCATTTATCACCGTAGCGTTGACGCTCTCGTAGGTTTCGCCAACGGAGTAAACATTACGCGGTGCCGGATGCCTGAACTCATAGTCCGCACCCTTGGTAACGAACAGGTTCCCCCAGCTGGTGACATCATAGCGCGATCCCTCAATGTGCCTGGCCAGTGAGACGGTGGAAAGCTGCGTCTGCTCGCCGTAACCGCGCCTGCCGATCATCGCAAAAATGACACTAAACAAGGCAACCGTCCCTAACAAAACCACCAATACGAAACGATAGTCGCGAATCTTTCGCTTCACCCACCAGTATTGCCCAGGCCCCAACAGACCGATATATATGATTGCCGCCAAGTAGACCAATGGCCAGGCGACGTCTAGTCTGGTTAAACTCTGCAGTTGTTGAAACAGCGGTATATCAATTGAAGCGTAGTAGCCAGACGCATCGAGAGGCAAGCGGTCCGGTACTAGCGCTGCGACATCTTCTTCTTCCAGGCTGGCGATGGAACGCCCGTGGAACGTCACTAATCCACTACCCAGACGATGCGTCCGGCTCTCTCCCGGCGCGGCCAGCAGCGCGTCCCCGGAGCCTGCTAAATGAGCATCAATGATAGAGGGAAACTGGCCATCGCTATCTATGAAAAGGTGCAGCCTTCCGCCAGCTTTCAGCCAATCTAGGAAGGCTTCCATTTGAGCTGGTGCAAACTTTGGACTGTAGTCCATGATTGCGGCGAACAATCCTTCCGTAACTCCAACCAGTGTTGGAAACCGTTGATGAGAAAAGAGTTTGAACTGAGCACTGCGGCGCAACGTATCCTCACCATCGACCAGTTGCACGATCGCGGGTAGCCCTTCCGCTGGCGGATCAACTTCTTCACTGTCCTTGCCATCGCTCAGTCGCCAGTTGTTGTTTCCGCTCACGCGCGGATAAAATTGCAACATTCGCGAACCTCCGGGAGCAAGGAAACACGGTTCGACCTCAACTGCCCCAACACTGCCGAAACCCTGCGCCTGCTGCAACCTTACTGCGCCATCAAAGGGCTGCTTACTGGGATTACGCACAACGACCGTAAGAAGATTGAATTGATCGGGCACTGCTCTGCCGTCGAATCCCCAACTCACTTCATCATATTCAAGCCCGAGTGCTGGAACTGTAGAGACTACCGCTATCAACGACGCGAAAACAAATGCCAGCAGAATCTGGCATCGCCTCTCGATTACATTACCCCAACTGCCGCGTAGCATGGATAATGACATAACGTGCTCTACAAAAAAAACAATGCGGAATGCAAACGTTCCCCTTTACCCCATCACTAGTGCTCAACCGCCTCTTCAGACTGCGCCCGATCCCGGGCATCGCCCATTTCTACGACGATCATGTCCCGCGCCACACGCTGAACGATCTCTGAAGGCAACGCAAATGTGGTCACCCGATCGCGCCGCGCAATGTTGATGCCGACAGCCTTACCATCTACTGTAAAAAGCACGCCGCCCATGGCCTCTGGGCCCAGCGGGATATCATGTTGAATGACATTCTCAAACCCTGCCCGTCGGTTCGATGACGCACCGCTAAGAACTTGATTCCGATCATGTCGATCGAGGATCTCGCGGCGATACCCCAGAATGACCTCCATCACTTCGTTCTGCTCCTTACCATCCGCCCGGCGCTCGATGACAATATCAACGCTCTCGCCGACATCGTAGTTGGTTACGATTTCAGTGACCTCTTCTCGCGAGTTCACCACCTTCCCAGCGACCGACAAAATGATATCGCCGCTTTTGATTTCTGCGTCACTGGCACCACTCCCCTCATACACGCGACTGATGAGGACTCCGTAGTCCTTTCCTGCCCCTTCACGTGGATCGAGCCTTACTCCGATCACGCCACCTTCACGATCGATCCGGCGAAACTCTGCACTAACAATACCAACCCGGACACCATTACTCCCAGTCGCGACAGCGCCAACAAGGTAGCCAGTCTTCAACGCGGTCGAGGCAGCCCACTCAATAGGCACGACATCTGCCTCGACCCTGACCAGGGCCAGGTCGTTTGTCTTTTGCATCTGCACCATCTCTGCCTGCACCAATCCAATCCCCGGAATCCGCGCGACCAGCTTTCCGGACTCGACGCCCTCGAGTTCACTCGCTTTTGACACTAAAAATCCGTTCGATGACACCGCCACCGACAAGGCTATCAGTTTTCCATTGGCCGATTCCAAAGGTATAATAGAGCGCGTTCCACCGGCAATGGCTTTGGCAAAAACGCCGGTAACCAGCGAGCCATTTAGCCTTTCGAACGGATGCAGCGAATCCACAGGAACTTCTGCTGCAGCGAGTTGGGACTTATCGGGCTGCGGAACACGCGATACAGGAATCGCCTCTCTTCCTACTTCCTGCGCTGAAAGATTGGACGAGCAAAGTAACAGCAACACTGCAACCATCAGCATTGCCAACCGCTGACAATTCCCCCAATCACACAAAACGGATTCCATCCAGTTCACCGGACGGAATCGGGTGATGGTTTCTCGCCCAGGACAACATCAATCACCGATGATCGCAGCCCTCGCCTGAAGCGAAGTGCCACGCGCGATCCTGGCGCTCGGCTTTCAATCGCCGCATCATACTCTAGCGTATCGATAATCTTGTGCCCATCGATGTGGGTGATGACGTCACCCAGCGCCAATCCAGCAACAGCAGCTGGTGAGGCATCATTAAGATCACGAATCAACAGACCAGCGTCGTCCTCCAGCGGTGCACAATCCAAATCTCCCAGATAACCACCGCGACGTTCGTCCCAGAACAGAATGACCTCCTTATCCTGCAGATCCTGCCACCCGCGATGAAATGCGCTAATGGGAGCGTGATAGTTTTCATCGGGGCTATCGGAAATCTTGCTGTGAATTCCTATCAACTCACCCGCCAGGTTAAACAACGGCCCCCCGGAATCCCCTCCCAGTAATTTACAATCGGTGCGCACAGTGCTCAATGAAGTTCCGATCAAACGACCGATGCGCGCGACAGCACCGCGTTGCTGATCATAGCCACCGGGGAAACCGAGAGCCAGGCACCACTGGCCAATCTCAATATCACCCGCTTTCGCCAAGGGCACGAAAGGATACACACCTTCATCCGTGATCTTAATCATCCCGGTATCAGACGCCATCGACATTCCCAGAGTTTCCCCTGCTACAGACGTTCCATCGGGAAAGGTAATCGTCACATGCAATCCCACCTCTGCAGTCACATGACCAGCCGTCAACACGTAGCCGTCCTCGGTCACCACTACCCCACTACCAGCGAGACCTGTGCGAAAATGATCTCCCACGATCGCTACCGAGACAGTAGCAGGTGAACATTTCTCAATGCAACTCACTACCCTCGACTGAATATCCAATAGATCATCCACATCACGTGGAGAAGAGGCGAGCGGTTCCCTGACAATCGCCCTTTGTGTTCCGTCCGCAGGAAAAATGACGACTGGCACTCGATCACGAATCCGCCTTGCTTCGCTATGCCAGTGAACCGCCAACGCACTGAAGTAACCGATAGCAAACAGAGACAGAACTCCAATCGAAAACAGGGCAATACGTCCTGGCCTCGTCCGACTGGCTTTGCCGGGCGAGTGCATCTGATCCGCGTCTGATTTAGCCCTCATGCTCAAGGTAATGTGATCTGGAATCTCTCAAACTGCAACCACGCATCGCCTCCTTGAATTGAGTTCGCCATGCGCCTGAACTACCCTCACGCCTAAACAAAATGGACGTGATTCACTTAATTCTAACAACTTACACGAGATATACCCACACACTGGCAGAACAAGCGCTCTCACGGGTCCGAGATTGACGTTCCCAGTCTACTTCCATATTCGTAACTCACTTGATTGATGGAATCGCCTGACCAGAACAACTACGAAGCATCGCCTGCCGTCCAGTGTCCGCAATGTGGCAGTGGATGCTCGGTTTTTGATCTGCGCTGCCCACAATGCAACAATGATCTGTCCGTCACCACACTGATTCGGCGGCCACGTGCTCGTGATGCAGAGAAGGATGTGCCAGAGATCCGCTTTAGTGGCACCGAAGAGAAACTGTGGCCGGGTGCCATCATTGGCCGCGCGGGACTGGGGCGAACAATACTCGAATCCGATCTCACTGTCTCTCGCCGCCATCTCCAGGTGCTGAAAATGGAAGATCGCTGGTTCCTCCAGCAGCTGCCCGACACACGATCGGCGTGCCTTTTCAACGGAACCCCGATCACTCAAAAAGAAGTCGTGGAGATCACGCGCGGCGACCATTCCCTGGAATTCAATTCGATCACGATGGAGCTGACCTTTGCTCCGCTTCGCCGCCCCGCCCCACATGCTCCAGCCCCACCTGCCATTCAGATTCCAGAAGCCGCCGGAGCCAGCGGCGATGACCGCTCTAACTTTCACACCCTGGCCGAGGGACACTTAGATTACCTCGTACTGGCGCTCGGCCATGACGGGGAAATTCTCTGGAGCACGCGAGGATTTCGAACTCTTTTCCTGAAGGATAGCGATGGCCAGCAGCGCCAGCGTTTCATCGATCTCGTCCACGAGCACGAACAGGCAATGATAACCACGGCACTTGCGCAGCCACCGTTCGAATCCCTCGAGCATCGTGTCCGGGCAAATGATGGCAACTGGAAGTTCCTTGAGTCGTCCTGCACCACCTGCCCACAGGAGAGTGGCGGTGCACACTTGCTTCTCTATTGCCAGGATATTTCGGCGCGAAAGGACTACGAGCTGGAGATTCGACGCCGTGGAATGCAGCTGCTGGATCAGGGAAAAACGCTGGCACAACTCAGTCGGTCACAGGAATTTCAAGATGGAAGAGTCAGTCTCTGTTTCCCGCTGGCGACGGAAGCTACCTGCCGAGCGATAGCAGCAGATCGGGCATCGGTCTGGATTCAGCGGAAATCTGGGGGACCGTTAGTGTGCCAGGATCTCTTCGAGCAGACGACCATGGAACATCGTTCTGGAATGGCTGTTAGTTGGCACGGCATGCGCGAAATCGCCGACGAGTGCCTGTTATCAGGAATCCTCGCCCTTGAAGAAATCACTGGCACCCGCTGGAATGACCTGCGCACTGGCGAGTTCATTCACGAACGCAGCCGCTCGATTTTGATCGCCCCCATTAAGTGGCACGATAATCTATTCGGGCTCGTCAGCTTTGAACGCTTCCCTCCAGATCAGCATAGCTGGACCAGTGAAGATCAAAACTTCGCGGCATCTGTTGCCGACTTGATCGCCATCGCACGCGAGCGCCAGGATCATCTGCGCACCCACCAGGCACTGCGACGCAGCGAAGACAGTCTGACCTTGGAACTTAAAACTGCAGCTGGCTACGTGCAGGCGCAGCTCCCCCCGCCATTGCGTACAGGCGGTGTGCACACGGAATGGGCATTCCTTCCGTGCCAGCATGTTGGCGGTGATGCCTTTGGCTACACCTGGCTGGACCATGATCACTTCTCATTTTACCTGCTGGATGTTGTCGGCCACGGGGCCTCTGCTGCGATGCTCTCAGTCGCGGTGACGAGCGTGCTACGCAACCGATGGCTCAAGAATATCGACTACCGTGATCCAGCAGCAGTCCTGCATGGACTCAATGCGCACTTTCAGATGGAGCACCATGCCAACATGTATTTTACGCTCTGGTATGGCGTCTTCGAAAAATCTACCAACCAGCTGCACTACAGTTCCGCCGGTCATCCTGGCGCCATCCTCTTCGCCAGAAAGTCTGCGCACTATCAGGAACTGGGCGGCAAGCAATTGATGATCGGCGCAGATGAAAATCCGGATTATCAAACCAGCTCAACGCCTCTGAAAGAAGGCGGCAGACTGCTTTTGTTCAGCGATGGGGTTTTTGAATTCACCACCACAAATGGCGAAGAATTCAACTACACCTTGTTTGCTGACTGGCTGCAACAAGGGCACCAAAGCAACTCGGCAGAAAATATTCGCAATAGCTTGAGACGGCTCGCAAAGGGAGACGTCGAAGACGATTTCTCGCTCGTCATATTCGATTTTAACGACCTTCAATCCGGCACAGAAACGCACTATGAATCGTCCTGAGCAACGCTCTGCCATAGGGCGATACAATGTTGCAGAGGAGCTCGACCACCATCCGTTCGGCCTCACCTTCAAGGTCGTCGACCCCGAGAGCCAATGCTACGTAGGATTGAAAACGTTTTTTGATCACGAGGAGATCCTGCGCAATGGGTTGGCGATAGAAATCGTCAAAGAGCTGGCAAATCCGCGCGCCAGCGACTGCCTGCTAAGCTATTACCGCATCCACCCGGTGAGGCCGAACCTTCCATCGGACGAAGATCGACCGCTTCTCATCACAGAGTGGATCGAAGGCATCACTGTGCAGGAATTATTGCGTATCCGCCGCACACTTACATTACCAGAGATCACTCAACTACTGGAGCCGGTGGCATCAGCGATCGAAAAAAATGCAGCCTTTGCTGCCCCGTCACTGGACCAGATCATGATCGCACCATTGAGCAGTGAAGGAAGCTTCCTGCCATTGGAATCGGCCGTTGCTGCACTGCGCAGTGATTTGACAGAATGGTCACAGATGTTGATTAAAATTGATCCGATCGGCAGGCGCCTTCCTCAGCCCATCGACCACAGCGGTGGCCAGACAGCTGTCGCGCCTCCCTGGCCAGCGCGGATGAAGCCCTCAGCACTGCAAAGAATCGCTTACCTCTCCTACCTGCTGCTGGGAGGGCGCCCACTCATGAAAGAGAATCAACGCCTGACGCAGATTCCGGAATTAGGCGAATCAAAGAATGATCTCCTTCATCAGGCCGTTCGAGGCATCGATCGACACGTCAGCACTGCCACTCAGTTCATTGCGGCAATGCGCCTCCCATGAAGTGTTTGAGCAATGTGACGTTGCTCCCGAAGCCATTTCCCGATAAGATTCGCGTGGCATGTCATCAGAAGATCATCAGGGCAACTCACTGGCGTTGAAACCCGAAAACCGCCTTTTCCGGCGATACGTTCTCAAATTCCTCGCCGGGCGCGGAGGAATGGGGGTCGTCTGGTGTGCATGGGACGAACGCCTCCAGCACAAGGTTGCACTCAAATTTTTGCCAGAGATCATTCTTGATGATCCCATCGCACTGGAAGACCTGCGCAAGGAAACGAAGCGATGCCTTCAGCTGACGCATCCTAACATTGTGCGCATTTACGATTTCGAGGAAGATGGTGAGATCGGCGCTATCGTAATGGAATTCGTAGAAGGCCAGGTGCTCAACGTGCTCAAGGCAGAGCAGCGTCACCGGCACTTTGAAGCAGCACCACTTTACCCCATTGTTAGCCAGCTTTGCGAGACACTCACTTACGCACACCAGATCGCCGGAATCGTCCACCGTGACATCAAGCCGGCCAATTTGATCCTGGATGAGGCCAGCCAACTCAAAGTCACCGACTTCGGCATTGCTCGCAACATCACCGACTCCGTGAGCCGCCTCAGTGTGCGATCCAATGACAGCAGCGGCACGCCTGGCTACATGAGCCCTCAACAGGCCTTGGGAGAGAACCCATCCGTGAGCGATGACATTTATTCCATCGGCGCAACCCTTTACGACCTGCTCACCAGTCGGCCTCCATTCTATGCCGGAGATATTCCAATGCAGATCCTCAACAAGGTTCCTCCCGAGATGGCGAGCCGCCGACAAGAGCTGGGAATCGCCGGCCAACCGATCCCAAAAGCCTGGGAGAACGTCATCACAGCATGCCTTGAAAAAAATCCAGAAAATCGCCCGCAATCCGCTGCTGAGATCCTTGAACAACTGGGCAATGCGCCCGTATTGGATGAACTCGACACAATCGCCCTGACAAATTCCCCTATCCTGCAGCGCGGCATCCGCCTCGACAACGATGTGTTGCCCACCCAATCCACGACATCATCGCCAGCGGTTCGAATCGAATCTCCTGATGCCCCAACACCTGTAGCCCCCACGTCCGGCAACAAGCATACGCTGCTCTTCGTCGTCATCGGGCTGCTGGGAGTAGTCGCACTTGGACTCGTGGGCGTTCTCTATGTCGTGCTTAAAAACTTCGATGGCGGCAACGATCGCGATAGCCTGCTGGCGATCATTCGCGAGCTCCAACCACTCACCATCGATCCGGTTCCCGTCGTCACTCCCGAGCGCGACCAGACTATCGAAGAACTCAAAGCAGAAGTTGAGCGACTTCAGCAGCAACAGGAAGAGCGTGACGCACTACTGGCGAAAATGAAGACACTGCAGGCTCAGACCGGCGAAATCCGCCAACTGAACGAAGACAAAGAAAAATCGCTCAACGAACTCCGTAGCGAAATTGAAAAACTTCAAGAGCAGCTCAAAGACCGTCCGCAACCACCAACTCCGCCGAAAAAACTCGCTGATCACAGTATCCAGGTTGCCGAGATGATTGCCGCTTACACTGCCGCCGGCAGCTCCGGCACCAGCAGATCCCAACTGACTTTCTTTGCTGAACGTGTCGACTTCCTGAGCGAAGGAACATTATCAAAATCACAGATCGCTGAGGAATCAATTCGCTACCAGAAACGCTTCCCACGCCGCGTGATGACGATCACGTCAGGCCCCAGTGTCACTCAAAATTCGGCCACCGATTACCAGGTAACAACTACATCGCGCTACGAATTTGATGATTTTCGCGAAGGCAAGCGCATCACCAAAGAACTCGACAACACATTCCGTGTAAAAATCGTAAATCAGACTCCGCTGATTGTATCCATCAAGAACCCGCGCAATGAAGCGATCGATCAATCTGCCCTTCCCGCAACGGAAGCCGTTGCCAGGGATTTCGTAAAAGCCTACTTCGCAGATGGCGAAACTGGCCACGACACTGCGCAAATGAACTACTATGCTGATTCCGTCTACTACTTTGGCGGCCTGCGCACCAGGCGGGAGATCGGCGAAATCCTTGATCGTTACATCAGCAGTACTCCCTACCGCGCGTATACTGTTTCAAGTGAACCAGAGGTGCTAGTGTTAGGGAATGAATTCATGGTAACCGCAACGGTGAACGTCAGCAGTGGCAGCACCCGGCAATCTGCAAAAACGCGGATTCTGAGGAGCAAAGTCAAAGTTGCCTGGCAAGGCCCCGCGCCAAGCATCATCTACATCGAGCCGGACACGTAGTCTTATTTTTCGGCGACGGCTGACGGATCCTCAGGCATTGCCTTCACAGCCGAGCTTAAACTACTGGTTCCGCCTGACATGTTACTACTGCTAGCAGCGAAGATCCCCGCCTGGAGTGCCTGTTGCACCCATTCTTGCCGCTTCTGATCAGTTTTTGCGTAGCCGCCAATAGGCAGATTCGGATCAAGAGGTAAGATCCAATCCGCAGTTCCCAACAACGGGTTCTCGGCCTTCGTAAGATCGACTGATGGATCGATCATAGGCTGGAAAGGGCGCCCGTTCAAAGAGCATACGGCTCTCACCCGCACCGATGTATCCTTCATTCCCATCGCCTTAAAAATACTACTCAGCCAGTTTGCGTACTGGTAGATCAAATCGGGATCTTTAGAAACATTTTCAGATTGATCGCTAGTAAGCTGCAATTGAGGATACTTCAGGAGTAGATCCCTCGCTTCTGATGACACGATAAAATTGGTTGTAGCATCCTTTTCATTCAACATCATGCGCCAGGCGAAGGTATTGCTGCTGTCAGTCCAGCTGGGATTCCCTGGCAAAAACCATGGACGCATAGGCAGTAAAATTTGAAAGAGGGCATAGATGGCGACGAGAGCAATTCCAGCTCGGTTGATTTTCCCCGGCAGCAATACAGAACCGGTAGATACTTCTGCTGCGCCCTCCCGTGACTTCGTGAGCCACCCTTTGACTTTTGCTTCAATGCTTTGCGCCATATCTGAAGGCAGGAAAAGAACGAGAGAAAGAATTCCAAACACCGGAAATGAGCCAATTAGAAACAGCTGGGAGTTCGTGACATGAAAGGCAATGGCGGCACAGGCAGCAGGCAGGAATGTCTTGCGATGAAGGAGGAAAAACCCAACGAGCAGGTCAAAGAAAAGCCCCCCATAGCTGATTCCCCATACGCTCCATTCTTTTATCAGCAGCTCACCCAACCACACCTGCTCTTGCAGCAAACTTGCCCAGTAGCGCACAGGCTCGCCTTGCAACCAGTCACCATTCAACTTGGCAATGCCACCAAAAACGTAAAGGATGAGCAACTGAAATTGCAGCAGGTAGACGCTCCACTTTGGCACCAACTTTCCTGTCTCGGTAGATGCTCCGTAACCGATCCCCCCCCTCTTTTTGTAACTATCCACCGACCAGAACGCCGCAGCCGGGGTTGCAGCTAGAAGACCTCCCATTAAAATGTAAAGATACAGGTGATTGTTAAAGACCAGCTGATCGATGAAAAAGAGGTGAGCAAAAATGATCGTAAAGAGCACCGCACAGAGACGGAAGCGATAGCCAATTGCCATCCCCATGGCCACAACCGCTAAAATCACAGGCTCAACAATGTACCAGGGAGCTGGCAGTGGCCCGACAAATGAGAATGCGGGGTAATTCAGGTGAAAATGCTTGGGTGAAAGAATCATTCTCGTCCATGGCAAAAAGACGAAGAGCGCCTCGAACACCATGAGAAATCCGAACAAGATGCGGAAGACGACCAAACCAATTCCGCTGGTCGGCTCGTTCAATCGTTGCTGAATGGTCGTAAATATTCTCACCGGTATCAAACTATATAATAATCGTATTTACCATATATTCAAGGATCAAAACGATGCCCAAATGAGGGGCGTGGAGACGGCGATCATTTAATCCCGGACAACCTAGAGTGGGGGGCGTCGCGATGACACATTGGCACAATGAGGGCCTGCTTGACATGCGATACCGCCGTCATAGCGTTTCCACATTCTCATAACGTATGATCGACACCATTATTTTCGACCTCGGCGGGGTTCTGATCGACTGGAATCCGCGCCACTTGTATCGCAAACTCATGGCCGATGAAGATCGAATGGAATTCTTCCTGGCAAACGTTTGCGTCCCTGACTGGAACGAACAACATGATGCCGGGCGGCCCGTTGCAGAAGGAATGGCAGAGCTGGCGGCCAAGCATCCAGAATGGCAAAAGGAGATATTTGCCTACTATGGTCGGTGGGAAGAAATGCTGGCTGGCCCGATCAATGGAACGGTCGAAATTTTGTCTGCACTGAAAAAGAGTAACAAGCATCGGCTCCTCGCTCTTACAAACTGGTCTGCCGAAACATTTCCCATCGCACGCGAACGCTTTGATTTCCTCAACTGCTTTGAGGACATCCTCGTCAGTGGCGAGGAGAAAATGAAGAAGCCGGATCCTGAGTTTTTTCAGCTTCTGTTTGAGAAGTTTGGCGTCGATCCGAGTCGTGCTATTTTCATCGATGACGCGACGCGCAACATTGATGCGGCAGGCGAATGCGGACTGCACACAATTCAATTTCACTCGCCTGATGCGCTCGACCTTGAGCTAAAACGCCTTCTTATGTGACTCACTACGAAGTTACCTCATCGAATCGCCGCTCGATCTGGCCAACAAGCAGAGCTTCAATTGCCTCGTGCTTAAGACGTTTAATCGTCTCAAGCGTAAATCCAATCGCGATCAGTTTTCGTGCGACGTCAGGCCTGATTCCACGTGCGATGAAATAGAATATTTCGTCATCGTCGATCTTCGAGGATGTTGATCCGTGGCTGCACTTGACGCCGTCCGCATTGATCTCGAGCCCGGGCATTGAATTCGCTTCAACTTCATTGCTCATCAGCAAATTCCTGCACGTTTGGTAGGCGTCAGTCTGGTGTGCGCCCTCGTCGACCTGAATTAGACCAGCAAAAATTGACCGTGATTTTCCATACAACGCATTTTTGTAGAGCAGATTGCTCGTGGTACTCGGCTCGGCGTGATGCTGAAGCGTGCGTTGATCGATTTCTTGATTATCATCAGCAATCACAATGGAAAGCATGTTGCTGTTCGCTCCCTTTCCAATCAAATGACTGACAGCTTCGACACGGCACCATGCCGATCCCAATTGGGCAAAGCATCCGGTCACCGATGCATCGCGCGCCACTTCGGTAAGGGCAAGATGAACCGCTTTCATCTTGCTACCCCAGCGCTGCGATCCCACGTAATTAATGCGACTACCTGGCTGAGCTACTAACTCTACGGCACCGACAGCAAACCCAGCTTCGTTGTCGTTCGCAGATTGAAAATGTTCCACTACCGATACGCTCGCATTGTCTTCCGTCACTACCAGCGTGTGCGGGAAAGCTGCTGCATTATCACCTGTGACCCAATGAAAAATTTCCACAGGATGCTTCACTTCCACTCCCCTGGGAGCAAAAACGAATACCCCGGAATTTGTGCGAGCAGCATGCAGGGCGGCAAATTTGCGTCCTCCCAGCTCACCCTGACGCGTCATGAAATGCTTCTCAATGACAGAACCATATTCAGCCAGTGCTTCAATGAATGGCAGGCAGACAACGCCCTCGTCACCTCCGTCAATTTTAACCAGGCGACCATTGACGAAAATCACTCGAGTGGATGTTGCCGCCAATCCACGCGAGCGCTCGATCAATCCGGCGACGTCAGCGGCGCTCGCATCAAAGGCAACAAAAGCTGAAAAATCCTGCAGCTTCGTGTTTGCGAAGCGCCAGCATTGATCTTTACGCCCCGGCATCGGCAGAGCGAGAAATTCGTTCCACGCATCCTCTCTTGCCTGGGTAAACCAGGACGGAAGATTGCCGTGTTTCCACTCAGGCTTAGAATCAAAAACACGGTTGACGGTGCTGGGCGCTTCAATTGCGCTGTCAACGGTTTCGGGTGCTTCTGCAAGGGCTTCGGTCATGGACGCTTTGTCGTTTTGGAATGCTGAATCTTTCAAAGTAGTGGTAGTCAATTGCCTGAACTCGCTCGGCCAGGCCAATCACGGTCTAGCCGACAGATCCTTCCATCTCCAGGTCAATCAAGCGCTTCAGTTCAACGCTGTATTCCATAGGAAACTCACGCACGAGATCGTTGATGAATCCGTTGACGCTCAAGCTCATCGCTTCTGCCGTACTTAGGCCGCGTTGTTTCATATAGAAAATCTGATCTTCACTGACCTGACTCACACTTGCCTCGTGCTGAGTTGCATGATCATTGCCACGCACTGTGATTGCCGGATACGTGTCGGTGCGGCTGTTAGTATTGATGAGTAGCGCATCACATTCGGTGTTGTTCTTACATCCTTTCAAGTGCTTGGGAATGTGCACCTGGCCACGGTAAGTCGAACGTCCTTCACCAATGCTGATACTCTTGGAAATGACATTACTCGTAGTTTCATCGGCAGCATGGATCATCTTTGCGCCGGTGTCCTGGTGCTGTCCAGTGTTCGAAAGCGCGATTGAGATGACCTCGCCGCGGGCCTTTCGACCTTTCATTACCACGCCAGGATACTTCATCGTCAGACGTGATCCAATGTTGCAATCGATCCAGCGGATTTCGGCGTTTTCATGCGCCACGCCGCGTTTGGTCACCAGGTTGAACACGTTCGAGCTCCAGTTCTGCACCGTGACGTACTGAATCTTGGCATCCTTCATGGCCACCAGTTCAACCACCGCACTATGCAGCGTCGCTGTCTCAAATTTCGGTGCGGTGCAACCTTCCATATACATCACCTCGGCGCCTTCATCGACGATGATCAACGTGCGTTCGAACTGACCAAAATTCTCCGAATTGATGCGAAAGTATGCCTGCAATGGATGCTTCACCTTCACACCTGGAGGCACGTAGATGAAGCTGCCGCCGCTGAAGACCGCACTGTTCAATGCGGAAAATTTGTTATCGCGTGTAGGAATGACCTTGCCGAACCATTTGCGGAAAATGTCCTCATGCTCTTTCAAGCCTTCGGTGCTATTCACAAAGATCACGCCCTGGTCAGTGACCGCTTTCTTGACGTTTGAATAGGCTGCCTCGCTGTCATATTGCGCTTCAACTCCAGCGAGAAACTTGCGCTCCTGCTCAGGAATTCCGAGACGCTCAAAGGTACGCTTCACATCATCCGGGACATCATCCCAGCTACGTTTTGGCGCTTCACCCGATGCAAGATAATAACGAATCTTATCAAAATCAATCGACTCCAGATCCTTCGTCGCCCAATGCGTCGGCATCGGCATGTCCTCAAAGGCAGCTAACGCCTTGTGACGAAACGCCCGCACCCAGTCGGGGTCATCTTTGACATCAGAGATGAAATCGATCGTCTTCGACGTCAATCCATATCCTGCATCGTGTTTGTGCTTCTCAGGAAAACGGAAGTCGCCAACGGAATCTTTTTCCTTGGCGATGCTTTTAACTGTTTGGACTTCGTCGATCATAATTGATTCCTGTGATTGTCGTTAGATTGTGCGTCGAAAAAATTTATGCTTAGTCACTTAAACAGCTGCGGCCACCTCGTCCTTAACCCAGTCGTAACCTTTTGCTTCCAGCTCAAGAGCCAGACTCTTATCACCACTGCGCACGATGCGGCCATCGACCATCACATGCACGTGATCTGGCTCAATGTAGTCAAGAAGTCGCTGATAATGCGTGATCACAAGGAATCCGCGGTACGGTGAACGCATTGCATTCACGCCTCTGGAAACAACCTTCAGGGCGTCAATGTCCAGACCACTGTCCGTCTCATCCAGCACAGAATAAAAGGGCTCGAGCATGGCCATTTGCAGGATCTCATTGCGCTTTTTCTCGCCTCCTGAAAATCCTTCGTTCACTGAGCGCGCCGTAAATTTCCGGTCGATCTCCAGTTCATCCATCTTCGCGTAGAGTGCCTTATAAAAATCGACCGCGTCCAGTTCTTCCCCTTTCGGCAGTCGAGCCTGCAGGGCAGCGCGAATAAAATTGGCATTGCTCACTCCGGGAATTTCCACGGGATACTGAAATGCCATGAACAACCCAGCCCGCGAACGCTCGTCCGCTTCCATGCCAAGAAGATCGACACCGTCCATCAAAACTTTGCCCCCAGTGACTTCGTAATCGTCGTGTCCTGCCAGGACTTTGGAAAGCGTGCTCTTGCCGGATCCATTCGGGCCCATGATGGCGTGAACTTCTCCTTTAGGAATATCGAGGCTCAGCCCCTTGAGGATTTCCTGGCCGTCGATCTCAGCGTGCAGGTTTTTAATTTCGAGTTTCATCGGTTGCGATAGCGTAGGCGTCGTTGCGTCTGTCGGTTCTTCTTTGGTAAAGGTGTATTCGTCGGTAGAGGCGGTCTGGATCCCACATTCGCAGTAGCGAACTTGGAATTCATGTTGAGAAAGGGAAAGGCAGCTAGGATTTCTTGTGAGCGGCCTTGGCTGCTTTCTCTGCTTTCTCTGCTTTTTTCACACAACCGGGACAAGTGCCACGAATGGCAACTTCGAAGTGATCAACCGCCGCGCCTCTGGGCAATTTCCACATGCTGCTGAAATCAGATGGCGACTTCAATGTGATGTCATCCACGTGACCACATTCTTCACAATAGAAATGCCCGTGCTCTTTAAGATTGGCACAATATCGGGAAGGCGCACGATCCAGGTTGACCTTCTTCACCAATCCGCACAGGTTCATCGTCTCCAGGCAGTTGTAGACGGTGGCGAGGGAAATGGTCGGCATCCGTTCCTTGGCCCGCATGAAGACTTCAGTCGCGGTCGGGTGATCGCGCTCTTCCATCAGCACCTCATACACTTCACGGCGTTGCCTGGTCATCCGAAAATCCCCGCCCAGCTCAAGTGCCGGCGTGGGTTCAGAATCACTGGAAATGTCGCTTTTGATCACCATGACAACTTTTACGATAGAAAGAGTGTTATCTTTATCAAGAACTATTCTAAATAAAAATACGGCGATTTCGCAAAAACAGCCTTAGCACCCCATAGGCTCTTTCATGAACCTGTGACCAGCCTCCTGCGCATGATGAACAGCACCCCCGATCCTACCAGGAAAAGAATGCCAACACTTGGCTCAGGAACAGGCAGAATTTGGCCTCTCAGCTCAGCTGTAAATGGCGCAGGATAGACTTTCGTGTGAACTTGAAAATACAGGTCACCGGACAACAGATCATCCAGAACGGCGCCAATCGCGATCGAGTCTGTCGCGTCAGGCATTCCATTCGGCCCTAGATTTTGATCGGAGTTATCCCAGCGGCCAGAAAGGCGATTTGACTCGTGATCGACCATGAGATCAGCATCATCTTCACGCGGAAGCCCATAAATATTGAGAACGTGTCGACCAATGGACGCACTCGGATCAAAGTGACGCGGCACCAATGCCGGGACATCCATCACTGATACGGAATGCCCAAAGTGAATGTGAATTCCCGTAACGGCGTTTCTTAAATCCAGATCAAAAAACTGAATCTCATACTCCAGGAACGGCGCACCATTGTTCAGATCTAGCGAAAGCAGCGCCACTGCAGATGCCGTCGAAAATGCCAACCGGCGACGGAACTGGTCGACAATCGATATCTACCAGAGGATCACACGCGTCCACTTTCGGAACGACCTGATCAGGAGAGAGAGCGGCAGAAAAAAGGACTGCCCCGGAACTGCACGACAGAGAAGCAAGGATCAGGAATCCCGTGCGGATCATGGGTGCTTGTCCGCGAAATCCTTAAAAGCATCCTGCGGCAATTGGTAGAATCGGATAGGAACTTCTAAGACAGTGCCATATCCGCATACAGGTGGATCTGGATCGTCTACAAGAACAAGCGGCGCCTCAAATGAATAGACGGGAGTGCCGAACCGCCAGTGCCAGTGGGGGATTACACACTCGTCAAAGATACTGAAAGCAAAGGTGAACTGATAAAGTGGATAATTGAACTCCGGCTCGAAAATCAGTCCTGAAGTTTCGACTAGCACCGGGACTCGCACCCAGGGAGTTCCGTCAGGGCCATTGTAAGGAATGGGATCTTTCAAGGTTTCGACGTCGGGCTCAAAAATACCCTGCACCGGCTCACCAAGAATCCCGCGTCGTACCGGGCGGTATTCAAATTCCAGGGGACCCGCAAATGTCGGCATCGTAATCTCAATTTTCCCATCATTACTCCAGAGAAAGACCGACTCTGGAAAATCTGGCCCCTTTGTCAGAATAAATCTCGTTCCTGGCGGCACAAAAGGATCATTCTGGGTGACGTCAATCCATGTGGTAATACCTGGAACAATCGTGATCGTGTCTGCCAGAGCAACCGGCGGCGGGACTACTTCTGTTCCTTCACAGCGAAAGTAGTGACCATCCCCGGGATGCATCGTGGGTAGAATCGGAAAGTATGCATTGCCAAATGCATCCGCAGTGGTTGCAGCTATCTGCTGCCAATCACCATCGAGCCCATTGTTGTTGTCGAAGAATCGAACCTGGTCGCCAGGGTAAGTCACCGTGCGCAGTTCAATGATACCACCCGGAATGAATTTCAGACCCACATCTGGAAAAGATGTCGGCGCAGGGACACAAAAAAACTCCGCAGATCCCCCATCTAAGGAATCTGTTAGGATAATCGAGTCCGTTGCATTGATCGGCTCATCCAGCTGAATAAAGGTCGAACCACACCAGCTAAGTAGAGAGGAACCCACTGCTCTCGGCTCCTGCCCCGGTGTGTTAAACCAGGCTGTGCAGGTAGCCCCGGCGGTGCCTCCCACTTCTAGAAAATCCAATCCTTCATAGGGCAACCCAGTGACCGTCGGGGAAAATCCCTCGTCCTTGCCAAATTGCTGCACAACTCCGTGTTCAAAATTTCCGCTTTCGACATTCCTTCGAGTATGACTGCCAGGTGACGACCAGGGAGCCACCGTCCCGGTTTGAAAGCCATCAGCGAAAATTTCATTGTCCCCGACAAAGAAGAAATCCTGCGGAAACCCAAATTCCGTCCCGACGAGAACTGGCAGGTAACCGCTTGGCACAAGCCTATCTGGCAGTCCATTTTTGTCCGTATCTTCCCCCCTGCAGACCGCACCATTGCTCCTGTTCAACACAAATAGATCTCCCGATTCGTTCTCCGCCATTTCAAATCCCGTTACCATATCAGTGCGAATCATCTCCTGTTCGGAACCGTCGATAAGCGCTCCATCGGCAGGATCCAAGTCGTAGGATACGATCACTCCCTGATTATTACTGATGTCCCAACCACCAATGAGGAGCCGGGGATTTTCCGAATCCTGGCCAACAATCAATCCATCGCCCACGGTATCCATTCCCGGAACGGCCACCTCTTTTTGAATATCCTTCTCGGGGTACACCATCACGAACTTTGCCTCTCCAGTGATTTCAGGAATCCTCGAGCCCACCTTCTTCTCAATTTTCGGCGGAGGGCTGGTAAAGTATGGCGCAATCGGGCTCCATTCACGTCCCTGAGTTTTGTAAAAATCAAACCAGACCTTGTATTTCTTAAGCTGTTCATGCGTCGGGGCAAAATCGGTTTCTCCATCCAGAGCTAAACACGCAGCCGTCTTGTGCAGGCCACGGAACTCCACCAGATTCATCTGTACCTGCAATTCCTTCTTCACTCCGGCGAGCCACGATTTCGCCAGGTCTGCCGCGTTCGATGATTTAGCAATTGCGTCCGCAAAGTCGCGGATGGCACCGCTGGTATCAGCCGGAACTTTTCCATCCATAATGATTCCTTCCAATGCAGTCTTCATTCGTTTCAGTCGATCGACTTGCCCCTGATGTGCATCGATCTCCTTGTCATGAATGTCCTTCGCCTGTGCCAGAGTTGGCCGGAAACTGTAATCAACCTTCTGCGTTCCGTGGAGCCCCTCGTGACTCAAATTATCGAACAACTGAAACAATTCGAAGCTTGTAAGAATGGGTTCCTCACAGAGAGGAAAATAGACATTGATCGGTTCCTTCGTCGTAAATCCCGCTTTGTTGTCGATCCTGATCTCCGCCTTCACTCGATATCTCTTCGGTGCCAGACCAATGCAGATCCCATCTGTCAAATAGAGCCGCTCCAATCCTTCTCCTACTTCTCTATTCTCTTTCTTGATCAACTCAATGGAGCAAATAATCCCCTTACGTAGGAATCGCACTTTTTCCTGAATCTGATCATCCGTAAGATTCGCATAGCGATAATTGGCCTTCATTCGGTCGAGAGACTTTCGGCCCAAATTCTTCCCGACAGCGTTTTTGTCCAACTTCGCAGCAGAGGAGCCAGGCCCAATCTTCACCCGCGTCACATTATTGGACCGCGAAGAAAATCCAGCTTCACTGAAGCAAACGACATGAGCATGAAGCCAAAGGGAGAACCCACCAATTGCCAACAAGTTTAGAAATCTACCACAGATCATCTGGCAAAATTACGACATTCCCCCCAGCACCTAAAGAACAATTTTCAAACAGCCCGTCAGAAGCCTCTAAGGTTCGACCATCCTCTAAGATCTAAGGCATCACCATGCCCCCTACCCCGCCGTCTCTCAGACAACAATAATCCTCCTTCCCGTGCCTTTCCCATTTTAGGTGAATTCTGGAAATTCTGTCGAAAAGAGTCATCCGACACCGTTCATTTCGTCCGGATTCGTCAGACTCCATGATTCCCATGGGAATAAGTCATGAACCCTGGGCGCGAAAAAACCCACCTTCTTGTAGGAAGGTGGGTTAAAAACTGGCGACGACCTACTCTCACACGGCCTTTCGCCGCACTACCATCGGCGCTGCAGCGTTTCACTTCCGTGTTCGGGATGGGAACGGGTGGGTCCACTGCGCTATGGTCACCAGAATCCTGTTAGCTCTTCATTGGTGTGCTGCATGTCTTTGCCTGTAAATAGGGAGGCAATTGGTGCAACTACAACGAGTGCTCTCAGACTTCTGACGACTCATATGATGGGTCAGGTGTCGATTTGGTTTTTAGTTGATCAAAGAACGGGTTTTGTTCCGGTTGGTTCTGCTGCTGATCGTTCTGGCTGCATCAGTAGCAAACTCAAAACGACTGGGAGCGAAACCTTTGCCGAACATGGCACATTCGCTGACAACTGCATATCAGGGTAGAAAGTTCTTACAAGTCCACGGGAATTTCTTCCCACAGATTTCAATAGAAGATAGCATAACGATTATTTAAGAAATAAAATCAAGCCGATCGGATGATTAGTACTACTAAGCTGAACATGTTACCATGCTTACACCCGTAGCCTATCAACGTGGTAGTCTTCCACGATCCTTCAGGGAAACCTTATCTCGGGAGTAGCTTGGCGCTTAGATGCTTTCAGCGCTTATCTATTCCGCACTTAGCTGCCCAGCAATGCCCTTGACAGAACAACTGGATCACCAGAGGTGCGTCAAACTCGGTCCTCTCGTACTAGAGTTTGAACCCCACAAGTTTCCTACGCCCACAGAGGATAGAGGACCGAACTGTCTCGCGACGTTCTGAACCCAGCTCGCGTACCACTTTAACCGGCGAACAGCCGGACCCTTGGGACCTTCTTCAGCCCCAGGATGTGATGAGCCGACATCGAGGTGCCAAACCCTGCCGTCGATATGAACTCTTGGGCAGGATCAGCCTGTTATCCCTAGGGTACCTTTTATCCGTTAAGCGACAGCGATTCCACTTTCCACTGCCGGATCACTTTGACCTACTTTCGTATCTGCTCGACTTGTAGGTCTCACAGTTAGGCTGGCTTATGCCAATGCACTCGAAACCTGATTGCCAACCAGGCTGAGCCAACCTTCGCGCTCCTCCGTTACTCTTTAGGAGGATACCGCCCCAGTAAAACTGACCGGCAGCCATTGTCCCTCAACCTGTTATAAGGTCTGAGGTTAGATTCTCCGAAACCAAAGGGTGGTGTCTCATTGATGACTCCCCCAAGCCCTAAAGCTTAGGTTCACAGTCTCCCACTTACGCTGAGCATCGGAACCGAAAAAACAGTGACTGCGTACAGTTAAGGTCCATAGGGTCTTTCCGTCCTTCTGCGGGTAGCCGGCATCTTCACCGGCATTACAACTTCACTGAGCTCCTGGTTGAGACAGCGCCCAACTCGTTACACGATTCGTGCAGGTCAGAACTTACCTGACAAGGAATTTCGCTACCTTAGGACCGTTATAGTTACGGCCGACATTCACCAGGACTTGGGTTCAGAGCTTCGGCTTACGCCTAACACCTTACCTTAATCTTTTGGCATTGGTCACGTGTCACATCCTATACGTCGACTTGCGTCTTGGCAGAATGCTGTGTTTTTGCTAAACAGTCGGTTGGGCCCTTTCACTGCGGCCTGCTAAAAAGCAGGCACCCCTTCTTCCGAAGTTACGGGGCTAGATTGCCGAGTTCCTTAACCAGGTTTCACTCTTGCGCCTTAGTATATTCTACTCACCCACCTGTGTCGGTTTACGGTACGGGCCCCTTAGCATTCACTACAACTTTTCTAGGCACACTCTTCGAGAAGGTGAGTTTGGCCGTAGCCGCACTTCTGGCACTATCGGTCGCCATTATCTCTCCGTGCATGCGTCCTTGTAGTTTAAGTTTCGGAGGCGCAGGAATATTAACCTGCTTTCCATCGCCTACGCCCTTCGGCCTCGGCTTAGGTCCCGGCTAACCCTGGGACGAAAAACGTTGCCCAGGAAACCTTGGGTTTACGGCGGACGGGGATTTCACCCGTCTTATCGTTACTCATGTCTGCATACTCTCTTGTCAGCACTCCACGGTCAATCGCTATCATGCTTCAACGCGCTGACAATGCTCCTCTACCGCACACAGTAAACTGTGCACCCAGAGCTTCGGTATACCGCTTGATCGCCAATCATTTTAGGCGCAGGATCTC
>JBNMNB010000003.1:0-25000 GCA_051270635.1 Verrucomicrobiales bacterium | reverse complement strand
ATTAAGCCACATACTCCACCGCTTGTGCGGGTCCCCGTCAATTTCTTTGAGTTTTAGCCTTGCGGCCGTACTCCCCAGGCGGCACGCTTAACGCGTTAGCTCCGGCACGGAAGGGGTCGAATCCTCCCACACCAAGCGTGCACCGTTTACTGCCAGGACTACCGGGGTATCTAATCCCGTTCGCTACCCTGGCCTTCGTGTCTCAGCGTCAGGATCTGTCCAGAGTCTCGCCTTCGCCACTAGTGTTCCTCTCGATATCTACGCATTTCACTGCTACACCGAGAATTCCAGACTCCCCTCCAGTCCTCTAGTCAGGCAGTATCGGATGCAGTTCCGAGGTTGAGCCCCGGGATTTCACATCTGACTTACCTAACCGCCTACACACGCTTTACGCCCAGTAATTCCGAACAACGCTTGGGACCTTCGTATTACCGCGGCTGCTGGCACGAAGTTAGCCGTCCCTTCCTCTTCAGATACTATCAATTCTTATGGTTATTAACCACAAAACCTTACTCTCTGATGACAGGAGTTTACAACCCTAGGGCCGTCATCCTCCACGCGGCGTCGCACCGTCAGACTTTCGTCCATTGCGAATGATTCTCGACTGCTGCCACCCGTAGGTGTCTGGACCGTGTCTCAGTTCCAGTGTGACTGGTCGTCCTCTCAGACCAGTTACCCGTCGTAGCCTTGGTAAGCCGTTACCTTACCAACAAGCTGATAGGCCGCGAGCCCATCCGAAAGCGCTAGGTCTTACGATCCCCAGCTTTGATTTCTACAAGATACTTGTAGAATCATATGCGGTATTAATCCGAGTTTCCTCGGGCTATTCCCCACTTTCGGGCAGGTTGCTCACGTGTTACTCACCCGTCCGCCACTAAAAATACAATTAGCAAGCTATTCGTATTCTCCGTTCGACTTGCATGTCTTATCCACGCCGCCAGCGTTCGTTCTGAGCCAGAATCAAACTCTCCGTATAGAAAATATTGACTGGTCAGAACCTTACATGATTTTTGAACACCCCGAAAGGTGCACAGCTATCACGCTGGTTCTGTCCGTGCGCACCATTTCGATCGATGCGCAGCGTACAAATTAACCTTATCTTCTTCTCAGATTCGAGCCGTATCGGCAGCTCAAATCGAGTTCCTGTAAATGTAAAAGAACGAATCGCGGGGACAAAAAAGCCGATCGCAACAAATTAAGTTGCCATCGACGTTCAAATCGAAGTCGCGTCTGACGTTTCCGGCCAGTGGTGACGATAGTAGCACCACTCCCTCCATCGTCAAACCAATTGACCCGTTTTATTTTAAGAAAATAACGATAAGTTTTAACTTGTTGATTTTCACATAGTTACAAATTTGCATTGTTTGTCGGTGATTTCTTCACTTAATCCCTCAATCGGAACGCCTTTCCTTTGTCGGATTAAGGAAATCTTGCGCAGCAATACGGGAACGGACGGCGGGAAATTATTTTAACCCCTAACAATTAACGAGTTAAATACAATAAAGAATATCTGCAAATCTGAGACGAATTAATTGTAATCCACAAAATGAGGATTATTATGGCATTCTTATTGGGTTTAAATCATGGCACGCACTAAGAACAGCCTGGAAACGGTTCAGATCACGCTCAGCACTACGCTTCAGATTAAGAACTATCTGGATCAGCTGACGAATTCTGGGCTGTACGGAAAGAACGTCGCTGAAACAGCGACCCAGTTGATCCAGGATCGGATCAAGGAGCTTCTAAAAGCAGAAGATTTGGTGAAGCTCCCTCCAACTGCTGCGGTCAAGTCCTGATTACCCCAATGATTTTTCAATACCCACACGTTACTGACATGTCCCATAATCGCCTATCTACCACTGAGACTGAAATTGCTTTTGAACCCAACGCTGGGGCCACGGCCCTGCAAGAATTGCCGATGAACGACGGACCTGAGGGTTTTGACCATACTGATCCCGACGAATGTGAATTATTCCGCCTGGCGACACACATCGTCCAGTATGACGAGCCCCTTACTGAGATTCTGGTGAAAATCGCGCTGCGCAAGGCTGAGCTAAGCGAAGCGGGGTAATTCGTCGTCCGAGCAACAGTGTTCTGTCATTGCAGTGAATCTCGGTGAGATTTTGCGGACACTGACACCTGCAGCGAGTGAATGGCGCAGCAAACGCTGAACGCCCCCTTTACTTTCCGCCACAGGTGGTACATCTTCGCCCACTATGTCCATTGTCATCAATCTACTGATGGTGCTTCTGGTGGCGCTCTGCCTCCTGATGCTTCTGATCATTCTCATGCAGCGTCCAAAGCAAGAAGGACTCGGTGCGGCATTCGGCGGCGGCGTGATGGATGGTATGCTCGGCTCAGGCACTACGAATTTCCTGCAAAAGGGCACCGTCTACCTGACGGTGGGCTACTTTGTACTGACAATGACACTGGCTGTGATCCAGGCCCGGACATCTGAGGCACGCAGTCTGCAAGGTAAAAACCTCGAGGCTACAGCATCGGCATCGGCAACGACGGAAGATGACGAAGAGACTGCTCCAGCCGATGCTACACCTCTACCGATAGGCACGGACCCAGTAGATACTCCTGTCGACCCCACTCCACTGGTTGATGAGATCGATGCCCCTACAGAAGACGATGCGCCTGCGGATGACTCAGCTACTACTGAGCCGACCGAAGAGACAGATGCTGATGACACGAAGACTACGGATGAGGCAGGGGCAGAAGTGACGGAGCCTGAGGAAGCTCCAACCCCTAATTGATAACTACCAGCACTGCGCTGGCACGACCGCATCCGCTATCCTTGACGATAGCGGGACAGGGTCGAATTCCATTACACCTTGGTGGTAGTGTAACGGATGCCACTCCAAGTCTATTGACCGACTCCAGTGGCGAAGAAACGCAATAAGGATAAACGCTCTGCATTCCTTAAGGATGCAGGACAGGCTGCTGCCTACTACGGCTATCGAGCGATCGAATTTGCGGCCTCACTAGCCCCCATTGGCGTGGTTTACACAGCGGGTCGCTTGGCAGGAGGAATTGCTTACCATGCGCTGCCGACTTACCGCAGGCTGGCCGTGCGCAATCTCACGATAGCATTCGGTGATGATCAGTCGCCCGAGGAGATTCGCAAACTGACGCGCGAGCACTTCCGCACTCTTGGGGCGAACCTGCTCAGCAGTATCAAGATGTTGACCATGCCAGTGGATGCAATCGCTGATCGCGTCGAAGTGACCGGCCTTGAGAACACAAAGGCAGCATCAGAAGCAGGCACTGGTGTGATCTTTGCTATCTGCCACATGGGCTGTTGGGAAGCACTGGCACAGACGCCTAGAATCTCTCCAGGCATGGATCCTGGAACACTCTATCAACGCCTCTCCAATGCACGCTTGAATGCGCACATTCAGGAAAGACGCAGCCGGTGGGACTTTAAATTGTTTGATCGTAAGGGTGGCTTCTACGAACCGCTGGCGCATGTGCGATCGAATGGATCACTGGGCATTCTCGCTGACCAGCACGCTGGCGACAGCGGAGTCTGGTGCCCGTTTTTTGGCAGACTGGCATCGACATCCAATCTAGCAGCTCTAGTGGCACTACGCACGGGCGCGCCGATCTGCACCATTGCCGTGACCACTGCTGGCAAGGCGCGATGGGCCATGCACGTAGGCAAACCATTCCGTCCGCAAGACCATCCTGACGAAGATGCCAGCACCCTGACGGCGCGTCTCAATTTGCTTCTTGAAGATGTCATCCGCAAGTCACCGCGCGACTGGTTCTGGGTGCATAACCGCTGGAAGACTCCCAAGCCCAACTTCCTGGTCAGTCGCTACAAGCGTGGCATTTGCCTGCCACCAGGAATGCAGGAAAAGGAACTCAAACCGTTCCGCATCCTGGTGCGTTCGCCAAACTGGCTGGGCGATGCCTGCATGGCGGTGCCCGCCGTTCGCGCGATCAAACAGGGCCGTCCTGACGCGATCATCACGGTGCTCACACCGGACAACATTGCGGACATCTGGAAGGCTGTTCCCGAAGTCGATGATGTCATCACCAAAAGCAGCAAAGACGGCGTTTTCAAAGTCGCGCGCAGCTTGAAACAACAGCCCGGGGTGATCTTTGATGTAGCCCTGCTATTGCCCAATTCCCTGCGCACAGGACTCGAAGCATGGATCGCCGGCATCGATCGCATCATTGGTTATGCAGGACATAACCGTCGCTGGCTGCTCAATCAAATCATCCCTGAACGCAGCAATGGCCCGGTCGAACATCACGTCCGCCACTACTTGCGCATGGCGCAGCGTGTGGGCGCTGCCGTGCAACAAAAGGAATTTGCATCCGCTCTCGGTGAGCCGCCCGAGCCCGCTCCAGACGGCGTGGTGCGCATCGGATTGTGTCCGGGTGCTGAGTATGGCCCGGCGAAACGATGGCCAGCAGAAAAATTCATTGCGGCCGCCAGCGCCGTGTCTGAGCAGATCGACTGTGAGTGGCTCGTCTTCGGCTCGCCCAAGGAATCCGATCTCGGCAAACAAGTTGCCGACGGCATTTCCGGCAATTCCACCAACCTTGCTGGCAAAACGACCATCGTTGAACTCATCGAACATCTCCGTGACTGCGATTTGCTGCTGACAAATGACACTGGCACCATGCACTTGGCCGCTATGTTAGGGATCCCAACCGTTTCCATCTTTGGCTCAACCGAACCCGTATGGACCGGCCCACTGGGCAAAAATCACACCGTCCTGCGCAAACACGTCGAGTGCACCCCATGCTTTCTGCGCGAATGCCCGATTGACTTCCGCTGCATGGAAGCCATCACCGTAGAAGCAGTGACCACTGCGGTGGTAAACAGAGCGCATGCAGTTGCAGCACCAACATCATAGATGACTTCTCGCACGTGAGTAGTGAACACTGAAGATTCAATCGAAAGAATCGGGTTCGCGATCGTTCGCTCCGTCTTCGATCGAGCAGAAGTCGAAGAGCTGCGAACTGAAGCCCGGCGCATCGCGGAGGCAGCCGGTCAAGCCTGCTTACGCGATCTTTTCAACGCCTCCAGGCGCTTCAAGGAACTCGCCAGCGCGCGGCGCATCGTTTCCCAGCTAGCGCCAGATCGCGTGCCGGTGCGCGGCATCCTTTTCGACAAAACTCCGCAGGCAAACTGGCCCGTCCCCTGGCACCAGGATCTGACGATTGCAGTGAAGCAACGCGCAGACGTACCCGGCTATGGGCCATGGACGGTGAAAGATGGAATACCGCACGTGCAACCGCCGCTAGCCGTCCTCGAATCCATGCGTACCATCCGTATTCACCTCGACGAAACCAGTGTGACAAATGGAGCACTCAGAGTGCTGCCTATGTCTCATCTGCAGCGCCACCTAGCTGCCGAACTTCTGAACATGGACAGCCGGAATGAAGTCCTCTGTAAGTGCAGCCCTGGCGACGTATTCGTCATGTCTCCCCTGCTGCTGCACGCCTCCAGCCGATCGGTGACTCCCTTCGCACCGTCGCGTTCTCCAATTCGAATACGCACCGCCAGAAGCTCTGCATCCCGACCTTCAGTGGCAGGCATGCAACTAACAATCGAGTATTCAGTGCGGAGGATAAGGGACGTGGATTTAAAAGGACACCGCCACGTCCCTAATTTAAATTTCTCGATTGCTTGCTTCAGTCACAACGGTTGGTAGCCGTGATCGCCAAGCACTCATCACAAATCCAGTAGACCAGTTGCACCCAATCATTAAAACGTGATGTGCGCTCAAATTCTTCAAGAGACTCCACCATCGGTAGACCGGATCTGGGATCATTGTGAATGACAGCGAGTTCCTTCATGTGGAACGTTTTGGAATCCTTGAAGAGTTTGTGACGCTCGCACTTCTTGTTTGGGCATCTCACGTGTTCGTGTCCCTGAACACATTTGACGAGCCCACCAATCTGGTGCCTCATTTCCTCGCCAAAACCATCATGTCGCAACGGAGACAACTCTTTCGCGATCAGATTCCGATCGTCGTCGGACAGCCAATCTTCGTCCTCGTCGATCTCTTGGGAAATGGCAAGCAATTTGGCGACCTCATAGGGAATGGGAACAAGAGAAACTGGTTTGCGGGAGAATTGGTGAGGAAAGCCCCGATAGGGGAAGTCATCCCCCTGTGGACACCCCTCACGATCAAAAACCTTGATCTTACCCCGCTTGGTGAAGCGATATGATATGTCATCAGCGCATCTCCAGCAGTAGTAGAGTGGTATCCGGTCCCATTCGTGAAAGATTCGTGCTTCCTCCAGTAATCGGAAGGACACGCATCAAATCCGCAATCAACAAAAGACGAATAAGGCATGAGGGGCATTCTGCTCCCTTGTGATACGGATCCCCTCCAAACCAGTGATCTTCGGCCGCTAAATCATTCCGTAGAAGGGCATATCCTTGTTTGCAATAGTACCAGATCATGGTGTAAATACTGAGACTGTTTGGCTCCCGCGAAGATAGTTCGGGGAGTCCCACTCGGTCAATCACTTCCGGCCACTGCGCCACTGAGTGTGGAAGACTTGACCTTCCAGCTTGTCCATGAGGCTGATTTGCGGCTGTCTCGCCTGTCGCCACTGCCACTTACCTCGGTGAGAAGGAAACCCATCTCTACCGACACGACCCTGTCCATCGGTATGGAAAGCAAGGCAACACCCTGACATTAGGCTGGTCTGTTTGCTGGCGGGGTGGCAGATGATCGGAATGATCGCCGCCTCACGGGCGTTAGATAGCGGTGCCACTTACTTCGCCGGCCCCCGGCACTCGATTTTCACCTGTTACATCCTATATCTTATTCTGTCAGCGACAAACGCCGCGCTGGCTGGCCATTAAGAAGTTCACCAGGTAATCGACCTTGGCGCAGCCGGCGACGTCTGAAATGCGTAAGCTTGAGACCGCCTGGGTGAAATTCTGTTCGCTGCGGAACAACAATTTGAATGCCTTTTTTAGTGCTTCAATATCTGAGTCGTCGGTGTTTGCCCGGCCGAGACCTACGGAATTCAAGCCGCGCACTTTTGCCGGATTGCCATCGACGATCATGAATGGTGGCACGTCTTGCACGATCTTTGCGCAGCCGCCAATGATCGCGAACTGCCCGACTCGGCAGAACTGGTGCACGGCACTCAATCCGCCGATCACTGCACGATCCTCTACCACCACATGCCCGGCGAGCGTTCCGTTGTTCGAGAATATGACGTGATCGCCCACCGTGCAGTCATGCGCGATGTGGCTATAGGCGAGAAAATTTCCATGGCTACCGATGCGCGTAGCATCGCCGGGATTTGTCGCACGATTCACTGTCACGCCTTCTCTAAACGTGTTGTCATCACCGATGATCAGATGCGTTGGCTCCGCCGAGTACTTTAGATCCTGCGACTGCTGACCGATCGAGCAGAACGGGTAAAAATGGTTACGGCTGCCAATTTCCGTCGGCCCATTGATCACCACATGGCTCTGCAGGCGGCAGCCATCGCCCAGGCGCAAGGGGCCCTCCAGCACACAATAAGGCCCCACTACGATGTCAGCACCCAACTCTACGTCAGGGCCAACGATCGCTGTCGAATGGATTTCTGTCTGTGCCATGATTGCCATGAACGCGGCGCACCTCACGGGAGGGAAAGCGGCTGGCAACATATCTCTCGGTGCCTCGCAAACAATGAGAAAAGCACGAATCTCCCGCCATCACACTATCTGCCTCAATCACTGCAAAATACCCGTCAATTTTGCTCTTTATAGCCTATTTGCGCCTATTGAAATTTTGACTATCCTAAATATTGCTTAATAATATTAGTGAGCATTACCATTATTCATCAAAATTATGAATCTCCGCTTCGTCCACTCCTTCCTCGCCGGACTGCTGATCCTCGCATTCATGCCCACCGCCCAGGCGCAAAGCGTTGCCCGGGTCTGGAACGAGCAGATGCTGGAGGCGATTCGGCATGATTTCCCGAATCCACCGGTTCATGCGCGTAATCTCTTTCACACCAGCGTTGCCATGTGGGATGCCTGGGCAGCCTACGACGCATTGGCAGTCGGCTACCTTTATCAAAAGAAGCACGCTACCCCAGACAAAGAAGCCGCCCGCAATGAAACTATCAGCTTCGCCGCCTACCGGATTCTAACGCACCGCTACAGCATCTCCGTCAGCTCAGCCGGCACTCTAGCTGCCTTTCGAGAGCAAATGGTCACGCTTGGTTACGATCCTGACATTACCAGTATCCAGGGCGATTCCGCCGCTGCGATCGGCAACCGGATCGCCGCCAACATCCTTACATTTGCCGCCAGCGACGCATCCCGCGAGCCCTTCCTCTACACCGACTTTACTTACTTTCCCCGCAACAACCCGCTCATTATTTCGGGCACTGGCACATCAATGTTCGATCCCAATCGATGGCAGCCACTCGCCTTCGATGTCGCCTTCACACAGAACGGCCTGGTAGCAGACAAGGTGCAAATTTACATCGGATCCCACTGGGGCAAGGTGCGGCCATTCGCGATGCAGTTGGCTGCAGATGAAACTCTCTACCACGATCCCGGGCTGCCACCTCAGCTCAGTGGAGAGACCGATGCTGCCTACAAACAGGGAATCATGGAAGTCATCCGCTTCAGCAGCCAGCTCGATCCTGACACTAACACAAGCATCGACATCTCCCCCGGAATCCGCGGCGACCATCCGCTCGGCTCCAATCAGGGAAATGGTCACGGCACCAACCCCGCTACCGGACAACCCTATGCCCCCAACATCGTCAACCTGGCTGACTACGGCCGCGTTATCGCAGAATTCTGGGCCGATGGCCCAAGTTCTGAGACTCCCCCGGGACACTGGAACAGCCTGGCAAACGAGGTCACCGATCATCCCGACTTCGTGCGCAGAATCCACGGCAATGGCCCCCAGCTTGCACCACTGGAATGGGACGTAAAAATGTACTTCGCTCTCAATGCGGCCGTGCACGACGCAGCAGTCACGGCATGGGCATGCAAGCGAGAATACGACTACTTGCGCCCCATCAGCGCTATCCGCTACTGTGGAGGATTGGGGCAATCGACCGATCCTGAAGCCGCGTCTTATCATCCTCAAGGCCTCCCACTGGAAGACGGGTTGGTCGAAGTGATCACAGAAAGCTCAGCAGCTGAAGGTCAGAGACATGCCCACCTTGCGAGCAACATCGGCGAAATCGCCCTCTATGCCTGGAGCGGTGAGCCAACAGATCCCCTCACCCAGCATGGAGGTGTCGACTGGATCCTGGCGGATGACTGGCTCCCGTATCAGCGCGCCACCTTTGTCACGCCCGCCTTCGCCGGATATGTGTCCGGCCACAGCGCATTCAGCCGGGCAGCAGCAGAAATCCTGGCCAACATGACTGGCTCACCTTACTTCCCCGGCGGCATGGCCACTTTCACCAAAGACCAAGGCGCACTCGATTTCGAATTAGGCCCCACTGCCCCTGTGCAACTGCAGTGGGCCACCTACTACGACGCTGCCGATGAAGCTGGAATCTCACGACTCTTTGGCGGCATCCACGTTGCTGCCGACGACGGCCCGGGTCGCATCATGGGCTCCAAGTGCGGCATCGATGCATGGAACCTTGCCTCGCAATACTTCAACGCAGGGATTCATCAGAATTCCACCGCAGTGGACGTCACCTTGCTCGAAAACGGCGATATTCGAATCGAATGGAACGCCATCCGCGGCATGGCCTATCGCGTCGATGCCTCCACTGACCTGTCCGGCTTCACCGAAGCCATGCCCGCCAAACTCGCAGGCTCTCAGCGCGAGTCTTTTATCCTCACTGATCCCGGCACGACCTATGGCAGCGAGGTTTATTTGCGTGTAGTGAGAATCGGCAGCAATTGATACCATGTCGGCACCGATGTTCGTAGCTGATGAGCGCTTCGGCTTGACGAAGCTTTTGTGAAGGGAACGCGTCTTGTAGAAAAAATGCTGTCGAGCCTCGCACTCTACAGCGAACACAGCGAATATCCCACTACTGTGCTAAGGCTCTGGATTGGGAGCACTGTTTTCTACTGCTTTTTGTGGAGAGGATTCTTTTTCCTCTTTGCGCACACTTTCGGCGAGTTGTTCAAAGTGGATGCGGGCGACTTGCCACATGTAGGTGGGGCCGCCGCTGGCGGTTTGTCCCCATTTGCTGGCAGCGGCTGCGCGCAATAAGTTGAGGGCTTGCTGGGTTTCTCCAGTGAGTTCTTTGAAGATGCCGACGTAAAGGTTTGCGAAAAACTGGCGACGCTGACGCTCGGTGTCGGTGATCTCTTTTGCGTTCTCGATTTCCTTTAGGATCCCATCGCCGTCAGTGGTATCTTTGCCTTCGAACATCGCATACAATTGCGGGAAAGGCTCGCGGTCGAAGAGCTCGTATTCGAGCATGGAGGTGCGTGCATCGAGCAAGCTAGTAACGTGTGCCTGGGCCATGTATTGCCAGATTCCATTTTCGCGGTCACGGTTGTTGTAGCCGTCGTAGGCTTCAAACTGCTTTGCAGATTCCTCGAATTTTCCGGTGTAGTAGTAGGCGATACCAAGTCGCCAGTGCGGCGCAAAAAGCTGGGAATCGAGTGCGATCATCTTTTCGTAATCGGCCTCCGATTTCTCGAAGTCGCCGAGAAACAGGTAGCAGTCACCCCTTCTGGAATAGAGGCCGATGGACTTGGGATCGCGCGCAATTTGCTCTGTCAGCGCCTGCAGTGTTTCAGTGTAGTCCTTGTCCATGGCCGAGCGCTCATGGTCCGGCAATGGTGGCGGTGGAATGGTTATCGAATCGTCGGCGCGGATGGATGCGGCGAAAAACAGGGCTAGAAAAATTCGTACAAGGGAACACATACTCCGATTTGCTCACGATCTCCTCCGGGATGCAACAGCAATCGTGTGTCCGAAAATCAACGGCCGCGCCCACGGCCGCCACCAAAGCCACGGGATTCATCGCGCGATTGCTCAGCGATCACTTGCTGAACTGCCTCGGGCGAAAAGCCGCTTGTTTCCAACCAGGTGCCAGCGGCCACTTTATCGTCAGAGTAGTACCAATTCCTGGCGACGTCGATCAGCGTACTTTCCTTGAGTTGCGGATCATTGATTTCCTGCGCCCAGACGAGAGCGGACTCGGGCTCATCTCGTTTCAAAGTTGAGGTCAATCCCGTGATCGCCTGGTCGCGCTCGGGCGAGTTTGTCATGGCCAGCAGGTATTCGCTAGCTGCAGTGGCATCCGTCTTTGCCCACTCATTGAGCGCTTCGCGGTAGACCTGTGGCTGCGCGTCTTCTGCCAGAGCGTCTGCCCATTGCAGCGCCTTCATCGGATCAGTCTTCGCCATTTGCTCTGCAACCTGGCGAATAGAATCATTGGCGTATGACTCCCCTGACATCGTTGACACCCACTCCGCTGCGGCATCAATGTCTTCTCGCATGTATTGATCGATCACTCGGTTCAGCGCCCCTTCCTTCAACTGTGAATCTGAAATGCTCGTCACCCAGCTGGCTGCTTCGTCGATTCCGCCTTCGAGAACTTCGCTCGCAATCGAGCTCATCATCCACTCGCGACTATTATCGCCAGTCGGCAGATCGCTGACAAATTTCATCGCATCACTTACTCCATTCACCAGGAGCCCCTGCACAATTCCCGCCTGCAGCATCGTCTTCTCACGCCCTTCGAGATCACTATTAGAGTTCAGATACTCGGTCGCCTCGGTGGCATCTGTTGTTGCCCAACCACTGAGGATGCTCATCATTTCGAAGCCATCGCCGCCCCGACCTCCGCCGCCGCCACCTCGACCGCCACGCCCGCCGCGTCCATTGTCTTCGCCCTCGCTTGTTTCTCTTCGTGCCATGAGTTCAGCCATGGCACCAGCACCATCGATCCGCCCCCAGGCATTGAGAAAAAGTTGCGACTTTTCCATATCGCCTCGACCACGCGACTTGCGCAGTTGGTCGTAGGCATCTTTAGCATTCTCTGGTGTCAAGTTGGCTAGCAAATGATTGAACATCTCCATGCGTTTAAGCGGATCGTTCTCATCCATCACATCTTTCATCAGCGTCTTCATATCTTCGCTTGAGATCACGCCTCCACGGATGTAAGCAGCAAATGGATTATCGGTCGTGGCTTTTTTTGTGCCCCGCACATCTGGGCCAGCGATTTGGGCACCGCCCTGAGCAGACAAAAGCGGGCCACCCTTGCCACCATTGATTCCATTGATCGCGGGATCTGTATCGCCATTCTTTAAAAAATTACCGAGTCCGAAAGCGGCAGCACAGGAGGCAATCCATGCAGTAATTACGATAGGCTTTTTCATAGAAATGATGGGATAGGCGTGAAAGTGAAACCAGTGAACAGTCGGGAATATGGAGGGAAGAGTAGACAAAAGAGCATTGCGATCTAAACAAATGCCTGTGAATTCGATTACGGAATTGTTATTATTCCACTGGCTGCGGCGGCAGCTGACTGATAGGTGACAGCCAGGTGGTCGCGTGCGGTCTGTCCCGTGAGAAGTCGATTATTCCGGTGCTCACCGTACAAGGCAACCACCTCATAACCATTGCCATGAACAGCCAGATCGAGTAAATCTTCGGCTGAAAAAGTGGGCCTTCCCGCGCGCGCTGTAAGATGGAACTTGAGCCCGCCGACCGCATGAAACCCGCGGTAAACGAGCTCCGTGCATACCAGCCTGTCAGAGCGTCTGAAATCGAATTCGAAGTCGTAAAACTTCCCTTCGTGTTCTGCGGCGCGGGACAGGGCGCAGGCAACAGATGCGGGCTCCAATTTGGGCCGAACCACCGTAAAAGCATCGACATGCAACGTGTCCGTCAACCGACGAAAGCGCACCCCATCTTTGCGCGCCTCAAGCACACGAGCTGGATTGCAACCACGCTGCCAGCGGCCAGCATCCATTTCCATTCCAATTGCCCGGCGCTCTTCGGTGCTGCCGATGTAGAGCGCGGCGTGCGGCCAGTAGCCGGGTAAGAACAAATTGCTGACGGCATCATCGTGCCGCGTAACGATGGCATCACCAGGACGCAGGAGGCGGCGGACTTCGCGAATAACGTCCGGCGAGACACGTTTCTGATGGAACGGATTCTGCATCTCAGAGATCGCCCGGCCGGATCCCTCGAACAGTGCGAACAGAATCTGGCTCAAAGTTGAGTTCCTCCTGCGATTCATGCTGTGCCAGAAATAACGCAGCCGATACTTTGCTTCAGCGCGCTTGCTGATGCGCAGCGCTTCGTGCTGCTCCTCCTGCAAAAGCTGAATCACAGGAGCAATATCCGGCTCTGATGCCAATGCCCGAATGGCATCAGCATGCGACTGCGCAAAGGCAACCGCACGGTAGAATCTCCAGACATTGAAAGGCTGAGTGGCAGAGGAATAGATCTGTGAAAATTGCTTGCGAGGAAGTCCGTAGCGCGGCTCCGCTTCATCCAGTTTTCGCCAGATGGTCTTCGATCCGGCGTAGCTGTCGACCAGGAATCGAGCCGAGCGCATCAGCATGCAGGCGGCACAAAATGCTACGGCAAAGACACGCAACCGTTGCTCATCTGGCATCAGCGATCCGCTTTTGTAGACCGGTTCCAGATCGCGAATGGTTTCATGCAAGGCCGCGCGCACTCCCAGATACCGGGCGAATGCACCGCGCACGCGTTCATCCTCATCGGGAAGAAAGTAGCCCCGCTCAGCTGCCCGGGTAGCATCCTCCATCTCTTGCTGCAGCCGTGCGTGCTGCGGCAAAACCGGAGCGACCGCACACAATGCCCGGGCACTCTGCGCTATAAGATGATCGATTTTATCCAACGTTCAACAGTTGACGAACTTCCTGCCAATATCAATCACGTCAGGGATTTGTCCAGCATCGCACACAGCACCTTGGCGTAGCCCAGCGATGCATCAGCTTGATCGCCCGACAGATCGACCAGGGAATCGCCACCGAGCAAAACACCACTCCAACCAGTGACGACAGAACCTTCCCCATAAAAGGTCCAAAGCACCACTTTCTTCCGCGACTTCAGTTCCAGAGCTACGCGGAACATATCCAGCTGATCCGTCGGCTCATTCTCATAGTCGAAACTGAGAAAACCGAGGGACGAATCGCTGGGGTAGTCGATCCTTTGCACATCGTCAAAGTGGTAGCGCTTCCGCGATAGAAGTATCCACAAATACCTCCGGGTGACCACGACCATCCTTAGAACAGGATCAATTTCGACCCGCTTGCAGTAAGCCCCTAACGAAAACACAATGACCGCAAGATGACTGCGCGATCGATGCACACCGGCTTCAAACCAAACGTAAGGTTTGATGCTGAGGAACGAGAATGTTTTGGTCACCAGACTCATATTCCTAGCAAGCCAGACGATCGGTGATCACTCGCGAATTTTGAATCCGCGCAGGTCATCGGGAACCTCGGCATCGGTGACGTCGACACCTTTAATGTGATGCGCGAGTCGACTGTCGAGAATCTCCTGAAGGTAAGCATCCAGTTCCTCGTCATCCGCAGACACGGCGAGAAGTTCCACGCGGCCATCTGGCAGATTGCGCACCCAACCGGACACTTCGAATTCGTTGGCCAGTGACTTTACGGTGTAGCGGAATCCAACTCCCTGCACTCTGCCCTCGTAAAAAACGTGTTTACCGAACATGACTCGTAAAATCAGGGCAGTCCCAGCTTTGCTTCCATCGCATCGGCAAAGGTATCAAGTCTGGCATTGACTACCTGCACCGTCTTACCATCCGCGCTGGTGCGAATGCGAAGGGTTCGAGCAGGATCATTGACAATGAATCCAGCATCGGTCAGGTAGCGTTTTTGCACTGGAATGGAATAGCGGAATGTGAGGGATTTCTGAATGGCATCGGCGAATGCCCGAGCATCCTCAGCAGTCGCCCATGTCGTGCGCCAGAAAACGTGATCAGCAGTGATGCCGTCACCTTTGTCCTCGCCAGGATAGATGATGTAGCGATCGCCGCGCCAGCCATGGCCGACTTCTGCAGCCAGATCTGGTGCCATCACTACCTTCATAAGCAGCATCACATTGAGTTCCCCGGCGACATTACTTACAAAAGGATCAACTCCGGCAACAGCAAGATCGTCCCATTCAAAATCAACCGGCACAAACGGCTCACTGGCGAAATAGAGCTCTTCAGGATGCAGGATTTCGGCAGTGGAAACGGGCAGCCGCTTGTAAACGCTATCAAGAAAGCCGGGCGCGCTGTTGTCGGGATGCTGACGAATCGCTTCGTGGAAAACCATTCCGCCGTCGTAGGGAAAATTCTGACGCTCGCGCAGGAAGATGGGCGCTTCGTAGAATGGCGGCGGAGTCCCAGCCGAGCCACCGCCGGAACTACCGGAGACATCGCTGAGACTGTAGTGCAACTGCACGAGTTGGGCGTCACCACCGAGCATACAAAACGCGGCCATTGCCTTGTCTGAGTTGTGCCCGTCACCCAGTCCGGGATCGCCCATTTCGTAGTTCTGCTCGAGTAGTGCCTCCATCAGTGCGCGCACCATTCGGCTGCGCGCTTCAGGCAGCTTCAGCGATGCTTGATCATTGGTGTAAAGTGTTGCGGCCTGCGGATCGTAAAACCATCCCTCCTGCTCATTGCGCAGGCCTGAAAGTGCCCAGCGATAATCAAACGGATCGGGAACAAACCCCATGGCGGCGTAAGCACGCTGGCGACGTTTCCCTTCTTCTTCTGATAGCGCCTGCTGAATGTCTTCGGTCGTGCGTTGCGCGATGTCATCAAACGGTGCCGGCACGAATTGCAGTGGCCGCTTAAAATCGAGCTTCCTGAGCTTCGCCACGCGGGCGGCAATATTTTCCAGAGTCGGTTCCGCAGGCGGCGGTGGCTCAGCGGCAGGTTGCTTGGCAATGGCTTCTGCCACGGGGTTTTCCCGCGCATCTTTCAGCTCCAGCAGCAGCCGCTGGTTTTCCTTTTTCTGTGCCTCAAGTTTCTTTTCGAGATCGACAATCTGCGAGGTCAAACGGTCCATCTGGTTGCCGCCCGAATTTTTCATATAGAGGTGATGCACATACTCGAAACCGAGCAGTGCCACCCCTAACAGAACCAGAAGAATAACCCAAGGACGGGACACAATGATGAAAAATCAGAATTCGGCTAGTCTTCACCGCCAAAGAGACGCTTGAGCCAGCCTTTCTTTTTCTTCTTTGGTTTCGCCTGGTTGCCCTGACCTGCGTCCTGCCCCCCTTGAGTGAGACTCTTTGAATTAGCGCCGTTTTCCATATTGATCCCCTTGAAAGGATTATTGGTCGGGGCCCGGTTACTGGTCTCGGTGGTGTTGATTTTGATCCCTGGGTAGTCGGACTCATTGCGCGACGCAGGGAGAATCGGCTCCACATCAGTGGTTACACGCTTTTTCGAAGACGGATTGGATGGATCAAACGTGTAGGCAATCGGCTTGATCGGGCTGCCACTGGTGTCGTAGCGATAGAGCAGGGCGCGCACCAGCTTCCCTTTTTTAGTGTAGAGTCGTTCCTGTTGAATGCGATCCCATTTATCGAACCCGTACTCGGTGCGACCGAGCAGATTCTTCTTGCCGTCAAAAATCAAGCCGTTGCGAATCCGGCCCTTGGAATCCATCTGAAACATGCGCCGTGTGACAATGATCTCATGCTGATTGTAGGTGAGTTCCTCAAGTGTATCATCGACTGGATTCTTCTTGGCGACGGTGATGCCCTCAAGATCTTCGTTGTCATCGTCATAGTGCATGATCTTGCGTGCCCATGAATCCTCCGACTTCAATTCCAGTTGACTCCAGGCCGGGCTGGACAAGGCCACGCTGGCCAGCGTGATGGCAACGAATGAGGTAATATGCTTCACATTCATAGGTGCAAAATTGGGTGCAGAAACAGGGATCGTAGTGGGTTACGGTAAGGCCTGATCCAAGACACTCTAGGAAGGCATCGCGCCCCGGGCAAGAGGAATCCCGGGGAAGAAATGGCAACGCGACTTAGTAGTAACGATTTCAGCGAGTCGTTATGAGGGGAAATTTACGCAATGACAGACTTCAGGTATTCCAGACTTTTCACGGCAATGGTTTCTGGATCTGGACTGTAGTCAAAGACTTCCACCGAAACATAGCGATCGTAACCAGTCTCGGCCAGCGCCGCCATGATCGGCTCGAATTTGACCTCACCAAATCCCGGGCCACGCAAATTCGGGTCATTGGCATGAAAATGAACGGTATAGTTCGCGCAGTCGCGAATGATTTGCGGAATCTCTTTGGACTCGTCCGACATCGCTTTGACATCCAAATGGAGGCGACACGCTGGACTATCGACCAGTTCGAGCAATTCGATGGTTTCTGCCGCCGTCGTGAGGAAATTCGTTTCTTTGCGACCGAGTGGCTCCATGGCGATGGTGACACCAGCCGCACCGGCAGCATCTGCAACCTGATGCAGGGCATCCGCCGCGCGCTTTTGTGCTTCCTTGTAGTCCCAGCCATCCGCCAGGTCGCGCTGCTTGGGGCTGCCCCAAACGAGAATTTCTCCCCCGAGCGCTGCGCAAAATCGAGCCAGATGGCTGGCAAAACGCACCGTGTCCTTGCGCAGCAGGTCGTCTGGTGACGTCAGATGCAGCCATGCAGGTTTCACCAGAAGCCAGTGCAGGCCAACAATATCCAACCCAGCTGCCGTGGCAATTTTCGCGTATCGAATGGCATCCGCCTCAGTCAGATCGCGGGGATCGTCTTTTAAGGTGAACGGCGCAATCTCAACGCCATCGTACCCTGTCTCTGCAATGTGGGCACAGGTGCGCTCAAAGCTCCATTCTTGATAGGTTTCGTTACAAATAGCGAATTTCATAGAAATTTGAATACGATTGGTAAAACTGACTCCATTATTTAATCTTAAACGCAGGAATTGGCCAGACTTTAGCGGGAATCCGTTGCCAATTGCAGCTACCGATGTCTCCAAGATGACCTCCAGCTCCAGTATCACTGGAAGAGTGGGAACCTGAGCGCTTGAAATGCCTCTGGGAATGCGTATCCTGCAAAATTCCCACGTCCGTTCCCTGGGAAAGAGGAACGGAAAACTCATTACGTCATTAACCCAGTAATCACAAATAACAGCATGCGAATTTTTGCCATCTTAGCCATCGCCCTTGTCGGGTCGACATTGAATTGCGCCGCCCAGAAAATTGAAGTTCGATCCGCAGAACTGCGCAGCAACATTTTTGATACCACCGTATTGAAAGTCCCAGAGGGCAAGTTGATCGAAATCGTGGATTTCTTCGCCACGGATCCACTATCGGAATCTGCAGCAGGTCGCACTGCCATCTTGGAATTACCTCCTGGCGGCGCTGCTGGAGATGCTCCAATTCTTCAAGCGCGCGCGTGGTCATCCAGCAGCCCTCTCGGTGGCTTGCGGAGCATCAAACTCATTGGTGGCATTGATCTTCGCGTCCGCGCTGAAGTAGGTTCACACGTCAGATACTTCCTCTACTATCGCATCATCGACAACGTTGCCACGGCAAGCACCCAGACTGGCCAGACGGTGGTTATTCCTGAAGACGCGAATGGTGATGTCGAAATCATCCTCGAGTCCAGCAAAGACCTGATCAACTGGACAGCGGCCAATCCTGGCACCTACAATTCTGAGACTACCGATCAGCGCTTCTTCCGCGTGCGCGCGGTGAAAGTAGCGGCTGAGTAATTGCCCGCAACAATCGTTTTCGAGTCCGGGCAGCCATTGGGTTGCCCGGACTTTTTTGTGTCCTGCCAGGAAATAATCGAGCAATCTGCCGCTTTTCGCATCCAAGTTTCCGTGACGTCTCCAAAACAACACCTGCAATCGCTCGCATCCCGGATCGTGGCGACCTTTCGCGGTCCGCGATCCATTGCCGAACCCGAGAAGGAGCTGCGCTTCACTCGTGGCAGACAAGCTTACACGTTCGTGATCGTCGGCTCCCTGTTGTTCTGCGCCGCGCTCGCCCTGTTTATGCTCGCCCTGCCTGGATTCACAGGTAAGCAGCGACCGACGGTGCCCAGCTACGGATATTGCCTCCTGCCCCTGCCGTTTTGCCTCGCAGCATTCTGGCTGGCGATGCGCATGACGCGTCATGCTTACATGATCCTCACACCGCTGGGCATCGAACTGTTTCCCTTTTTCCGGCCTGAAAAAAATATGCAAATCCTCTACTGGTCGGAAATCTCAGCCGCCAAGGTGTCATCGGATCTGCGGCTGCTGACGATCAGCCACGGCGGCGGATCGAAAGCGTTCATCAGCCTCGACCCGGTTCGCAAAGAACGACGCCCACTCCTGAAACGGGCAGTCGAAGGGACTGTAGCCCAGCGCGCCCCGACTACGGACACGAACTCCGCCAGTAATTAATGAATATGTACAGAAATGCCTCACGGCGACAAAATCACCATTGAGCGACTGGCAAGTGGCCGTTAGCGTCCGAGCCAATGCGTCCATTCCTCGCCAGCCGTTTCTTCCTCTGCCTGAATATCATCATCCATCTGCCGCGCCTGACGGCTGCGGAAATCCATGTCTCCGCGACCGGCAATGATACGGCATCGGGCACACGTGATTTGCCCCTCAGGACAATCCAGGCAGGCTGCGATCGCGCGACCGCAGGCGACACGATTCATGTTTCCAGCGGCATCTACAAGGAACACATCGAGCTCAACAGTTCGGGCGATGAGACCAGCGGTGCCATCACATTGCAGGCCGAAAAGGGAGCCATTATCGAAGGCAATTCGGGCACACGGGATGTGATTCAAATTTACGACCAAAGCTACATTCGCGTGATTGGATTTGAGATTCGTAATCACAGGAGTCCTAAGGAAGCGAGCGGCATCCGCATCGAAGGCAGCGGCTCGCACATCGAAATTCGCGACAATACGATCCATGAGATTCGCGGCGAGAACGCGATGGGAATCACCGTCTACGGCACCTCCTCTGACGTTCCACTCAGCAAGATCATCATCGATGGAAATACGATCCACGATTGTGATCCCGCAAAGAGTGAGGCACTAACGTTGAACGGCAACATTGATGGCTTCGAAGTGACCAACAATCACATTCATGACGTCAACAATATTGGCATCGACTTCATCGGTGGAGAAAAGTCCATTGTCGGAGATGCGGCCAAAGTGACCCGCAATGGATTGTGCGCCCGCAACCGTGTGTTCCGCGCCCGCTCGATCTACGGCGGCGGCTATGCTGCGGGCATCTATGTTGATGGAGCGCAGAACATGATCATCGAAGAAAACATCGTGTCGGAGTGCGATCTCGGCATTGAAATTGGCGCTGAGAACAAGGGCTCCCTCGTCACGAAAATAGTGGTCAGAAATAATACGCTCTACGCCAACGATAAAGCAGGCATCGTGGTCGGCGGCTATAGCAAGAATACCGGCAACGTCCGTGACTGCACCTTTGATGGCAACGTCTGCTTCCACAACACGGGACACAAGAAGGCCATCGCAGAATGCTGGATCCAGCACGCCAGCGCGCTGACTTTCCGCAACAATATCATTGTCGGCACAGGCTCCAAACCGTTAGTTTACTGCGAACCAGCGGCGAGCAATAACACGCTGCAGAACAACACCTGGTTCACCGAAGGCACTGCGCCACCGATTTTCGCCTGGCGAGGCCGCGAGTGGCAAGGACTGGCAGCCTTTCAGTCAGGAACCGAGCAGGCGACGGCCGGCACATTCAAACGGCCCAGCTTCAGCAATCCGGCCGAAGGCGATTTCACTCGGAGCGAAACAGCACTGCCACTGAAACCCTGAGATGCAATGAACCGCCAAGGGCTGCAGAAAATATCGGATCACTATTCGTCTCGCTTTCATAGCGGGTATGTGAAGTCGAAGCTTCGTACCGACCCACTCTATCCAGCCGTGTGGGCGGAACTTACCGGCAGCAATATTCCGCTGCTGGATCTCGGATGTGGACTGGGCTTGCTGGCATTTTACCTGCGGCATCGTGGTTTCACGCCCCCTATCCTGGGCATCGATTACGATCAGAAAAAAATTCTTACTGCCCAGGAAATTGCCACCACGCACTATCCGGATACGCAATTCCAGCACGGCGATGCGCGGGAAGGAATCCCAGATTTTCACGGCAGCGTCACGATCCTCGACATCCTGCAGTTCTTTAAAGCAGATGAGCAGGAACAACTCCTGCGCAATGCTGCGCGATCGGTGACGATCGGCGGGCAACTCATCATCCGCAGCGGGCTTAAGGACGACAGCTGGCGCTTCCGCATCACGCACGCGGGTGACTTGCTGGCACGCGCGACCCTTTGGATGAAAGCCGCGCCCACCTGCTACCCGACGCAAGAGTCGATCTGCAGAGTTCTTGAAAGCGAAGGACTGCAAGGGAACGTCACCCCACTCTGGGGAAAGACCCCGTTTAACAATTATCTAATCGCCTACAGAAGACCAGCCTCACCCGTAGAGTAGAAAATGGCACGACGAAATTTCCTGTAACAGTGTGACCTGACATCACTTTCGCACTCTATTTTTCTGCTGCTTTTGAAAGAGTGGAACCAGCTCGCTTTCTATATGTGCAAATGCGGCATCGAGTCCCGATGCCTGAAAAACATTGCCGATCTTTGCTTCGACGGCAGTTGGATTGCCAAAGCAGGACAGGAAATGGTTCGATGTCAATCCGGTGAAAAGCGCAGAGTCCATCGAGCCATAGGTGCGCAGTATCCACTGCCTGGCAAAGAGGCCGAGCACGGCATCGCCAATCCACGCTTGCTCACGCTCCTCGCGAATTGGATCGTTGGTTGTTGTTGTGGTGGTGGATGTCATCATAGACCTGTCGGGTGATCAATAAATTGCTGGGGAATAGCAAACTTTTTTGCGATGGCGTTGGTGAGAATACGCACTCCAAAAGTTTCTGTCGCATAGTGGCCACCGTAGACCAAATTGACCCCCAGTTCTTCTGCTGCCGTATAGCTCCAGTGCGGGCCCTCGCCGGTGATAAAAGTATCGATCCCAGCTTCCGCAATAGCAGCGATCTCTGATCCCGCGCCACCGGTAATGATGCCGACCATCCCCACCTTTTCTGGCCCGCCAGCACAGACATGGACGGGAGCAGTGCCACCAACGGCTTTCGTGACACGCTCCACCAGTCGATCGCGAGAGATTCCCATGCGCCCGCACAGCCCCAGCTGAATTCCCTTCCACGGAAAAAACGGTTCAGGCTCACGCAATCCGATCGCCTTCGCCAGCAGCGCATTGTTGCCTACCCTGGGATGCACATCGAGCGGAATGTGCGCACTGTAGATAGCCAACCCGGCATCCATTGCCAACTTCAGTTTGCGATAGACGCTGCCTTCGATGCGCTGCGCCCCCTGCCAGAATAAACCGTGATGAACGACGAGCAGGTCGACCTTGTCTGCCACGGCCTGCTCGATCACTGGCAAACAAGCATCCACAGCAGCGGCCACACGCGTTACCTCACCACCATTTTCCAACTGCAAGCCATTCAGAGCCTGCGGATAGTCAGGGATCGCTCCAATTTTCAGAAACTTATCGAGGTGAGACGTGATCGTGCGCAGCTTTGCCATGCCTCATTTCATCGCAGAAAGTAAGCGCGATTCAAGCCAGGATTGATGTGGATGCTTACTCGCGGGCGGACTAATAAGGGGATGGATCCTCATCTGCCCCAGACTTCACTTCCACCGCTTCAGGCACTGCACTTTCATCGACCACTTCGTAGACGTATTCAAATTCACGCGACCTGGAAAATGCCAGCGACAGGTACATACACACGAACCCACCGGGGATTGCCCACCACGCACCAGTGACAGCAGCCGTCTTCAATTCGTTCTCGACTCTCTTCGCAACAGGCACCTCATTCATTTCCGCGACTTCCAAAATGTTGATCGGAGATTTCGGCAAACTCAAATCGACTTTCTCATGAAGCAATGCTTCACGCATTAGCTGCAAGACCTTGTTTTGCGCCTCGAAGGCTTTCCGTGCTTCAAAATACTGGGTGTATCTTTTTCTCTCATCCATAACCGTGTCCTTCCTATTTTCGGCAATTTTCTGTAGCTGAGAGAATTGGATTTTCGCGATCTCAAGTTCAATCTTTATCATGCTAGTGTGTTCGACCTCCATCCTGGCAATCCTCTTACGCAAGATGGATTCTTGAAGGCGAAGCATCGGCAGTGCCGCTTGTCCCTTCGTTGGAACTTCACCATCCTCCAATCGAGGAATCACCGCCAACTTCATTTGCAACGTGTCCCATTCCTCAATAATCTTCATTTCATGGGCAGCAAGGTGATCATTCTGCTGATACCAGAGAAGACGACTCTCCTCATTCAGCCCCAATACAGAGTTAATCCTAGCCTCGATCGCTGAAGTCTCGGGTTCAGCCTTTGCAACTGCAGCCTCAAGATCGATGACGCTTTTCATCGAAGCCGTTTCAGGAGCATCGGAACCAGGCACAATGTTAGTGTGCACTCCCAAATCGACGATATCGAATTTCTCCATCAACTCGATCATACGCTGTCGGGCATTCTCTACTTTCTGCTCCTGAAGCGTCTCCTGCGCATTCAGCATATCAAGCGTGTTATTAGATCGCCTTGTTTCACCCATGGTTCGGTTCGATCTGTAACAGTACGCAATAGCATTCGCAATGTCGGCTGCCTCCTTCGGATCCGAATGAGTAATGGTAATGTCAATGATACTGGAGCCCGGCAGCACCTCAATTTCCATGCGCTCCTTCAGCATCTCATACGCCTCAGATGGAGCCCCTGCCTGATCCCAGGCCTTCACCACCTGAAGCTCTTCGATGACGGCGTAAAGCACTTCCTTGCTGCTGAGCTTTATCGCCTCGTTCCTGATAAATGTATTATGATCCTCAAACGATCGTCGATCTCTGGTCGAAGCATCTGAAAACACTTCAAAGGTTTGCGACTCCCGCATGATCTCCAATCGCACCCGCGCCGTATAGTCTCTTGGCATTACATAAATGAGTACGGCCGATGCAATGAGAATGGTTAGAAACGTTAAGATGGCTCCGCTGAAGAACCACCCCTTCTTCTGCCGCCAGGCCTCTCTAATTCCATACCGCTTCTCTTCAACTTCGCAGTCTCGATCTTGATCAGATTTCTCGTCCATGGCTGAGAATTTAGCCAAAACACAGGAAAATGAGAAGCCTGAGTTTTAGTGAATGCGGATCGTCCAGCGGCCGCTCGCCCGATCATTCATCTCCAATGTTCCAAGTCCATCTGTATCATCGCGATGCACACCCGAGTCGACGAGAGCAAAAGTGTGATCCGGGAGAAATACAGGCTTACCTGTTTCTGGATCAGTGGTCTGTAATGTCACCACCAGGTTGACGCCCAGATTACTTTCCGCCGATGCCGTGTCCCATTTGTGCAGATAGAAGTAGGCCCGGGGAATTTCCAGGCTGAATCGCTTACTGCCATCGCCCCGGGTTGAAGTGGAAGCCTTGACATAGTCCATGTCCAAGCGTCGATCATAGCCTTCCCCAAAGGCTGCCTGCATTAACCTCTTAATCGCTGCTGGCCCATCATTGGAATTGTAAGTCGCGGTGACAGTGCCGGCATACCCTGGCTCGTCACGCATATTAGATGGCCGCGCATCCAGAGTGAAATCCAGCCGCACTGCTCCGGGGCCGATTACCACTGGAGTATCTTTTAAGTCCACATTGAGAATCAACGCCCGATCCGTTGCTTGAAATTCAGCGATCACTTTGTCCGTTCCATCCCCTCCTCCTGCCGCATCAGGCTGGTAGGCGGTGCGCTGCACCAACGGAATTCTCTGGCTTAGTGAAAACGCACGACTGGCCTCCACGAGGCTGTGGAATCGGTAACGTTTCCCCTCCGTGGATATCTCAAGGTTCAGCGTTTCCTTGACTCGTAGTTCCGCATCTTCTGGCACTTTAAAAGTAAAAGAGAGCGCCTGCTTCTCGTTGGCGCCAATCAACAACTCCCCTTCCTGCACCTGGCCATGCCACTCTGCGCGGTAACGTCCCGACACATTTGCGCTCTTGTTGTT
>JBNMNB010000002.1:0-96682 GCA_051270635.1 Verrucomicrobiales bacterium | reverse complement strand
TTCCCGCCCAGGGCAGAAACTGATTTGCCACCCATTGAACTTCAGGGATGGCTGGAGCTCCTTTGGGAAGAGAAACCCCACATACTACTTGTTGGATGTAACGAAGGCATCGTTCCTCAGAGTGTTGCCAGTCATGCCTTTCTGCCAGAGTCGGTGCGCGCACAACTCGGGCTAACCACGAACATCGATCGCTTCCGCCGTGACGCCTATTTGTTGTCGACTCTTTTGAGTGCTCACAAAACAGCGAATGCAGGGCGGCTCGATGTAGTCCTGGGAAAACTATCCTCAAACAAAGATCCGCTAAGGCCATCACGACTGCTTCTTCAATGCCCGGAAAACGAACTCGCGCATAGAGTTCAGCAGCTGTTTACGTCAGATGCTGATGGTGAGCAATCGACCGATTCTGTTCCGCCCTGGAGTGCGCCATGGCGTTTGCAATTGCCCGACGTAGAGCAGCCAGCAGGGCTCGCGGTTACCGCCTTTCGCGACTATCTGGCTTGCCCCTATCGGTTTTTCCTCAGTCGTCAGCTCAGAATGAACACTATTGATCCGACGAAAGTGGAAATGGACGCCATGGACTTTGGCAACATTGTCCACGCCACGCTCGAGCAGATGGGCGCGGACGAAACCATGCGCGATACCACGGACGCCAGTATTCTGCGCGACTTCCTGCGCGAGTCACTGGATGCCACTGTGCGTGACCGCTACGGGGACTCACTTCCTTTGCCGCTTCTGATGCAAGACCAGCAACAACGCCGATGATCCGGCAAAAAAACACTGGAGGCGACTCTATGGTGCGCGTCCCGGTCATCTCGAGGACTACGCGTTTTTCGACTACGAGGGCAACACCTGCTATTGGACGGATCTGCAACTGCCGCTCTACTGCATTGCCCTACACCAGTGGCATGGCGCTCTACCAGCATGCGGCTATTTCAATTTACCGAAGAAGACCGGCGATACTGGCATCAAGCCGCTTCCATTCGACGCCAGTCTGCTCGAGGCCGCGCACGACTGCGCCCGTGGCATCGTCGCTGATATCCTCGCGGGACGCTTCAGCCCTCCAGCGGAGAAAGTCCTCTACGACAACTTTGAACGCCTCCTTTTCAACCGACCCGAGGAAACGGTAGCACGGTAATTTCAACGATTCATTCCGACTTCTTCACGAACACTTTCTCTATGCTTCCTGTCCGACACGAAATGATCATGGCTTCCGCTGGAGCCGGCAAGACTTATGCGCTAGTGAGTCGCTATGTGAATTTGCTGCTCCACGGCCAGCCACCGGAGCACCTGGTTGCCCTGACTTTCAGCCGCAAGGCTGCGGGCGAATTCTTCGACAAGATCTTTGAGCGACTTGCGTGTGCCGTGACTGATGAGAAGCAGCGTGCGGAGTTGGAGAAAGAGCTGGCAGCCACCGACGATGGCGGTATTCCGGTTGAGGCTCTTACGGCGGCGCTACGTTCAATGGCGGATGCCATGCCACGCCTTCGCCTCGGCACTCTCGATAGCTTGTTTGTGCAAATTCTGCAGACGTTCTATCTTGAATTCGGATTCAGTTCAGGCTTCTCGCTGCTCAGCGATGCCCAGATCGACGAAGCAAGGCGTCAAGCATGCGAAGCGGTCTTCAGTTCCTCACTGGATGCGGATTCCGGACAAGGATTCTTGGAAGCCTTTCGATCGGCAACGTATGGCGCTGAGGAAAAGTCAATCTTGTCGCAGCTGATGGGATTCGTTGCTGAACACTACAGCGATTTTCTCAGTGGCGCAGACCAAGCGAAGTGAGGAGGGGAGGGGAGGGCGCGATCTGGCCGCACGGGTGCGAGTGGCTGCAAACGCCACCGGAGCCATCCGATGCTGCGGCCAAGCTCATCGCTGCGGTCGAATCCGATTCCCGCTACACCGCCACGGCAGTAAAAGCATGGAAGGCTACCGCACAGGATTTTGCAAAAGTGACACCGAAACAGCGCCTTGAAAAGCTGACGGGACTCAACGCGCACCTGCTCGCCAACAGTCAGGATCTCCGTGCGGGCAATGCCATCGTCAAGATCCGCAAGGACTACGAGCTCACAGTCGACCAGTGCCGACATGCTTACGCCCTAATGCATCACGTCATGCACTGCGAAGTGACTGCCGCACAGCAGCGCACGCGTGGCATCTGGCAAATCCTCGACACTTTTGAACGCGCATATGATCGCGAGATTCGCTCCACCGGAAAACTGACCTTCGACGATGTCCAGCGTCTGCTTGCAGGGGTCCGTCCACTGTCGCAGAAAGTTGAATCGGATGCTGTCGATGATGATGTGCTCCTGCATATCGGATACCGTCTCGACGCGCGCTTCCATCACTGGATGCTCGACGAGTTCCAGGATACCAGCCGTGTGCAGTGGCGTGTCCTGCAGAACCTTATCGACGAAGCCGTCACGCACGGCGATGCGACCGAGCGCAGTCTGTTTTACGTCGGCGATGTGAAGCAATCAATCTATGGCTGGCGCGGCGGTGATCATCGCCTGTTTCAAGAGATTGCCAACCATTACAACCAGGGCAGTGAGGACGTCGTGCACAAAGTGCCGCGCAGCACTTCCTACCGCTGTTCAAAACCTGTAATCGATACCGTGAATCAGGTTTTCGGTGACATTCAGGTGCTTAAGGAATTCTGCAGTGACAACATTGCGTCGCGCTGGGAGTCCGTCTGGAAAAAGCACTCAACCGCCGTCGATGCCCCGGGATATGCGACGTTCATTTCCACTCCGCGACCAGAGAAAGCACGCGGCAAATTGACCGCGCCAGATGACCGCCACTTTGCCATGGTGCTCGGCCTCATCGAAGAAGTGGATCCGCTCGCCCGCGGCCTCACCTGTGCCATCCTCGTCCGACGCAACCCAGACGGCGATAAGGTCGCTACTTACATTCGGCAAAATTCGACCTTCGAAGTGGAGCGCGAAGCAGTGTCTCAACCAGTGGTTGATAATGCTCTCGGATCCGCATTCCTTTCACTTTTCAAGGCGGCCGCGTACCCTTCTGATACCTTCAGTTGGCAGCATCTTCAACTTACCCCATTCCGCCAGTGCTTCGAGCACCTTGAGTGGAGCCAGGACACCTTCTTAAGAGAAACTCTCAAAGCGATTCATCAGCACGGATTCGAACACGTCATTCGTCAGTGGCTCGATCGCCTTCAGGTCGTTCTTGAAGCACAGGGCTCACCACTCGATGCCTTCAGTCAACGTCGCGCGACCTCGCTGTGCGATGCTGCCTCGGAATTTGATGCAGGGGCTGCTGGAAATACTGGCCGCGATCCATCAAAATTTATCGCATTCCTCGAAGGTTACACTGAACGCGAAGCGGCATCGGATGGACGCATTCAGGTGATGACCGTGCATAAGGCCAAGGGGCTTGAGTTCGATATGGTTATTGTCCTCGAACTCGGTAATTCCGATTTTAAATCCATTGGCAAGAAATCGTTCACCACTTCACTTGAAGAAGAGGAAGTCTTTCATGCAAGCCACGACCACACTGGGGGCCTGCGCTGGGCATTGGACATTCCACGCAAGACGATTGCAGAAGCCGATCCTGTTCTGCGCCAATCGTTGGAGGAAAAAAGCAACGACCAGTGCTACGAAAACATCTGCCTCACCTACGTCGCCATGACTCGCGCCAAGCACGGCCTTTACCTCATCGCCGATGAGATCGGTAAGTCGTCGAAATCGTTTAACTTTGGCCGCTATCTTCAGGAGACGCTCGGCAACATGGATAACGATATCACCGTCGGCTCGTCCCGGTCAAAAGGGACGCGCCGCTTTGAAACCGCGAATTCACAATGGTTCACTGAAGTAGTGAAAAAGGCACCGTCCGAAGCTCCTGCGACGCAGGCAAAACCACCACAACCGATTCACTTTCGCGCAGTCACCAAGCCTGACCTTCCAACTCTCAAACCATCCGGCCACTCCGAAGCAGTGCCCGGGAAAGTTCCCGCTGCACCTGAAGCGCACCCGTCCGCCGATCAAAGTCTCACTGCCCAAACGCAACCAGGCTACGCCTTTCTCAAACACTCCCGCAAAAGCAGCGAAGCCATGGCCTACGGCACCGCCGTGCATGCCCTGTTCGAGCAGATTTACTGGCTCGAAGATTTCGCCGATGAGGCCGCCATTCGCTCCCACTGGGATCAGTCCGTCCCAATGGATCCAAGCTTCATTAATTGCGCCTACGACGAAGTTCTCGCCTGTCTGCAGCAACCCGAAATCGCAGATCTCTTACAACGCAAAAACTACGGTGAAAACCCAATCCTCTGGCGCGAAGGCGCCTTCAGCCAGATCGTTGACGGCCAACTCCTCAATGGAGTATTCGATCGCGTCGTCATCAAGTGTGACGGCCGTGGACATCCTGCCGCAGCCACGATCATCGACTTCAAGACGGACAAGGTTCGCACGTCCGAGGAAATTGAAGCGGCTACTTTCGGGCACAGATTGCAAATGAACGCATATCGTGAGGCACTTGCAAAATTGTTTGGACTCCCAATCGACTCGATTGCAACTGTCTTGATTTTCTCACAGCGCCCGCAAATGGTGTTGGTTTCGAATGATTGACTCAAAGCGCAGTTGCATCGAACCGTCGTGGAACGACGTCGCACCTATTCCATATACCACGAAGAGTGAATCCCGAGTATCTGAACGGCCACTTCCGTGCTGAAGTTCCAGCGACTGGTTTTCCATCGACATTCGCAATCGTTATCGGCGTCGGCTACAGTGTTCGATTACCCATTGTGCTAGCTGGAGCGTGTGAGTTGGCAGAACTCAACATCACAATTGTAGTATTCCATTGTCGACAGCTGGCGATCTATGCTTGAGCCGAGCCACTGAGCACTGCTACGATGATCATCAGATACACCTTTGGGGGAATGGCGCGGCACGCATCATATCATAGTGTTGATCCCGCCGTGCAATCTGCGTTGTGCGAAGTCTTCAATATCAGGCTAAATCGGTCTCACTCTTGAGGCGTTCAAGGTATGTCGAATAGCTGAACGAGCGATCGCGCTTCTTTCCTGAGATTTCTGCTAGAACTCCGGCCTCAACCAGGGCCGTCACCGCCTTCGTAGCGGTTGGTCGAGTGGTGTCCAACAATTTCACCGCGGTGGCGATGGTCAGGATGGGATGCTCTGGCAGCATCTCAAACAAACGTGCGGCCATCACTGTACTTCCAGGTGTGATCAACACCTGTTCCCGGTCGCGACTCACCAGACCAAAGAGGTCACGTGCCGTCGATACGCCTTCGTTTGCGATGGTGCATACCGCTTCCAGGAAGTAGCGTGTCCAGCCCTCCCAGTCACCCTCCGTCCGAACGGCAGCCAGCCGTCGGTAATATTCCTCGCGGTGACGCTTGAAGAAGAGACTGAGGTAAAGAAGCGGCGCAGATAGCAGGCGACCGTGCTCGAGGAGCAGCATGATGAGCAATCGACCGATCCTCCCATTGCCATCAAGATAGGGGTGGATCGTTTCAAACTGAACATGGAGCATCCCAACACGAATGAGGAATGGCATATCATCTTCAGCGTGAAGGTATCTTTCAAACTCAGACAGCAGTGCCGGGAGCCGATTCGGTGGCGGTGGCACAAAGGACGGGCTCCCTGGCCTGGTGCCACCAATCCAGTTCTGGCTACGCCGGATTTCGCCGGGAAGCTTATTGTCACCCCGTGCGCCTTGCATGAGCCGGGCATGCGCTTCGTTCAGGAGTCGCAGCGAAATCGGTAACCCTTCTGGACTGCGCAGCTGCTCGCGAGCAAAGTTCAGGGCGTCCAGGTAGTTGCACACCTCCCGAACATCGGCGTTCTGCGGAGGCCCTGCAGCTGACTCCGCTTCGAAGTTCAAGAGATCGACCAAAGTGGCCTGCGTGCCCTCGATCTGAGATGACACCACAGCTTCCTTGCGCACGAAGCCGTAGATGAACCAGTCCAGTGACGGCACCATTTCTCCGGCCAGCTCAAGCCGACGGAGAGCTTCCTCGGCAGCTCTCAGCTGCTTCTCCATCGCGACATCCAGTTCAAGCGCGGGCTCAGCGGGCGGGAGCGGATGAGGCACAAACGCAGCAACTTCCTCGCCCGCCACAGCCGTGCGTTCATAGGTGCCAGTGATACGAGGAGGGTTCATTACGAAAGAAATCTTACGCAGAATGCATCGCAAGTAAAGATCTCTTTCTTAGTGGGATCATTGAGAAAGATGCCTTACTTTCCTCACTCCCGTGCCCAGTGAAATGACAAATAGATCTAAAGAGACGTTCAAGCAGAGCGTCCGTGAATGGGCGAACAAGCTTGAAGTCAAGATCGCCTGGCTGGCGGTGCGTCCGATGCGAAACAAATGGGCTTCCTGCTCGACCAACGGCCACCTGCACTTCAATGCGGAGCTGCTCGATCTGGACCGGGAACTCTGGGACTATGTCATCGTTCACGAACTGCTACATTTTTCCGTCCCGAACCACGGTAAGCTGTCGAGAAACAGAAAAAACTGGGATGGGGGAAGTCGGTAGTGGAGCAGTTATCATCGGATTTGAGAGAGGATTTCCCGGCGATGAAGGGTTTTTCCGCCAACAATCTCTGACTCATGCGTCAGTTTTACACAGAATACCGCACCCCAGGGTTTTTTGAACAGCTTGTTCAAAAATTGAAGTCGCTGCGGCTAACCAACGACTCAGATGGGGCACTTCTAGGCGGCTATCGGACTGCCAGCGAAGGGAACAGTTAGCGATTGAGCGATTGAATTTGACCGTGCGGGGGAAATCAGTAATTCTTCATAATGAGCGAGAACCTTCCTTCGAATGAAAATCTTTCTGCAAAGAGCGCTAAAAGTTTCAGTATTGCCTCCGTCTTAGCGGTCGTCTGTGCCTCTGCCACATTTTTCGTCGGTGCCGGTGCCCAATTCGCCCTTGCCATCATCGCAATCATCTTTGGAGTCATCGGCTTGATTTTCGCACTGTCGCCAAAAACTCGCGGGGGGTTCGCCAGTATCATTGCTATTTTGATCGCTATTGTCGCCGTCGGTATAGCGATCACCCGAGGAATCCTGCATCTGTTCTGATCGTATTCGTCTAACAGCGCTTTTTTGCCTTTGGCCACGTACTCGCGTTCGAGTTCCGCCAGGGTGCGCTTGATGAGCGCTTCAGTCCATCGCCGATCAAATTGTCGGTCTGGGGCGTCCGGGGCTGCGACCTCGGTTTACCGCGCCGCAGACTTACGCAGGTGCGTAGCTTGCTGCGTTCTTGCCGAATTTCGTGAAACACGTTTCTTGGGAATCGAGCGCGGTCTGCGTTGCTTTTGGATCGTCTCCCGGAAGCATCCGCTCATGAGAAGCGTTGAGCGTCGGCCAATGGAACAGTCATTGGCTACTCAGGCAGGCACAAACACATGTCCAAGATGAGCGGATTTGCTCGCAATCAAGGCGAGCAACCGGCATGCTTGTCTTCAAGTTATGAAACTGGCTATCACCATCGCAATGTATCTCACGCTTGTGGGAATATCATCTATCCGCGCCCAGGAGATCGACATCGAGAAGCTCGATCCCAACATGACATTGGAGAAAGCCGATACCGATGGCATCGCGTGGTTCGATCCACGCACGGCACCATTTCGCCTCGTTGGCTTCCCCTGGATCGGTGATGACAAGGTCTACCGCCGCTTGCCGGTGAAGCCCGAGTGGCCGATCAGTCCAGCGGTCGACAGCCTTGCCAACTCTACCGCGGGCGGCCAGATCCAGTTCCAATCCGATAGCCCGAAAGTGCTCGTCCGCGTCAAGCTGAGGCAGCCGTCCGGTATGTACCATATGCCCGCCACCGGTCAGAGCGGCTTCGATCTCTACCTCGGCAAAAGTGGGGAGCAGCGCTACTCCGGGACGACGAGGTTTGACTCGGGCGCGAAGGATTACGAGGTGACTTTGTTCGCCGGATCGAAGTCAAACCGGCACTTCACTCTTAATTTTCCGCTCTACAATGGAGTCGACTCGGTGGAGATCGGCGTCGTGGCCGGCGCGACGATTGCCGCACCGCTCCCCTACGAGCAGGACGGTCGCATCGTGGTCTACGGCACCTCGATCACCCAGGGTGGGTGCGCCGCCCGTCCGGGCATGGCTTACACCAACATTCTGAGCCGCCGGCTGAACACCGGGTTCATCAATCTCGGCTTCTCTGGGAATGGCAGGGGCGAGCCCGAGCTGGCGAAGCTCATCAACCAGATCGACCGGAAGCGCATGGTCGTCCTCGACTATGAGGCCAATGCCGGAGAATCGATCCGCGAGACGCTAGGACCGTTTGTCGATATCCTGCGCGAGCACGACAAGGACCTCCTTATCCTCATCATTTCCAAGATCCGCTACGCTGGTGAATTGCACGACCCTGCCAGTCTTGAGTCCGCACAATCGCGCGAGCAGTTTCAAGCCGACTTTGTCGAATCGCGACGCGCGGCGGGCGACACGAACGTCCACTTCCTCGGCGGTGGCACCCTCCTCGGAGATCGTGCCGACGAATGCACGGTCGATGGAGTTCACCCGACTGACCTTGGCTTTATGAAGATGGCGGACGGGATCGAACCGGCGATCAGGGGAATCCTCAAAAACCGACCGTAGTCTGGCCGATTCAGCTACCATCATGCTTCGAATTCCGTTCCTACTCTTTCTTCTGATCGCTAATGCCGGTGCGGAGATCCCTGAACCTTTCAACACGCAGACTGGAGACACCCGACCGATGGCACCTGCTGCGGCGGCGGCGCAGATGGATCTTCCCGAGGGCTTCTACGCGACGGTCTTTGCCGCCGAACCGGACGTGCGGCAACCGATCAGCATAGCGCTGGATTCGCGCGGTCGGCTCTGGGTTGCCGAATGCTACACCTATGCCGAGGCGAGCGTGGGTTACGAACTGCAACTGCGCGACCGCGTGTTGATTTTGGAAGACGTCGATGGCGACGGGCGTTTCGACAAACGCACGGTGTTCTGCGAGGACTTGCAGCGGCTCACGAGCGTCGAGATTGGCTTTGGCGGCGTATGGGTCACGGCTCCACCGAATGTGCTTTTTATCCCTGATCGGGATGGCGATGACCGTCCCGACGGTGAGCCTGAAATCCGCCTCGATGGCTTCGATTTCGATGGCGCGCGGCACACGATGGTGAACGGCTTGCGCTGGGGACCGGACGGCTGGCTCTATGGTCGTCAGGGAATCCTCGGCACGTCGCAGGTCGGCGCCCCGGGCACTCCAGCGGAGCAGCGCACGACGGTGAACGTCGGCATCTGGCGCTACCACCCGACCCGTGGATCGTTCGAGGTCGTGTGCGATGGGACGACCAACCCGTGGGGCATGGATTGGAACGAGTTTGGCGATGCGTTTTTTATCAACACGGTGATCGGCCACCTGTGGCAGGCGATTCCTGGTGCGCACTTCACCCGCATGTTCGGCGACGACCGCAACCCGCACGTCTACCAGCTCATCGAGCAACACGCGGACCACGTGCATTGGGATACCCGCGAAAAATGGAGCGATGTGCGCCAGATCGGCGTCACCGATTCGTCGTCGCAGGCGGGCGGTGGCCACGCGCACACGGGTCTGATGTTCTACAACGGCGGCAGCTGGCCGGACGAGTTCCGCGGGAAACTGTTCACCATCAATTTCCACGGGCGTCGGTTGAACCTCGAGAACATGGTGCGCACCGGTTCGGGATACGTCGGCAAGCACACACCTGATTTCGCGCAGCAAGCGGATCCCTGGTTCCGTGGGATCGACCTGCTCACCGCCCCCGATGGCAGCGTCTACCTCAGCGACTGGTCGGATACCGGCGAGTGTCACGACGACGATGGGGTGAACCGACAGTCGGGTCGAATTTACAAAATCACCCACGGCCAAGCGGCGAAACCCGCAGTGGCTGATATCGCAAAACTCAGCGACGCCGAGCTTCTCCCGCTGCTGCACAACGACAACGAGTGGTTCGCCAGAGCGGCGCGCAAGCAATTGCAAGAACGCGCCGCGCGTGGTTTGGATACGGGGGCGCTGCTCGAGAGCTTGCTGCAGATGTTTGCCGAGAGCCGTGAGCCGGTGCTCGTGTTGCGATCGCTGTGGGCGCTGCATGCGATCGGCAGCGCGGATGCCGCGTTCCTGCGCGCCCAGCTGGGGCACGCCAACGAATACGTACGCGCCTGGGCGATCCGCCTGTTGCTCGATGATCCTGCCACGGCCACGGCCGAGACGCACGCCGCACTGGCGGGGCTCGCGGGCGACGAGCCGTCTGCCTACGTGCGCCTGGCGCTCGCGTCCGCGCTCCAGCGGGTGCCGCTCGACCAGCGTGCGGCCATCGCCCGACCCCTGCTCGCCCGCACGGAAGACGCTGGCGATCACAACCTCCCGCTGATGCTCTGGTACGGCATCGAACCGCTCGCAGAGCAGACGCCCGAAGTGCTACTAACACTCATCGAAAACGCAGCAATCCCCACGCCGCGCCAGCTAGTCGCCCGCCGCCTCGGCGAGGACGTCGAACGTCGCCCCGCTCCGCTCAACGACTTGCTTGTGCTAGCAGCGACCAAGCCGGCCGCCTTCCAACAAGACATTCTCACCGGGCTGGGTGAGGCGCTGGCCGGCTGGCGTCACGCGCCGAAGCCCGCTGCCTGGGACACCGTAAACCTCCAGTTTGCCAAAGTCGACGAAGCCCGTGTGCGCGAGCTTTCCGGGGTCTTCGGCGACGGGCGCGCGCTGGATAGCTTGCGTGCGCTGGCACTCGATGACTCAGTCGAGATGCCGGTCCGGCGCGCGGCGCTCAGTTCGTTGATCGACGCGCGCGCCGATGGTTTGCGCGAGCTGTGCGAACAACTGTTCGAGCTGCGCGACCTCACGGCCACCGCGGCTGGAGGTCTCGCGCTGAACGACGACCCGGTCATCGCCGACCAGATGCTCGCGCGTTTTCCGGGCCTGCCTCCGGTCGAGAAATCGCCAGTGATGGCCGCCTTGCTCACGCGCCCGTCGTGGGCGGCAAAAGTGCTCGCCGCCATCGCCGCCGGGAAGATTTCGCGCGATGAGCTAACCGCCTTTCATGCCAGACAGATCAACGCGTTCCACGACGCAGCGCTCGACGCAAAGCTCGCTGAAGTCTGGGGGGCATCGCGTGAATCCTCAGCCGATAAAACCGCGCTCATCGCCACTTGGAAACGACGCCTAACACCCGAATCGCTAGCTGCGGCAGACCAGCGCAAGGGGCAAATCGTTTACAGCCAGATCTGTGCGAGCTGCCACGTGATGTATGGTGAGGGTGCCAGCATCGGACCCGACCTCACCGGCAGTGGCCGCGCGGACCTCGACTACCTGTTGCACAACATCGCCGACCCGAGCGCGCTCGTCGCCGTCGACTACCAACTCTCGTCCCTCACCATGACGGACGGGCGCGTGCTCAGCGGCATGATCCGCTCGCGCAACGACAACATCATCGTCCTGCAGACGCTCACCGAATCGCTCAGCCTGCAGGTGTCCGATGTGGCGAAGAGCGAGACCTCGCCGATCTCGATCATGCCCGACGGCCTGCTCGGCGCGCTCGATGAAACTCAGACCCGCGATCTGATCGCCTACCTGATGTCGAAGCAGCCGCTGCCGCTTCTGGAAGAAACCAAAGTCGGGTTCTGGAGTTCGCCAGACATCGCCAGCGATCCCTTGTTCTTCATCCAGGCAGACGATGCACCTACCGCAAAAGCGAATCTACTCTTCATCCCAAAAATAGCACCAGACCTGCGCGCCGCATCGGGTGAGATAGTGTACGAACTCGGCCGTGACTTCACCTGGGTTCCGGGCTCGCGCGAGATCGTGCTCGCCGAGGGATCGCGCATCCCATTCAAAACCGTCGCCGAGCTGCACCCCGCGCCGGGTTCACCGAATTCCTACGACGGGTTCCGCGGCACCAATTTGCACATGCTCTACGCGCAGGGCCGCTTCTTCCACGACTTGCAGAGCGTGGCGACCTACACGGCCAGCGAGCCGTGGACCGGCCCGGTGCCGGTGGCGAAACCCGATCAGCTGCCGCACCTACGCGCGCGCCTCGCCGCGCACGAGCCGGTAAAAGTGGTGGTGCTCGGCGACAGTATCTCGACCGGGCTCAATGCCTCCGCGACGGGCGACGTCGCCCCGCACCAGCCCGGCTACCCCGAACTCGTGACCGACGGTCTGGCCAAACGCTTCGGCACCGAGGTGACACTGAAAAATCTTTCTGTAAGTGGGTTGGACGCGGTGTGGGGACTGACCCAAATGCCGGCGGCGATCGCGGAGAAGCCCGATGTTTTCATCTGCGCGTTTGGAATGAACGACGCCTCCGGGCTGATCCCGCCGGAGAAATTTGCCGCGACGATCCGCCAGATGATCGAGCAACTTCACGCCGCCAGCCCCGACTGCGATGTGATCCTCGTCTCGCCGATGACCGCCAACCCCGAGTGGAAACACGCCCAACCACCATTCTACCCCGCCTACGCTAAAGCACTGCAAGCCCTCGCCGGCCCCGGATGCGTCGTCGCCGATGTGACCTCAGTCTGGCTCGCCCTGCTCGAACGCAAAAGCGTGCTCGACCTCAGCGGCAACGGCCTGAACCACCCGAACGACTTCGGCCACCGCGTCTACGCAGATGTGGTGCTGGCGACCATCGGTGGTCCGTCGCCCCAGTGATCTCCGCCTAAGCAGGGGCTTTGTCCTCAATCTCGCAGGGCCGCTTGGCTTGCTGCTAGACTACAGCGTCAGCAGTTGCAGGGCACGGCTTTGCACGGCACCGGGGAGCGTAACCTTGACGAAGGCCGGTATCTCTTTGATTCCCGGCTCGATCCGGTTGCGCACTATTCCCCGGAGGGGCTTCTCGCAGGTGCTTGCCTTCGTAATTAGATTTAAATTTTATGCGGATTTAGTCGTTTAAGTTAAGGCGGGATCTGATAGTTTTTCTCCTATGGCAAAAGAAAGTGCGAGTGAGGTGATATCTCACTACCCAGGCATCCAATCGAAATACACCAACAAGCCGAGCCCAACGAGGTCCCGGCACTGCCACGTGTGCGGTTGGAACTGGCCCGGAACGCTGCCCTCAATCTGCTCTGGTGCATTCCAGGAGGATTGATCGTCATGTACTTTACCATGGTCTTCTCAGCCTGGCGATACCGTGTTACGATGCACCCAGATTACTTTGCCGAAGCATTCGAACTAAATCCAGAACAAGAGGCCGATGTGCCACTCCAGAGCGAGATCGACGATAAATGGTAGATTCGAAAGCTTGGGCAACGGCCCTTACGAAGCTTAAGATGGCCTCAATCAAGTTCAGTGGAAAGATTACAAATTAGATGAAAATCGCTCCGTTATTGTTTTCCTGGATCATAGCAATGGGATTGAGCGGGGCTCTCACAGCCCAAGATTCTTTAAGCCAAGGTGAAAAGAAGATTTGGAAAAAGCGAGTCCTGAATGTCACTGATGCTTTGAAAGAGGCCAAAGTAATAGAAGTAACTTTGGAAGGGAAAACATGGGAATTTGCTGACCGCGGGAAGGAGCCTACTACTGGGGTGAATTTTGTTAGCGTTAGGGTCAGAGAAGTTATGGAGATCGACTTTGAGAAAAATTCAGGCCTGTTGAGAGGATTTATTAATAGAGCTCCAGAAATTAGTAAAAAAAGTGCGGGAGGGCGCATCATTCGGAAGGGCAATGAGGCCATGAGAAGAGTGGAGACGGCTACGGATAGGGTGTTGAAAGTGATAGGGGTGGATCGCCTTCCAGGAAAAGTGCTGAAAAGGGTGGAAGCATGGGAGTGGGATACTGCAGACGGTGTTGTTCCTTATTGGGAGGTGACCTGTGCAAGGCTACATCCAAGGGGATACCTACATGATGGAGAACATATTCGATTAGTATTTAGCGAAGATTTGCAACTTTCTTCATACCATTCCAATGCATTATCAAAGGTTTCTGTTCCTGAGAAAATTCTTACCAAGGAAGAAGGTGAAAAAGCAGGTTTGAAGGGGATAAAAGAATTGCCAGCATATCTAAGACAGCATTTTCGAGATGATGAATTGTTTAAGAAAAGTGCTTCGAGACTGGTAATCATTAAACCCAACACGTTTTTTGAAAGTGAAAATCTTTGGGGTTTGAGAGAAGGTGAAAATGGGCTGTTGTGCTGGGTAGTCGATTATGCGTATGGAAAGGATCAAAAAAAGTCACTGAAGGTTTACGTTGATGCAGAAAGCGGCGAATTGAGGGGAGGGGACTACTGGGTGAGTGGTTAAAAAATCCACACTTGATCGCGGTTACTGACCAGAAGCTCAGTGATTCCGCTGCGAGAACCAGATCGATACTGGAATCAGATGGCAGAGCAGGGGCTGGCCAGTCTGAAATCGGTAACCTATTAAAATCCCATTCCGGGAGGAAGACCGAGGTCGGCGGTCACCTTGGACATCTCGTCTGTCTGCACCTTTTTTCCTTGTTCAAGTGCCTGTTTGATACCGCTTAGGAGCAGGTCTTCCAGCATTTCGACGTCCTCTGGATCGACCACATCTGGCGAAATTTTGATCGCCTTGATATCGCCGGCAGCATTCGCGGTGACGACCACTTTGCCGCCGCCTACGCTGGCTTCCACTTGTTTCTGGCCCAATTCTTCCTGCACTGAGGCCATGTCCTCTTGCATCTTCTGGGCTTGTTGCATCATTTTTGCGATGTCCATGAAGCCCACCGTTCTCGATGTTGGCAAGTTTGTCGAGTCCAGATCGTGGTGTTATGCACATTGCCAAGTTACGGCCTGGGGTTACATGGTGGCACTCGAGTTTTGCCATGCGATGCGTAACCTGCTAGTGAGATCACTATGAGAAGTGCTGTCATTTTCCTTTTGTCCATCGCATGCGTCCCGTCGATTCTTGCGGCTGAGGTTCCTGACTTCGCAGCGGGTGTGCGCTCCTCTGAGCCGCTGAGTGCTGCTGAGCAACAGCAAAGATTTCAACTGCCTGAAGGATTCAAGATTTCGCTCTTTTCTGAGGAACCTGAAATTGCGAAGCCGATGAACATGGCGTTCGATTCTCGTGGCCGGCTGTGGGTCACGTCGTCGCTAGAATATCCCTACGCGGCACCGGCTGATCGTAAGGCCAAGGACACTCTGCGAGTGCTGGAGGACACGAATGGGGACGGACGCGCGGACAAGGTGACCACGTTTGCTGACAATTTGAATATTCCAATTGGTGTCTACCCGTTCAATGCTGGCGCCAGTGCGTTGGTTTGGAGCATTCCCAATATCTTGCGTCTGGATGACACCGATGGCGATGGCATTGCCGATCAACGCGAGATCCTTTTTGGCCCGATTGGAGAAGCGGTCGACACGCATGGTATGCAAAACGGATTTACGCGAGCGTTCGATGGTTGGGTCTATGTGTGCCATGGATTTCGCAATGAATCGACGGTGGTGGCAAAGGATGGCAGCACTGTTAAGTTACAGTCAGGGAATACGTATAGGTTCCGGATTGATGGATCGCAAATCGAACAGTATACTTGGGGGCAAGTGAACCCGTTTGGTATGTGCCTGGATCCTTTGGGCAATCATTACACTGCGGATTGCCATAGTTCACCGATCTATCAGCTCATACGCGGCGGTTACTATCCTAGTTTCGGAAAACCGCACGATGGACTTGGATTTGCACCGCTTCTGATGCAACACGCGCACGGTTCGACCGCTTTGTGTGGGGTGACTTACTACACTGCTGACAGCAACTGGCCGCGCGAATTTCGTGATACCTTATTCGTCGGAAATGTCATGACCAGTCGCGTGCATCGGGATCAGGTGGAGTTCCATGGGGCATCTCCCAGAGCGATCGAACAGCCAGAATTTCTAACATCCTCAGATCCATGGTTCCGACCAGTCGATCTTCAAATGGGGCCGGATGGTGCTCTCTATATCGCAGATTTTTACAATCGTATCATCGGCCACTATGAAGTGCCGCTGACTCATCCTGGCAGGGATCGTTACCGTGGGCGCATCTGGCGTGTGACTTATGAAGGCGGAGAGCCTTTCCGTAAGTTCGAAAGCCTGGCCGCTTCTTCGATGCAGGAAATGGTCGATCGCCTGGGAGATCCGAATCTCCCGGCCAGACTCATGGCAATGCATGAATTGTGTGATCGCTATGGCGCTGATGCCGCCGCGCCAGTGCGCCGAATACTGGAAAATTCTGGAAGTCCAGAGCAACGAGTCGCTGCAATGTGGGTGCTTGAACGGTTAGGGAAGCTAGATTCTGCGGATCTTGCGGCAGCGATCGCTTCTGCTGCCAGCCGAGATGAGCGCGTGCATGCATTGCGCATTGCCGCAGAGATTGACGACTTTCCACTTACTGTCGATACTGCGGCTGTAACTGCACTGAGTGACTCCGATCCATTCGTTGTAAGACAAGCAGGTGAGTTGCTTGGGCGGCATCCAAGTGTCCGCAATATTCCGATTCTAGTCGCTGCGCTGCAAGAGACATCAGAAGAGGATGATCACTCGCGCTATGTGCAGCGTCGCGCTCTGCGGAGTCAATTTCTGCAGTCCGGTAGCTTTGCTGCCTACGAGGCATCGCGTTCTTCCAATAATGAGGCCGATGCCATCGTTGCGATGATCGCTGGATCGATTCAAACCAGCGATGCTGCTGACTTTCTGGTGGGATATCTAGATTCGGCAAAAGATCTTAGTCCATCTGCCGCAGCACCTCATTTTCAACATGCAGCAAGATTTGTGTCAGATAAGCGGATTGTCGCATTGATCCAGCAAGTGAGGAGCCGATTTGCCAGCGATTATTCGACGCAGGCAGAACTCTATGCTTCGATCGATTCTGGACTAAGTCAACGAGGCCTGGGAAATCTTCAGGAATTAAGGGCGTGGGCGGAGGAACTTTCGAGCAAGTTGTTAGCAAGCGAGAGCGAGGATGGTTGGACAGTGGTAAGTTTTGGAAAGGGCGGCGTACCCTGGATTTTGCAGGATCGAATGCCCAGCAGCGCGAACCAGGCCGTGCCCGTGCTTTCAAGCCTGCCTGCCGGAGGCGAATCGTTCACCAGCGTTCTGCGTTCGAAGCGGTTCGAGATTCCACCCAGTTTGACTGTGCGCCTGTGCGGGCACGACGGTTTCCCTGACAACCCGGCGAAAGGGTTGAACTACGTCGTGTTGCGCGATGCAGGGAATGCTGCTGAGATCGCGCGTGTGCCTGCGCCTCGGACAGATGAGATTGTCGACAGAGTGCTCGATTTGGGTGCCTATGCAGGACGTCAGGGATATCTTGAAGTGGTAGACGGCGATACAGGTGCGGCATTCGCCTGGCTGGGATTAGCTGGCGTGTCTCCAGCGGTCGTCACGTTACCCGCCGCTAATTTGCGCGACAATGATGCGCGATTGCAACAGGGGATCTCTCTGGTGCAACGGTGGCAACTGACGTCAGCGATACCAGCAGTGGCAAAAATTGCCGGTGACCGCATTCGCAGCGTTGAGTTGCGGGCTGCTGCTTTGTTAGCGCTTAGGGGTGATATTGCTGTTTCCTTGTCAGAGCAAGTGCTAGCGGAATCGGCGGTGCAACCTTTGCTAACCGCTGCTGCGATCAAGGCATTCGTGAGACATGGTTCAAAAGAGATAGAGGAAAAACAGAGAGCTGTTATTGCATCGGCGATCGCAAGTTTGCCCGCGCGCTTGCAGCGAGACGCGGTGACAGTAGTGGCTGAACTGCGAGGTGAGTTGCTACTAAGTATGGTCGAGTCCGGAGCCGTCGGTGCCGCTGTTCTAGTGGATGCAGGAGTCCGCAATGCTCTCAAGAGTGCCGCGCCGAACAATTGGCAGCAAAGGCTGACGACACTGACAAAGAACGTGCCCAGTGACTTGGAGCGCCTGCAGAAACTCGCGGCCGAACGACTTCAGCAATACGATGCTGAAGGGCGCGCGCAGACGTCAGTGAAACGAGGCAGTGAGATTTTTGCCACGCAGTGCGTGATCTGCCACCAGACAGGTGGCAATGGAAACCTGGTCGGCCCGCAGCTCGATGGCATTGGTAAGCGAGGGGCAGAGCGCTTGCTGGAGGATATTATCAATCCAAATCGGAACGTCGATCACGCCTTTCAGCTGAGTTACATCACATTGAAAAATGGCGAAATGAAGGCGGGGTTGTTTCGGCGCGAAGATGGGCCGTCCCTGGTTTTTGCCGATGCAAGTGGAAAGGAATTTTCCGTTGCCTCATCTGAGGTCGCGAATCGCGAAGATACGGGACTATCTTTAATGCCACCGATCTATGGAGAGGCGCTCACTACTGTGCAAATGTTTGATCTGATGGAATTTCTTTCGAGCAAGTGATAAAAAACGAGCACGATCAACCTATTGGCGAGTCACTGTCGGATTGGTCGCCACCCAGTCATCCTGAGCCTGCGGTTCTGGAGGGGGATTATTGTCGACTGGAACCGCTGAGAGCCGATCTGCATGCGAGAGCATTATTCGCTGCGAATGCGAAGGATCCAAGTGGAAAGAAATGGACGTATTTGCCCTACGGGCCGTTCGCATCTTTTGAGGATTATTGCGATTGGGTGACGACAGTTTCGATGTCGCGAGATCCGCAATTCTACGCGATTTTAATCAAGTGCAAGGGGGAGCCTGCCAGGGCGGTCGGAATCGCGAGTTATCTGCGGATCAAGCCGGAAGTTGGCGTCATTGAGGTGGGGCACCTGCATTTCTCTGAGTTGCTGCAATGCCGGCCAGCTGCCACAGAAGCGATGTTCCTCATGATGAAGCGTGTCTTTGATCTCGGATACCGTCGTTATGAATGGAAGTGCGATGCCCTGAACGCACAGTCCTGCGCCGCAGCGCAGCGGCTGGGATTCTCATTTGAGGGCATTTTTAAGCAGGCAACAGTCTACAAGCACCGCAACCGTGATACGGCCTGGTTTTCCGTAACGGACTCAGAGTGGCCGGCGCTTGAGAAGGAATATTTGCGCTGGCTGGCCGCAGACAATTTTGACGAAATGGGAGTTCAAGCGTCCTCGCTGCGTGAATTGACGCGGCCGAATCTGCGCTCGATTTTTACCAGCTGACTCCGGGCCAAGGGCCAAGCGTTGCTGGTGCAAAAAGAGGATTGCAGTCGTCCCTTGCGTTTCCGGTCAGCTTCCCCTATGAGTGCGCGCGATGTTGTCCTTTTCGACATGCTGGAACAGCAGCCGGCACACGGATGGCGAGGTTCTTGTGCGCGAGATCCTCGATATGGGTTTTGATACCATTGAGATCAGTCACGGCCTGAGCGTTTCCCTTTTGCCTGGGATCAAGCAGGCCTACGATCGGCTTGGTTTCAAGGTCTCCGGGTTGCACAATTTTTGCCCGTCTCCGGTGGAGGTGATGATCGATGCGCCGGATTGTTATGAGTTTACCTCGCATCGGCCTTACGAACGGGAGCGCGCCGTCAGCCTTACACTGAAGACGCTGGAATACGCTCGGCAATTCGATGCCTCATACGTCGTGCTGCACATGGGCAGCGTGCCGATGAAAAAAATGTCGAAGGAACTGACGACGATGGTCAAAGAGGGGAAGCTGAACTCGCGCGACTATGTGAAGCTCAAACTGAAGACGATCAAGATGCGTGAAAAATTGGCACCACTTTACGTCAAACGTTCGAAGGCTGCGCTCACGGTTATCGCTGAGAAAGCGGAAGAAGTGGGCATTCCTGTGGCCGTTGAGAGCCGTAGTAGATACGAAGACGTTCCAAGTGAGCGTGAAATGATTGAGATCATGGAGGAATTCAAGGACAACCCGTTCGTCGGCTACTGGCACGACTTCGGCCACGTCCAGCTAAAGGCGAATCTTTCGATGCTCAGCCACTTCGAGTGGTTGAAAACGATGCAACCGTATCTGATCGGTTGTCACCTGCACGATGTGCAATGGCCGGCGCGGGACCACCAGGTGCCACTGACAGGAACGATCCAGTATGACAAATTGATTCCGCTGGTGGATCCGGCCAAACCGATGGTCTGGGAATTGAGTCCGCGGCGAAAGAAGGAGCAGATTCTCGAGTGTCTGCCGAAGTGGATCGAGCGTTACGGACCGTGAGATTTGATCGGGGGATTCACCGATTGCGTTGAACGCATTTCTGCGTGAGGTATTTGCCTGTGCCGCCTCCGGGCAGAAGTCCACTTCATTATGATCGGTAAACTTTTAAGCCTTCTTGCGGAGGGCTTCACATTTTTCAGAAAAAATGACCTCAGCACGATGATGGGTGCGGTGCTCAGTCGTGATGCGCATCCGCTGCTGCAATTCGCCAAGTATGTTGTCTGTGGTGGAGTGGCGTTCATGACCCATCAAGTGGTGGCGCTGGCGCTGGGAATTTACGTATTCCATGATCGAGCATACGATCTGGATCTCAGGCCTGCGGCAACTTCTCTTGAATTGCCGCAGAATGGCAACCGTCTGGTGACGATCGGAAATTCCGGTGGTCAGCCAAGTCTGCGCGTCTTTGATGCGGAGGGGACGATGGTGGTGGATGAAGCTGGCGCTGCTTTTGCTGGCAAGGAGAATGAAATTGCCGAACTGCAGGCGCTATTGGCCGATCACTGGGATGCTTCCGATGAACTTCCATTCAGCGATCAGGCAAAGGTGATCAACCAAGTCACCGAGATTACAGGATATGATCCTGACATTGAGCGAAAACGCAATTCGTTCATCAACAACACGATTGCTTTTGCCTTCGCGACAGTCGTTGCTTATGTCCTCAATGTGGCATTCGTCTTTACCTCCGGCCGTCACTCAAAAAGAAAGGAAATCTTTTTGTTTGTTGCTGTTTCGATGGTCAGTTACGTCGGAGGAATGATTGCCGTGGACTTCGTCTTTCGATTCCTCGGCGATGTCGAAGCTCTAGCCAGTGTGTCGCGGTTTTTGTCTGTGATCGCTAATCTTGGCTTTGCCGTCACGTCAGCGATGGTGAACTACGTTTGTCGCAAGTATATTATTTTCCAAAAATGAGCGATTCTATTTCGTCGACCAGCAGTCAGGCACGGCGATTCTTCGAAGGCGATCGCCGCGTGGTCATTACAGGAATCGGGCCAGTGACACCCATTGGCATTGGCCTCGAATCGTTCTGGCAGGGGCTCCTGCTGCAGAAAAGTGCGATTCGGCGTCTCACTCGATTTGATGCGTCCCACTGCCGCGCCCAGCACAGTGCTGAGATTCAGGATTTTGCTCCTGAGCAATGGGTGCCTCCACACAAACTCAAGCGCCTTGATCGTTATGGACGGCTTGCGCTGGTTTCGGCATTACTGGCTGCAGCAGATGCGGGAATGGAGCCGGGACAATTGAATGACGAACAGGGGGCGCGGGCAGGAGTCGTTTTTGGCACTGCTCTGGGAGGGATTTCAGATGCAGAAGCAGAGCACGCCAAGTATCTGCAGCGCGGGCCGAGATCAGTCGGACGGTCACTTGCATTGCAGATTTTTGGTGGTGCGGCGCACTCTAACATTGCCATCGAATTTGGCTTCACGGGCGTCAGCACCACGAACTCGAACAGCTGCGCCAGTGGCAATGTCGCCCTGGGTGATGCGTTTAGCCTCATTCGCAGCGGTCGACTGGATGTTGCCATTGCCGGCGCTGCTGAGTCTTCTCTCACGCCTTTAACGTTCTCTGCCTTCGATAACATTTCTACGATGAGCCGATGGGATGGTGAGCCACCGGAAGTTGCCTGCCGTCCGTTCGATCGTGCGCGTGATGGATTTGTGATGGGGGAGGGGGCGTGCTCATTTGTGCTGGAAGAACTTTCTGTCGCCAGAAAACGTGGTGCCCGAATTTATGCAGAGATCCGTGGGTTCGCGCACAACAACGAGGCCTATCACATGACCACGCCGAGGCCCGGAGGCGAGTTGGTGCGCCGCGTCATGGATGACGCACTGAGTGATGCCAGCATCAATCTGTCAGACGTTGGCTATATCAATGCACACGGCAGCTCGACTCCGTTGAATGATGCTAACGAAGCGCTGGCAGTTCGCGAATTATTCGGCGAGCACGCGGCATCGATCGCTATCAGTGGCACCAAAGCCTACACCGGGCATCCGCTGGGAGCGGCCAGTGTGATGGAGGCTGCCTGTTGCGCCCTTGCTCTTGCACGAGGCTTTGTTGCGCCCACTTTGCATCTCACGGAGTCAGAGCCTGAGCTTGCCGCATTGGGTCTCGATTTTGTTCCCAATGAAGGGCGAGAGATGAAGCCAGGAGTTTGCCTCAACAATGCATTCGGGTTCGGCGGAATCAATTCCTGCCTGGTGCTCGCTGAGGCTGAGTAGTCGGGTATTGAACCAGTTAGATTTAGAAATCTGCCAGCAACTTGAGCACCTGCTCACGTGCTTTCGCGACAGTGACGTCGTCGGCGTCATAGTTGTTGAAGGCGAGGACAAATGTGAGCACTTCTGCCGTTGACACAGTGAAGCCAACGTAGGCACGCACGCGTGACATGGCGCCGCCTTTCCAGCGCATCTTATTGTTGAACTGAGGCGTCAGGGATTCGTAGAATGCCTGGCCGTGCTCGCCGTTTCGGGCGTGATAATTGATCTGTGCCAAATCGATTGCTCGGATGACATCGGCTCTGGCCAGGCCGCTGCCGTCCTCCATGCGCAGGCCTTTGAGCGGAACGCCGCGGCCTTCCCAGTGACGTTCCACTGCAGTCTGTCCGCTGCCGTCATCCTGCTCCAGTGCCAGCAGCCGAAAGAAGCACTCGGCGTACAGGTTGTCGCTGACTTGGTGGGTGTGTCGGATGAGTTCGATCAGCGGTGCCGATGTATGCGTCAGGCCCGGTTTGAGATCTTCCGACTCTGGCGTGGGCTGCTTGTCCAATTCCAGCAGGCGCGTGGTAGTGGGTTTACCGACTACGGTGATTCCCCGCTGAGTGATGATCTTGTGCAACCGAGTGCTCGCCGCTAAAACAGGGTCTGGCACTGCTCCCATTAAGACTTCCTCTGTCGCGTTCACTTTGATGGCACCACGAAAGGTGATGGTGTAAGAGTAGGGGCCTGCGTAAGCATACGGGGCATCGCGATCGGCACGGGCTTCACCAGAGGTCAGCATGCGGTTAAAAACTTCGACACCTGGGACCTCTGGAATGACTTCCATCAGCGTCGCCGGATCTCCTACTTCGGCACCTGGACGAAAGGTTGCGGCGTAGCGATTGCCGTCAATGTTCAGGCCTGCGGCCGGCGCACCATAGTAATTGCCCACGTCGCCCCAGTCCCATGCCTTTGCCGCTGTGAGTTCGGGGAAGATTTTGCCGTCACCGATGACTTTGCCATCGATTTTTTTGATTCCCAGTTCGCTGAGTGCGGCACCCCATTGGATCAAGTGATCGGTAGTCAAGCTCGGGTCGCCACCGCCAGTGATGACAAGGTCGCCACTGTAGACGCCATTCGCCAGTGGTTGCTCAGCGGTGGGAAAAGGTGCCGTCCCCTGAAGCAGAGTGCGAAACTGAAAGTCAGGTCCCAATTTTTCAAGGACAGTCGCCGTAGTCACGGTCTTGAGTGCAGAAGCAGGGATAAACGAACGATCGTCGTCGAATGAAAAGACTACTGCGCCAGTGCTGTCGAGAATACACGAGACCACCGTCGAGCCAACCATTCCATCTTCCGCAGTGATCTGGCGCAGCGTCTGCTCCAGTTCTGTGAATCGAGGATCTGTGACTACTGGCTGTGGTGCCGTGTAGAGCCCCAGCGGAGCCGGGACATTGGACGTCTCGTGTGATTCCGGTTCCTGCCAATGCAGCACCCCGAATCCAATTGCCAATCCCCATCCCACAATGCTCCCGGAAATGGTCAGCCATTGGGGAATCATCGATTTCGAGTTTTTGCGTCGCTCTTTCACCCTGCCACCTTAGCCGATAATCGGCGCAGTTCATTGCAGAATTGAGACGGTGTTGGGGGGAGGCGTGAGGAGAATGGGCATAATTCAGAGTCGCTATTACAGAATGGCGGAGCATTTCTTAAACGAACTTCCACCGTTCTGCACTGGGGTGTTGAAAACGCGTGGGTAAGTTCCTGCAGATTCTCAGCTTCCCAGAAGAAATTACTATAATATAACAGTGCGTTCAGTGCGCTATAAAGACGCGATCTGGCACCCAATAAAGATGCAGTCGCCGTTTCACTTTCACGGCTGCGACTCTGTATGCGCTCTCCTTGGGCGGACGCCCACTGCCTGTGTTTTCAGCCGAAACGCAGCGGTCTACGCAGCGGACTGCGAACTTGGAGCGCGCTGGCTTGACAGCGCTTTTTCACCACGCCACGCGTTCTTTTCACAAAAAGCTCCGTCAAGCCGGAGCGCTCCAAAAATTTGTGTTCTGTTCGGCGTGCAGCAGGTGCCGACGCTCACCTACATTGTTTTGAATGCTGCGGGAACGTTTCCTGCCACATTCGGCCTGTTTTCAACACCCCAGTTCTGCACTAGTCCTGGATTCGGATTCAGTGTAGGGAAGTACTATGAAAATTGCCGTTCTCAGTGACATTCACGATCGACTTGACCATCTCGAGCAAGTGCTGGCGAAAGTCAGGAGTTCTGAGGTTGATGCCTTGTTCTTTCTCGGGGACTTCTGCGCGCCCTTCTCACTTGCTGCCCTTGCGGAAGGATTCGCAAAGCCTATTCACGCGATTTTCGGCAACAACGATGGCGACATCTTCCTGCTTTGTAAAATCGCCGCTGCTCACGAGCATGTGACGCTGCACGGGCAGTTCGCTGAACTACAACTCGAAGGACGAGAGATCGCCCTGAACCACTACCCGGAGATCGCGCGTCGACTCGCCGAATCCGGCCACTACGCCGCCGTCTTCAGCGGCCACGATCACCAACGCTACGTGCACCAAATTGGCACCACCCTCTGGGCAAATCCGGGAGAAATCATGGGAAGGTTCGGAACAGTGTCGTTTGGAATGTTCGATACAGAGACATTGGGATTTGAACACGTACTGGTTTGAGATCGCAGACGTTAGAATTGATGTCATTGTTTTTCGAAGACGATACACGCTTTGTGGCGACGATATTGTCATTCCATGTTTGAAACTTACAGTCGGGGCCTGCGCTTACCACAAGGATAGAAGTTCTTATTCGCTCTTCGTCACGAAAATATACGCTCGGACCAAGTTCCCCAGTAGCGTCTTTGATAGGGTTTGGTATCCATCCGTCACCATCATAGTCAACTCGAATGCGGTAACATTTTCCCCCGGATTCTCTGTTTCGTCGAATCCTAGAAGAACGCGAATGAGATCTTTATCCGTCGTCAACCATCCCTCGCGTTCACCTGCTGAATCGCACTTACCTCCATCCACTTCCTGAAAAACGCGAACCGCCCGCCACTACTATTCCTCGGGTATCATGTTCGACGGGTTGCACGCAATTTCCCCACCTCCTTAATTCATAGATCGCATTCTACCGAACTTGTTCTGGTAAATTTCCTTCGATTGAGGGTGAAGAATTGCCATATAATCTTAAATTCTTATTGATTATTATGGTAATCATAGTAATTTCAATGGGTTTCTTCAAGCATACCTTTGAAAGAGCAATGGATTTAGCACAAACGCGTTGGATAAAATTGAGTAGATATGCCTGGGGACTGATGTTGTCCCTGCTATTTCTGTATGCAGGAGCGGAGCATGCGGCGGCATTTCGTGTTGTACTCGATCCTGGACACGGAGGCCGCGACAACGGGACGCGGTGGGCAGGGGTGAGGGAGAAAGACCTGAATCTTGACGTCGCAAAACGCGTAGAGCGCATCCTGCGCAGCAAGGGAGTCTCCACCTATTTGACCAGGCGCAGTGACTACTACCTCTCGCTTTCCACACGTGCCACTCGCGCCAATCGTTACCGGGATTCTGTCTACGTCAGTATTCACTTCAACGCAGCGAACGCTCGCAGCGCTACGGGAATCGAAACTTTCTATTTGAGCAATAACGGACGTCGACTCGGATACCAGATTCAGAATCGGCTTGTGTCCCGCCTCGGAACGAAAAATCGAGGTCTCAAAAAGCGTGGTTTTGCCGTTCTGCGTAAAACTCGCGGCCCGGCTGTTCTGGTAGAGTGCGGGTTTCTTTCGAACTCCTGGGAGCGTGCCCGCTGCAAGTCTTCAAGCTATCGTCAGAAGGTTGCACAGGCGATTGCTGACGGAATCGTTTACTACAGAAAACGCTATTCTTAGACTCGGTTTCCGATCGTGAATGACAGCTGAATGCGATTGCCATGGCAGGGGATCCCGGGCAGTTTGAGCGCGATTGATCTCGATGAAACCAGCCAACAGGACGCAACCATCAACAAAACCATTGCTCAAGGAGAAGGTCGGCCGTTTGGCCGATTCGGCTCACAAGCTGGTATGGGGTGGGTTGGGCCTGTTGGCTTTTGCTGGGTGCTCAACGGTGGAGACTGGAAGTCGTGCAGTCACTCTGGATGCCAGGGCCTCTGCGACTCCCGAGTGGTCGGCTCCCCTGCAGGGCAAGACTGCCAGACGAGTGACCGGATGGTTGGATGATTTTAGCGACCGGCAGATGCAGAAGGTGGTGCAGGAAGCAGTGAAGCGGAATCCGGATTTACAGGCGCTGGTGGCGCGGCTTCGCGCGGCAAAGAGCAGAGCAGTACTGGCCGGAGCTGATAGATTTCCGAGTGTCAGTGGGGATCTGAGTGCGCGGCGGGTGGAGCAGTTCGCGACCAAGGAAATGGAGGCAAATAGTGGGGCGGCGGCGACTTCTACAGCACCGCAAACGACAACAATTCAGATCAAGGAATTCACTGATCAGTTTGAGTTAGGGCTGAATCTTAGTTGGGAGATTGATCTGTGGGGGCGATTGCGAAATCGGGCGATGGCTGGCAATGCTGATTACGAGGCTGTAGCTGCTGACTATGAAGCTGCCAGATTGTCGCTGGCGGCCAATACAGCAAAAGCCTGGCTCAATGTCACGGAGAGCGAGCGATTGATTGAACTGGCGGAGAAGACGGTATCAAGTTTTGAGCGCACGCAGCAGTCGGTGGAGTCGACATATAATCGCGGGATCAATGATGTTACGGCAGTGGAACTTGCGCTCAGTCGTTCGAACGTTGCTTCTGCCCAGAGCAATCTGGCAGCGCGTGGGCGCGAGCGTGATGCAGCCAAGCGATCGCTAGAGGCCTTGTTAGGCTATTATCCCGGAGCCGCGATCGTTTCATCAGACAAGTTACCACTATTGAAGCAAAAAATTCCTGTCGGGTTGCCATCGGAACTTTTAGTAAGGCGCCCGGATATTCGCGCGGTGGAACGTCGCTACGCAGCAGCAATTGAACGTGTCTCTGAATCACGCAAGGCATTATTGCCAGCAGTGCGGTTGACCGGGTCAACCGGGACGGGGAGTAGCGATTTTCTAAAACTGTTCAATCGTGAGCTGCTGCTCAGTTCGATCGCGGGCAGCTTGAGTCAGACGCTGTTTGAGGGCGGGCGACTGCGCGAGAATCTTGCCATTTCGAAGGCTGAGCAGGACGCCCTGGCGATCGACTATACAAGTGTAGCGCTCAATGCGTTTCGTGAGGTGGAGACGGCTCTAGCAGCAGAACAATACCTCACGGCACAGGCGGACGCGCTCAGAGAGGCGAGCAAGGAAGCCGTTTTTGCGGAAGATCGTGCGTTATCGCGGTTTCAAAGCGGTCTGGTGACGTTCATTACGTTGCTTGAGAGTCAACGGCGCGCCTTTGATTCAAGAAGTGCGCTCATTCGAGTGGAGAATCAACGGTTGCAGAATCGTATCGATCTCTATCTTGCGCTGGGCGGAGATTTTGAAACTGCTGCGCCCTTACCGATGCCCACCCAACAGCCACTGTGAACGTCCTCCGTCAGGCCATCATTGCACTGCTCATCCTCGCTCTTTGCTGGGGAGGCTATTCCTATCTTCTGAAGACAAAGCCGGAGCCTCCACTTCGGCCGCAGATCAAACAGACGAAAGTGGTAGAGGCCGTGCGATTGCAGCCAATTGATTATCAGGTCGTAGTTGAAACATTTGGCAATGTGCAGCCGCGCACGCAGAGCACGTTGATACCGGAAGTGAGCGGTCGAGTGATCGAGATCTCCGAATCATTGCGCGAGGGAGGATTTTTCGAGGCGGGTGATGTTCTATTGAAAATCGACCCTGTGGATTATGTGGCTGGGGTGACGATTGCCGCTGGTGAATTAGCGCAATCCGAGGCAATGCTGAGCGAGCAACAAGCACGAGCGGAGCAGGCTGCTGAAGATTGGAAGCGATTGGGCCGGGAGTCTGATCCGTCCGATCTGGTGCTGCGCAAACCGCAGCTGGCTGAGGCAACTGCTCGGCAAGCCTCGGCAGAAGCGAAACTTGTGCAAGCGCGCAAGGATCTTGAAAGGACGACGATCCGCGCGCCGTATGTCGGCATCGTGCGCGAGAAGTCGGTCGATGTCGGCCAGTATGTGAGTCCTGGTAATGTGCTGGCGCGCATTTATGCGATCGACTATGCCGAGATCCGCCTGCCGCTGAAGGCTGAGCAGTTGGGGTTCATCGACATTCCAGAGAAATACCGTGGTGATCCAGACGCCGCAGCAGTGGATGGCCCGCGCGTCACCCTGCATGCTACCTTTGCCGGAAAAGAGGCCACTTGGGAAGGCGAAGTGATGCGCCCGGCAGAAGTGGAAACGGCGACCTATTCCTATTTTGTGGTCGCTCAAGTCAAAGATCCCTACGCGCGGCGGGATGATGGTGTGCCGCCGCTGAAATCGGGCATGTTCGTTTCGGCCGAGATTATCGGAAAGACGCTGGAGCAAGTTTTCGTGATTCCTGCCAGTGCTGTCCGTGAGGATCGCGAAGTCTTGATCATCGGCGACGGCGGGCTGTTGCAGTTGCGGGAAGTGCACATCGTGTGGAAAGGTGAAGGCAAGCAATCGGATGATCTTGTCGTCATTGATGATGGGTTGAATGCCGGAGATGTTTTGTGCCTGACGCCGCTGGGATTTGGAGCGGTGGGAACCAACGTGGTGCCGCACATTGAGGGAGAGGCGCCTCCTGAACCAAAGCGAAAATCGAGACCATGAATTCGCTCATCGCATGGTTTGCTAGAAATGGCGTCGCAGCGAATTTACTGATGTTGGCATTGTTCATCATGGGTGCCTACGCGGTGGTCTTTCAGTTGCCAGTTGAGGGTTTTCCGGCACTGAAACCTAACACTATCACCGTCAGCGTTCCCTTTCGAGGTGCAACACCAGCGGAGGTGGAAGAAGGCGTGGTGATCCGCATCGAGGAGGCAGTGCACGGCCTGGCAGGAATCGATGAAATTCGATCGACCGCTGGTGAGGGCATGGGCACGGTGATGATCGTGGTCGAAGAAGGTTACGACATCCGCAATTTGCAGGATGACATCAAGAATCGTGTCGATTCGATCAATACCTTTCCGGCAGAGACTGAGAAACCGGTGATCAGTGCAGCCCAGTCGGAGCAGTTGGCGATCAGCGTGCTGGTGGTTGCTGAGAATTATACGGAATTGGAATTGCGCCGACTTGGCGAGCAGGTACGTGATGAGATTACAAATCTGCCGGAAGTCAGTCAGGCGGAATTGGAAGGGGTGCGGCCGTATGAAATTTCGATCGAAGTCTCAGAAAATACGCTGCAAAAGTACGGCATGACGATTGACGACGTCGCTAGCGCAATTCGGCAGACATCGGTCGATTTGCCTGCAGGTGGAATCAAAACGGACTCTGGCGAAGTATTGCTCCGAACGAAGGGACAAGCCTACGTGGGGAGTGAATTTGAAGAGATCGTCCTGCGCACGCGACCAGATGGATCGCGGTTGTTGTTGAGTGACATCGCGAAGGTCAACGATGGTTTTGAAGAGAACGAACTCCATGCTCGCTACATGGGGAAGCCAACGGTCGTCATTCGCGTCACGCAGTCGGGCTATGGCAGTATGATTGAAATCGCGAATGCGGTGAAGGATTATCTTGATGAGGCTAAGGGGCGCATGCCGCCGGGAGTTGAACTGACATACTGGCAGGATTCGTCGAAGATGATCAAAAGCCGTCTGTCGACGCTGAAGAATAGCGCGATGTTCAGTGGTGTGATTGTGTTTCTTCTGCTGGCGATGTTCCTGCGTATCGGGCTGGCTTTTTGGGTGATGTTAGGAATTCCAGTGGCATTCATGGGGGCGCTGGCGCTTTTGCCTTACATGGGATACACGATCAATATTATTACACTGTTCGCGTTGATATTGATGCTTGGTATCGTGGTGGACGATGCGATCGTGACAGGGGAGAATATTTACAAGAAAATGCAGAATGGATTGCCGCCGTCTCGTGCGGCGGTCATTGGAACTCAGGAAGTGGCGGTGCCGGTGACATTCGGAATTCTGACCACGGTGGTGGCTTTCCTGCCGTTGATGTTCATTCCCGGGCCGCGCGGACAGATTTTTGCACAGATCCCTGCTGTGGTCGTGCCGGTATTGTTGTTTTCGCTGGTGGAGTCCAAGTTGATTCTGCCTGCACATATTCAGCATCTTCGCATGATTGGCGACAACGATCGTGGATTCGGTGCCTGGCTGTATCGGAAACAGCAGAAACTGGCGGATGGATTTGAAGCCGTAGTGCATCGATTCTATCGTCCATTGCTGGCTGTGGCTGTGCAGAACCGGTATGTGACGCTGGCGGTATTTGTAGGAGGAGCTCTGCTAATGTTAGGGGTGATGAAAAGTGCCCGGATCGGCTGGGTGTTCTTCCCTAGAGTGGCGCGCGAAACGGTCACGGGATCGTTGTTGATGCCGCTGGGAACTCCGATAGAACGCACTGCCGGGTTTATTGATCGAATGGAACAGGCGGCGTTTGATCTTAAAGAAAAGTACACAGATGAAGTAACTGGCCAGCCCCTGATCGAAGCAGTTCTGAGTACGACTGGGGCAGGTGATTTAGCAGGGCGGCGCGGCGGTGGAGGTTCGGGACAATCGCACGTTGGCAGCGTGTCATTTGAGCTAGTAGCTCCCGAAACGCGCACCATTTTCCCTGGCGTGCAGTCAAATGATCTGGCGCAGGAATGGCGTGAGATGATCGGGCCGATTCCTGGTGCGAAGGAGTTGAGCTTTCGCGCCGAGATTGGTGGTGGCAATGAGCCCGTGGATGTGCAGCTGGAAGGGCAGGATTTCGTTGTGTTGAAAGAGGTCTCGTTGAAGTTGCAGTCGCACTTGGCAACTTTTGCAGGCGTATTCGACGTGCGCGACAATTTTGAGGACGGCAAGCAGGAGATTAAATTGAAGATCAAGCCCGAGGGGCAGCAGGTGGGGCTGAGCATGGACAGGCTGGCCCAGCAGACCCGGCAGGCATTTTTTGGCGCTGAAGCGCAAAGGATTCAACGTAACAGGGAGGATGTGCGAGTCATGGTGCGCTATCCGCGCGACGAGCGGCGATCAATTGCAAATCTGCAAAGCATGCGCATCAGAACCGCTGACGGCAATGCCGTTCCGTTCGGCGATGTCGCAGAGGCCACCATGGGCAGGAGCTTTTCAACAATCCAGCGCATCGATCGCAATCGAACCGTCGCAGTGCTGGCAGATGTGGACAAAGAGAAGATCGATATGATCTCATTGAATGCGTCTATCGCCGCATTCATGGACGAAACATTACCCGCCTATCCAGGCACGCGCTATGTATTCGCTGGAGAGGCAAAGGAGCAACGCGATACCTTTGCCAGCCTGGGAGTAGGTGTCGCAATCCTGTTTTTTATTCTCTATGCGCTGCTGGCCATTCCGTTCCGTTCTTACCTGCAGCCGTTTGTGGTGATGGCAATTATTCCCTTTGGACTTCTTGGGGCAGTGTTAGGGCACATGGTGATGGGGAGTGCGCTGAGCATTATCAGTATCTGGGGAATGCTGGCGCTGACGGGCGTGGTGGTGAATGATAGCCTGGTGCTGGTCGAATTCATCAATCGCCAGCGAAAATCGGGTGAACTGGATCTCATGGAAGCGGTGAAGACGGCAGGAGTCTCGCGCTTTCGACCGATCATTCTTACTTCACTGACAACGTTCTTTGGACTGGCTCCATTGATTTGGGAGAAGAGCACGCAGGCGCAGTTTTTGATCCCAATGGCGATTTCGCTAGGGTTTGGTATTCTCTTTGCCACGGCTATTACGCTGATTCTAACTCCGGTCTGCTACCTGCTGCTGGAAGATGCCATGCGCTGCTTTCGCTGGTTATTCAAGATCTCACCGAAAGTAGAGGAACCCGAGAACACCTAGCACAGAACGGAGATCATTTGTCCGTGACCTTGATCCACTGCACCGCGTCGATGATCACATGTCCGTCAGTGCCAGCTGTTGAGATGGTCACTGCAGATGGCAATCCTGCCGTGATGTGAAAGGTGCCCAGTGACTGGTAGTTTTTTCCAGTCGCCTGCTTCTGGTCAATGGTCATGTCGCTGGTGCCATCGCTGTGTTTCACTTTGATCGGGACATTCGTCGCCCGGTTACTGCTGGCAGTGAAGAAGAAGCGAATCTCATAGTTTCCGCTTGTTTCGACAGTAGTGTCAAAGTGCGCCGTCTTCTCTTCTTTGCCCGTGTTTTCATCGTGCAAGTAGTGGTCAGCGACAAATCCGCCGATCGAAATGCTGGGTGCCCAGTAGCCAGTGAGAATAGCCTTGCTGTCATCCACGACGATGCCTTCAAGCGTCTTCGGGTCGATGCCCGTGGGCTGCTTTTTCTGTGGTGCATCATATTTCAGCACCTGGCCATCTGCTAGCAGACGGTCGCGCAGCACTTTGTAGTCGAGTTTTTGCACGCTGGTATTTCTGTCAATCGAGAGGCAGGCGGCAGTGGCGGCGCTCTGCCCGAGGATCATGAATACGGGTTCCATCCGAATCGATCCGTAAGCAATGTGCGATGATGAAAGGGCGGCCGGCACCAGCAGGTTCGAACACTCCGATGCCTTTGGGCGGATCGCACGGTAGGAGATGCGATAGGGTCCGCCGGGAGATACCTGGACGTCTCCTTCATTGCGGGCGTAGCCCTCTTCTGTGACGTAGCGCTGCACGTGATGGGAATCCATGTTGTAGGATCCCATTCCCACTGATTCGGGAGTTTCCCGTGTGCGGAAGCAATCGGCTTCAGTCTGTACATAGTCACTGACCATGCGTCTTGCTTCGCGGATGTAAAGCTGGTGCGGCCAGTTGTCATTGTCGACGAATTCATCTTTGGCCAGCCCCCACTTACTCATCTCCTGGCGCAGGCTCTCTGGAACCCGTTCGTCATTGCAAAGGAACCACATCAGGCCTTTCTGATACGATTCGTGCTCGCGGATGATGCGGTCACGGGTTTCGTAGTTACCTTCGGGATAGGCGTAGTTCATGTTAATGTTGTCCGTGCTGAAGGCACCATTGTTGTTGGTGTCTGTTTTGCGGTTCGGCATTTCAGCGGGATGAAGGTAGCGACCGTCGGTGCCAGCGTTGAGATATCGGGCAAACAATTCGTATCGTAGAGGATCGTAGTCATCGGGCTTGGGGAAGGGGATACGATTCTCTGGCGCATCAGTCATGCAGAGGCGAAAGCAGTAAGCCTGAATACGCTTGTCACCTGCGCCTTCTTCGCCTGGTCCATTGGCATGAATTCCAGGCAATAGTCCGCTCGAAGCGTCTCCCGGGACAATGTAAGGATCGACCGTTGATGCAAATTGGTGGTAGTGAGCATTCTTCGTCTGCACGCCGTTCAGGGTTTCCCCGTAGGTTGCATTGGACTCGCGGCCGACGTGAAAGGAAACGCCAGCCATCGCCATCAGATCACCTTCGTAGGTGGCATCGATGAATCGCTTCCCTGAAAAAGTGCTGCCAGACTCCATAACGATGGCGCGGATCTCGAGGTGATCCATTTGCACTCCGGATTTAGCGCGCAAGTCGAGCCGCTCACCCAGCACGACAGTGACCATTGCCTCTTTCAACATGTCCCGGAAGGTCATTTCAGCGACCTTGGGTTCAAATCTCCACAGTGCATCTTCGCCAGCGCGGAAAAACGGGAAGTCCTCGCGCTTCTCGACCGTCCACGCATTGTCATCAGCGTAATGGGTGCGAATCTTGCGATAGAATTCTCGACTGATGCCGCCGATGACTGCCCGACTGCCGCTGTCCGTCATCCCTAGCCCTCCCGAGCTGAGGCCCCCAATGTGTTGCGTAGGTTCGATAAGCACCACCGACTTTCCCATGCGGGCTGTCTGAATGGCTGCCGCCACACCCGCTGAAGTGCCTCCGTATACAACAACATCGAAGTCGTCTGCCGACGCAATGGCAGGAAGAAAGGTTGTCGCTGTCACCATGCCAGCCAACCATGAGCAAAAGATTCGTAAGGGATTGATCACCCCTAGCAATTACCATCCACGGTCTGCGCTGCCAAGTTCAACTTGCCCGCCCTGCCCACCCCGTTTTGCTCACTCATCATCGGACTCGATGGCAGGTGCTGATGGTTCAAGCGGCGGGGCGGGTTTGAGAGTGAGATATTCTGACGAGTCGACGTCGTCTTCATTATCGAAGATTCCGTCCGCTCCAGCGGAGGTCACTTTCGGTTGATCGCCGATAAAACGAATGCGCATTTCATTGTCCCATGGATCAAGCATAGTTTTGTAGGGCGTGTGCCGCCGCTTGCCATTGAAGTAGTCATTGCCATTCGTTTCTTCTCCCATCAGAGCGATCGTGATCGCTTTGTTGTCGCCTTCTGGGAATGTCCCATTGTCCAGATGATATTCCTGGAGCGCGCGCTCGGCGTCTGCGACATAGTTGGATGCCGCGATGGGAAGTCTGCGATCCAGTCTGTCGCGCACGCCATACACCAGCAATGCTGAAAGCAATCCTGCGAATACGAAGGCTGTGAACCATGCCAATTTCATAAGGAAGCCGCTGCCGGCAAATCGTTTACTATTACGCGCTGGTTGCATGGGATTTGTCAATCGTCTGATGTGGGTCTTGAGCGAAGTCTTTTGATGCTGCTCTTCTTGCGCTTTGCGCGGAGGATTTTTTCCTTCACTTTGCGCGGGCGCGGTCGGTTGCGACGGCGGGCTTTTTCCGTTGCCTGACGTTGGGCCTGCTTTCGCTTCTCACGTTGATCTTCCAGAATTCGGCATAGCTCTTCTCGTGCCAGCAAGCGATTGCTTTCACGTGATCGTGACAGCTGACACTTCACTTCGATGCCACTGGGGCCATGCTTCAAGTAGACGCACGATGACGTCTTGTTGATTTTTTGTCCGCCGCTTCCTGAACCGCGGATAAACTTTTCAACAAGGTCATCAGGCTGGATTTCCAAGCGCGTCATGCGCTGCTCCAACTGATCCCATTTCTCCTGTGTGACCACTTTGTTCTGGTAAAAGTAGGGCGCTCCAATCGGTCTTTCTGCGAGAAAAAACCCCAAACTCGCTAGTAGAGATACCAACCGGAGCGCCCCGTTTTGCCGGGCAAATTGCCCTGCATCAGCGGCACAGTGCCGCAGGTTTTCGGGTGCGCAATTCCTTTCTCCTTCCAGTAGCGAAAAGAGAATCTGACCCTAGGGAAGGGTTCATGGCCTTTTTCCTCTGAATCTCGAATCGCGGAAACCTGCTCGGTTGCAATCGGTTACGTTTATTATCACGGAAACCATGATTTAATAATTGCTTAAAATTTTAGGTTCATTGATTGTTAAAGGAAGTATAGTAATTGGGAACGAATTCCCTCCTCCATGAAAAGTGTAATGATGAGACAGAAATTAAAGATGGTTCACAGCAGCATATGGATGCTGGTGCTGGGTATCGGATTGTCGGTGACGGCAACAGCAAGCGCCCAACAGGAAAGTGAGCCATTTATTGAGAACCTGCGGCAGCGCAATGAGGTTACCAGCCGAGCTATCGAGGGTAGTCCTTTTGGAGGATTGTTAGGGGTCTTTCGTGGTGACCATTTAGAAGGAAGTGGCAAGCGTGGCTTGAGTCCATTGTTCAGCCGTGGCCAGCAACGTCAGCAGACGCAACAGCAACCGCGACGCCAGGCGGTACCTGAGAAAACGCGACTGTCACTGCGCAATCCGCTTGAAGGGAAATTGCCCTGGAAGAAAAAGGCGCAGCCAACTGGATGGCAGCAGCGGCAAGCGCAACAACAACAAAGAATTGTGCAGAGACCGGCTCCTCAAGTGCAACAGCAGCGAGTGGCGCCATCAGTAACTAAAGAGAACCCGTTCAATCGATTGTTCGCAGGACTGAAGCAACGTAAGGAAGTTCGCTCCGCGCCAGCTCCAATTCCTAATCGCTGGTCAGCCCCGAGACAGAAGGAAGAAAAATCCGGTGGCCTGTTTGCGTTCTTGCGCAAAGGAAAGGCAGAGAAAGTTGTAGAGGAAGATTGGAGTCGTGAAGTGCAGCGACGCACCAATGTTAGAACGACTTCTTCTCAAGTTGAGCTCGCCAGCTTGAATCAAAATCCCACATCGAGTGGCAATGCTCTCAGCCGATGGGTCAAGAGTAAGCCATTCAATTCATGGATGGGAATGTCCAAGGAAGAAACTCCAGCGCCGGCACCTGCGCCTGTTGTGCGTCAGCAAAGACCAGCTCCAGTTGCCGCTCAGAGGCAGACATCCGAGCAGCGTTACGTTAAGTCCGACCGTACGGGCTTTCATGCTGCTGGCAGGAAGGTCAACTCGAACAGTCCAGACATGTATCTCAGTAAGGGGACTACTGTTCAGGTCACGAACCGCGGATGGAACTGGTCGAACGTTGTCCTGAGTGATGGTCGCACGGGAACGATTCAATCATCTCGACTCAGTCGCTCAGTAGTCAGTGCAACGCCGCCTCGAAGTGCTGCGCGTAAATTGGTGGCTTCAACATCGAAACCGAAGTCGAAGCCAGAATCCACGAAGCGTTCATCGACACCAGCGATAAGTAGAGAAGCTGAGATTGATCTTTTGGACGATCCACTGGGAGGGTTGTCTAACATGAACCTTCCCAAGAGAACGAAGAAGCAGAATTCTAAGCAGGACGACAATTTGTCGCGCGCGGCGCTCGACGCTGTGCTCGAGCCTTCTCTGGAATCGTTACTGGATCCCGGTGTTGCGGCCACTCTTCGCGAATTGGAAGACGAGTTGTTGCTGCCATTGCCACCTGAGTTCCCGGAAGATGCCGATACAGGAGTTGGTGGCCTGCCGCCTTTAAACTAGAGCAGGTTTGCGCACTTTTTTCAGGAGGGCTCCGGGAATTCTGTTCCTGGAGCCCTTTCTGTGTATCGGACCAGCGCAATCATCGAATGATCTCACGGAATTGACCGCAATTGACTGCAACTGCCACTACTGGGAGATTTTTCATCGCAGTGCAGGCGATTTTCCCCTTTCCATGAGGCGAATGGTCCTGTTCTGTAGGGGCGATAGATTCGTCCACTTTGTTATCAACCAACACCTATTTCATGGCCGCTGAACCTGTGCAACGCCGTCAATTTAAGAGAGTCGTCCTCAAACTGAGCGGAGAAGCGCTCCGTGAGGACGGTAGCCAAGACAACATTTCGCCTCCGATTGTCGAGAATATCGCTCGTCAGGTAAAAGATGCCTACCAGGCTGGTGTGGAGATTGCACTGGTCGTAGGCGGTGGAAACTTCTGGCGCGGCATCACTGCCAGCAATCGCGGCATGGATCGCGCCACAGCAGACTACATGGGAATGCTGGCAACAGTGATGAATTCTCTGGCGGTGCAAAGCATGCTGGAGCAGCTGGATGTGCCTACCCGTGTGCAATCAGCCATCGAGATGAAAAATGTGGCAGAGCCCTTTATTCGGAGGAAAGCGATGCGGCACCTGGAGCTGGGCCGCGTGGTGATTTTCGCCGCAGGCACTGGCAATCCTTTCTTTTCGACGGATACGACGGCCGCCCTGCGGGCCAGTGAGATCGGCGCAGACGTGATTCTAAAGGCGACCAAAGTTGATGGTGTATATGATTCAGATCCAATGAAAAATCCTGACGCTGTCCGCTTTGAGTCACTGACTTTTCACGAAGCGCTGACCCGGCAGTTGAAGGTCATGGATTCGACTGCTTTCAGCCTTTGCATGGACAATAACAAGCCCATCATTGTCTTCAGTATGACGGAAGAGGACAATATTCGCCGTGCTCTGACGGGCGAGCCGATTGGCACGTTCGTTTCCAATAAAGCCTCTGCTTGATTCGACGCGCGTCACGATCCATATTTCCAAAACCACCTAATCTACAACCTCTGAGACCATGGACGAAGCTGCATTTTTGAAAGAAACCGAGGACCACATGAAGAAATCGGAAGAATACATGATTCATGAATTCGCTTCCGTGCGCACCGGCAAGGCTTCTCCCGCTCTGGTCGAGAGTATCGATGTGCATGTCGCCTCATACGGATCCAGCATGAAACTGAAGCAGCTGGCGATGATTACCACGCCCGAACCTCGCTTATTGTTGATTCAGCCATTCGATCCCAGCACGACGCAGGACATTGAGCGCGGTATTCGTGAGTCCAAGTTGGGAATCAATCCGAGCGTAGACGGCAAGTCGATCCGATTGCCGATCCCGGAGCTTTCTGAGGAAAGACGACGTGACTTGGTGAAAATGTGCAAAGGCATGGCGGAAGACGCTCGTGTGCGCATCCGGGGACATCGTCGCGATGCACTTGATCTGGTTAAGAAGGCGCAGAAGAGCAGCGATATCACTGAGGATGATCTACATCGCTTCGATAAGGAGGTGCAGACACTAACAGACAAATATGTGAAGGACATCGACGCTCACGTTGCCTCAAAGGAAGAAGAAATCATGAAGGTTTAGGGGCAATTGGAAATAATCTGATTAATCTACCTGCCTTTTCGCTCTTCATCTTTGTTGAAATTGACTCAAATAGCCCGCTACTATTGCAAATTCCGCATCGCTGCTGAGCGAAAATACTACGCATCTTTGAGCGGTTGATTCCCGATACTCCCTTAGCTGGGAGGCTGGAGAATCCCATTTCAGAGGAATGGACGGATTCGTCAATGATTAAAGTTTTTGCCCAATGTCATTTCCATTCGCTGCAGCGCCTGCTGACTACCTTGATCTCAGCCACACGGCGCACGCCAGTTTGTTTGATGGGATTGATGCGGTATGGAAGCCAGTGGCGACGATCGCGGATTATCTGCGAGATCAATTGCATCCGGCCAATCACGGCAACGTTGTTTCGAATGCCTATATTGGTGATCGTGTGTTCATTGGAAAGGGGACGATTATTCAGCCTGGAGCTACCATTCTCGGGCCTGCATGGATTGGCGAAAATGTGATCATTGGCGCTGGGTGCTTCATTCGCGAGAATGTCATCATTGATGATGGCGCAATCGTCGGGAACTCAAGTGAGTGCAAGAATTGTCTGATCTTTGAAAAGGCGGAGGCGCCGCATTTTAATTACGTCGGCGATTCGATTCTGGGATACAAGGCGCACCTTGCTGCGGGCGTAGTCTTGTCCAATTACCGTCTCGATCATGGCCCGATAGACATTCCTGATCCCACAGTGCCCGGTGCGAAAGTGAAGACCGGTCTGGAAAAATTTGGTGCTGTGGTGGGCGACTGCGTTGACATTGGATGCAATGCTGTCCTGAGTCCGGGAAGTCTAATAGGGCCTCGCTCCGTGCTGTATCCGGGTGTTCACTGGCGTGGAGTTCTGGAGCCTGACAAGATCGTCAAAGTCCGGCAGGAACTGCAAATTGTCGCCAGGCGTTAGGAGGCTGAAAACGGGCGGCAGTGTATTAGCGTAAATAAGGAAAATCTGTGCGCAGATCCACGGATCGGTTGCTGCTAAGGGCCAGTTCGGAAATAACCTGCACAAATCTGCTTGCCTTTTTGGCCATCACCCGCGTTGGATTTCAACTCAGATAGCTCGCTATCATCACTGAAATCCGCCTTGGTGCTGACAAAAAATCCTGCGTATCTTCGCACAGTTAATTTCTGAACAAGCCCTAGGGTCCAATCATTTGTGATTTCCTTACTTAGAAGGGGCTGACACTTTACTCGTTAGTTTACCATTTGCTAATTGCGTGTGGATCACGGTTCCAGTAGGCACTCCCTTTGCATTCTTTAGAAGTATACCGTCTTGTGTTGTGGTGAGGGAAAACCCGCGATTGAAGACTGACTGCGGTCCGAGTGATTTCAGTAGTTGTCCAGCTGCGGATATTTTTTGGGACTGCTGTTTCAACGAGCCAAGAATGGCGACATCCATGCGGTCGGACAAGTTAGACAGACGCATGGCTCTGCGTTCGAGCACGCGGTCCGGGCGCGATTGAAGAAGTGAATGCCGCGCTTCTGTGATGCGCGATTGTGCCAGTGTAAGTTGATCTGCAGCTGTCTGGTCGAGTGTCTCCGTCAGGTTATCAAGCTGCATGCTCCGCTCCCTGATGACTCGTTGAGGTTCGCGCGACAGTGATCCTTTCACTTGCCAATCAAGTTGCTGCCGCAGGTGATTGAGTCGACGGTTCGTGCGCGTCTTCAGGCTGGTCTGCCATTCATTCAATTGCCGGGAGAGGGATTCGCGATCGGGAACGGCAAGTTCAGCTGCGGCGCTGGGTGTTGGGGCTCGTAAGTCAGCAGCGAAGTCAGAAATTGTAAAATCGATCTCGTGTCCGATGGCTGAAATGATGGGGATGGAACAAGCGTGAATGGCGCGTGCGACATCTTCTTCATTGAAGCTCCAGAGATCCTCAATGCTTCCGCCACCCCGGCACAGGATGATAGTGTCAATGTGAGGAAGTCCAGTGGTAGTGTTAGAGTTCAGCAGGTTGATTGCTGCGGCAATGTTGCTGTGCGCATGGGCACCTTGAACGGGGGCGGGAACGACAATTGTTCGCACCCAGGGCGCGCGACGCTTGAGAACGTTGAGGACATCGCGCACCGCAGCACCCGTAGGGGAAGTGATGACAGCGAGTGTCTGCGGAAACCGGGGGATGGCTCGTTTGATGTCGTTAGAGAACAGTCCCTCTGCACTCAACTTCTGTTTCAACTCTTCGAATCTGGCCTGGAGGGCACCTTGCCCTTCCTGTTCCAGTTTCTTGACAATCATCTGATAATTGCCGCGAGTCTCGTAAACGGTGATTTCCCCGAATGCCTTGAGCTGCATTCCGTCCTGAATCTCAAGTTTCACAAATCGGGCATCGCCACGAAAGAGCACGCAACTGAGCTGTGCGCCAGCGTCTTTAAGGGTAAAGTAAGTGTGACCGGATGCCTGGCGTCGGACATTGCTCACTTCACCTGCCGCCCAGACTTGCCCCAGCGATGCCTCAAGTAGAAAGCGAATTTTTCGCGTGAGTTGCGAGACAGTGAAGACTTTGACTGCGGGAGTCTTCGCCTGTGGGCTCCGCTTGCGGGTTCCTTGACTGGCGGCTGGCCGATCGGGCTCAGGCGCTTGGGTTCCGGCAAATTCGAAAAGGTCCATTGAGGATCAGCATGGGGTCAGGAATGCGCGTTCGCAAGTCAATCACGTCGCTGACGTTGAGGCAGGGTTCCATTGCGGAGTTGTCCTTCCTCATTCGCTTGCAGGAAGTGGCCCGTCGACGGTTCCAGGCATGTCAGCCACTGCCCGCCGTGAGCAAGGGTATCAATACAGATGATTGTGTCCAGATCCAGAATGGTGCCTGATGCCTGAGCGGTATGGCCGCAAATCATGACCTTGCCAGACTGGTGGAGCGCAGGTTTTCGAAACCACGGTTTATTGAGGTGCAGCCAGTAGAGCACGTCGTCAGGCTGTTTAGAAAGCGGCAAGTTTGGTTCTGCATTAGCGTGAACAAAGAAGTGCGTCTCTGTTTCGTAATAGGGAAGAGTGGACTCTAAAAATTCCCAGTGCTCACCGGGGATATCGTCCAGAGTATCCGCAGCGTAAGAAGTCAATGTCGCGTCTCCACCGTAGCGAAGCCAGAACAGGGCGCTGTCGCTAGCAGCTTTTGCGGTCAGCATCATGATCTCATGATTGCCCTTGAGTGGAACCAGTTGCACTTCCGATTGCAGGGCCAGTAAATAGTCGATGACGCCTTTTGAGTCCGGGCCACGGTCGACATAGTCGCCCAGTGTGATCACCAAATCCTCTCTCTTCAGTTCCAGCGCTTTTGTCAGCGTCTTCAGAGACGCGCAACAGCCGTGAATGTCTCCAATGGCGAATACTCTCAATAGCTCGAACAGTAGGACAGTTCTCACCGTTTAGTAGCGCAAAATAAATGTGATTAGTCGCTCAGGATCGGTATTGCTTGATGCCTGCGGATCCTTCAGCGTGCGCGCATGTCAACAAATGAAACAGAGTCCGACTCCCCTCAGCGGAAACTGCCACCCAACCAGACAGACGGCATCGAGCGCTTGAAAGCGGTCGTGCATGACCTGCGTTCGCCCGGCGGTTGCCCGTGGGATATCGAGCAGACACACGAGAGTTTGATTACGAATTTGATCGAAGAAGCCTACGAGGCAGTGGACGCGATTCGCTCAGCGGATAGCGATCACATGCGCGAGGAATTGGGGGACCTTTTACTTCAGGTCGTCATGCATGCGGAGATCGCGTCTGAGACTGATGCATTTGACTTGGATGCTGTCGCGCACGAGGTGTCAGAGAAATTAATTCGGCGCCATCCGCATGTTTACGGGGACAGTGATGCCACGACCACTGATGGCGTGCTGGCGCAGTGGGATGCGATCAAGCAAGTGGAGAAAGGCGGCAAAAAGCTCCCTCTACTGAATGGCGTGGGGAAGGGGCTCCCGGCTTTGAGCCGTGCAGCAAAACTCCAGAAGAAAGTAGCGAAAGTCGGATTCGACTGGCCTGATACTAACGGTGTGCTCGCCAAGATTCGCGAAGAAATTGATGAAGTGCAAGAGGCGCTGGAATGCAGTCGCAATGATCGGGCGCATCAGGAAGAAGAGATCGGCGACCTCTTGTTCTCCGTGGCCAATTTAGCCCGCAAGCTGGGCAGTGACCCTGAATTGCTCCTCGCAGAGTCGAACGAGAAATTCATCCGAAGATTCGGCGTGGTCGAACAATTCCTGGAGTCGACGGGAAAATTGTTACCCGAAGCTTCGCTGGACGAAATGGAAGCCGCCTGGCAGGAGGCAAAGGCGGATGAACTAAGAGCGGCGACGGCGGAGTGATAGTGCTATGCCATTTGTTCTAGAAATTATGGAAATGAGAAGGAGGTCTACCCTCTTCCTCGGCGGCCTCGATCGTTTTTTGTTTCGAGCACTTTTTGTTGTGCTTTGCTGGACAGGCCGCTTTGCGGCAGCCACTTGATGGCGGCCTCTCTGTCACGGACAAAATAGGCCTGGGCAGCGCGCGTCATTGCTTCGTTGCGAAGATTGTCTTGAGAAATGGAATTTGCCCAGACAATGGCCGACTCGGGGTCTTCCCAGGCGACGCGGCGGACGAACCCGTTCACTGCGGTGTCCTTCAAATTGGATGCCGGCATAGCGTTTAGGTGCTCACTGGCGGCGGTGGGGTCGCGACGTGCCCATTCGCCCAAGGCTGAGGACATGCCTTCCGACTTTCCTTGGCTGTCGCTCAGTGATTCCAGCCAGGCTACGGATTCAGCAGGATTGCGTTCTGCCCACTCGTCGCCCACTTCTTCGATGACGCGTGCACCGTAGTCAGTGTCGGCAAATTGCTCTGCCCAGGCAGCGGCACCTTTCGCATCACGTGCTACGAATGTATTTGCGACGCGGTCGAGCGCTGCTCCTTTGACGCTGCCGTCAGGAAGATTTCCGGCCCAAGTTGCTGCGGCCTGGTGACCGTCTTTGCGCAGCTGTTCACTGGCCACGGTTTCCATGTAGTTGGCGGCTCTCTTGTCGCCTGAACTCGCCAGGCCGAGGACATATTTCGTTGCGACTCCGATGTCATGGTCCGCGAGCCCACCGACCAGGCTTTCTTGAAGTCGATTCTTCTGGCCGCCGTCTTCCATCGTCCCCACCCATGCAATGGCACTGGTCGGATCTGCGCTGGCCCAGCCGGACAGAGCCGTAGAGATCGCGCGATTCTTGTGATCCTTGTTCTCGATCGATTCCGCAGCAGCGAGCGCGCCTTCGCCGTCGGCAGCTCCCCACGCATACTGAAAGAGCTGCCACTGATCACCTTCCGCCCGACCACTGCGCATTTGATCGCGAATGAGCGGCGCATTGTCCGGAGTCAATCCCTCGAGCAATCGGGCAAACGCCAACTGACGCTTCAAAGGATTGGGATCGCTGAATGCTTCAGCTGCGATGCCTTCGATCTCGTCATCCTCGAAGGGCTGGGAAAATGTGCCCACTTCAGTGGATCTTGTGCCTGAAAGGATAGTATCACCATGAACGGTCTTCTGACGACCGCTTGCATCCAATGCGGACAATTCTGCCAGCTGTGGGGATATGTAGTTCCGCACTCCAGAATTACTGGAGGTGTCGGTGCTAATATCCCGAGAAATGAACTGACCCGCGCCGAATGCGCTAAGCGCTGCGACAAACCAGATTCCATGAATAGCTGACTTTTTCATATGCAAGGGTACGCTCGCTGGCATCCATGCGATAACTGAAAATGGCCGATTGGACGGGTAATCCCCTCGATTTCAACATTTGGACAAATTTAACCTGCCGCTGAAATTAGCTCAATGTCACTTAATGGCCGCCACTGCCAAAATAGACCACCGTCAGCCCAATATAGACTGCGTAGACTGCCAGTAGCATGGCACCAAATCCGCGACCCAGTGATCCCTTGCAGAGTGCAATGCCGACGCGGAAGATAATCAGCACCAGCAGCATCGCCGGGAACTGAAATTTGAAAAACACGGCAGGTGCAGCCAGTCCAGCCGTGGTCACTGCTGCCGATGCCCCGGCGACGAACAAGACATTCAAGATATCGGCACCGATGATGTTTCCAATGGCCAGCTCGCCGTGTCCTTTAAGTGTTGCAGTGACTGCGGTCACCAGTTCGGGCAATGAGGTGCCGAGTGCCACCAGTGTGGCTGCGATGACACCTTTGGGAACGCCGACTCGCAGCGCGGCTACTTCTACTGAGGGGATCAAGATCCACGATGCGCAGATGACTAGAGCGATCGCGCCCAGCAGTTTCAGCAGTGTTACTGGAATATTTATCGGGTTCTCCAGCGCGCCACCCACTTCTGCTTCTATTGCGGAACTGGCTGATTTTCTGGCCCAGACGACGCTCATCCACATATAGAGGCCGAGCAGGCCGAGAAAGATAAAGCCAACAAACTGCGGGATGTGTCCGCCGCCGCCCGGGCCTTCGACGAAAATGCCACTAAGGTTGCTGAATGGAACGGCTACCAGCACCAGCAGGAAACCTGCTCCTACCTGGATCCAGCCCTGGCGGTTGACAACTTCCTTGCTCAGTGGCAGTGGCCTTAACATGGCGGCGATTCCCAGAATTAATCCAGTGTCACAAATTACCGAGCCGACGGCATTTCCCAGCGCCAGGTCAGGTTTCCCCTGAATGGCAGCGAGTACCGAGACCGCAGCTTCCGGCGTCGTGGTTCCCAGGCTGACAATCGTGGCACCGATCAGCAGCGTCGGCATTCCCCAGTTTTTCGCCAGCATGACCGCCTGATCGACCAACACGTCTGCACCTTTGCCTATAGCAAGTAAGCTGACCCCGATGGTGAGCAGCAGGGCAACCCAGTGAAAGTTATGAACGAGTTGTTTGATGGCTTCTTCCATGTTTTTGCCAGTGAGCTTAGGGAGATCGACGTGATTGACGGTATAGATAGTGGGCCGACTGGCGGAATCCATCAGATTTCGAAGAAAAGTGCCAGTTTGTGGCCTGGCTGCATTTCTTTGCTGCAATCGGGAGCGGACTCGGGTTGAGTGCGCCTGTCGTGTCCCTTTCTTTCGCCCAGCCGATCGTTCTACTTCTCCTGCTTTCACTGCCCGCGTTGGCGGTGCTGAAGTGGTGGAGTAATTACAGGGCTCGGGTGCGCACGCGCAAACTAGTGGCAGCTCGATTGATTCCATCGCTTGTTACTGGCCACCGTCCTGCGCTGGCAGGGGCGCTCTTTGCGCTGGAGCTCGTGGCCATCGCCTGTTTGATCGTTGCCCTTGCGCGTCCCCGCTATGGGTTTCGGGAAAAAGAGGTCGAAGGCGAGGGACGATCGATCATGATAGCGGTCGATACCAGTCGCAGCATGCTGGCAGAAGATCTGGCCCCCAATCGATTGCAGCGGGCGCTGCTGGCCGCACGGGATCTCGTGCTGGCGATTCCCAACGACAGAATCGGAGTTATTGCATTCGCCGGCCGCGCGTTCGTGCAGGCACCGCTTACCATCGATCACTCAGCGGTTCTGGAAACGCTCGATCAGCTGGATACTTCGATTATTCCGCGCGGGGGAACCAACCTTTCGGAGGCAATTGATCGTGCGATCGAAACTTTTGACAAGGTGGAGAGCGCCAACCATGCTCTCATTATATTTACCGACGGGGACGAGCTGGAAGGCGATGCCTTGATCGCAGCCCGCAAAGCTTCAGAAAACAATGTCATGATCATCACCATAGGTGTCGGCACACGAGCAGGGGGATTTATCCCTGATCCGCGTAAGCGCGGGAGCAAAGGCTATGTGGTGAATGCGCAGGGCAATGTGGTCCGTACACGGCTGGATGGCGAGCGGCTGGAGCAGCTTGCACGCGCCACTCGCGGCCTCTATCTAAGGTTGGATTCCGGGGAGATGGCTGGGGCCCTGGTGAAAAAGGCACTGGAGAATCTGGACAAAGTCACACTGACTTCGCAGCGCACCACGAGGGAGCCGATCGAACGGTTCCGCTGGCCGTTGACATTCGGAGTCGGGTTACTTTTGATTTCCTGGGTGGGAATGTTAGGGATGGTAAGGTTTTCCAGGTTTTCGGGAGCAGCAAAGGCTGCGAGGGGCGCGGTCAACTTATTGCCGTGCATATTTTTTCTGGCTGTCGGTAGCGCATGGTCTCCGGCAGAAGCAGGAATCTTTGATCGTAATCCTTACGCTGCGTTATCATCTGGCGAGCACGCCGCCGCTATCGAGTTGTTGTCGCGTAGGCTGGAGCAGGCACCCCAGTCACGATTCGCTCAGGAGTGGACATTCGCCAGGGGCACCGCAGCATTTCGAGCTGGCGATTTTGATTTAGCAATTCAGGATTTCGGACAAGCCTTACTCAGTGACGATCGCCGCCTGCAGGAGCAGTCACACTATAACCTTGCCAATGCCATCGCCAGTAAGGTCGGATTGCGCACGGATGAAGAAGAATTGGATGAAATGATCCAGGACATCAGTGATGCAATCGAGCACTACGGCGCGGCACTCAATTTGAACGACTCCAATGTGGATGCCGCTGAGAATCGCAAAACACTAGTCGAGTACCTCGAGCAGTTAGAGCAGGCGCGCGAGGAAACTGCGGGAGACGAGGGTGAGTCGCAGGAATCCAACCAGGGTGAAGGGAGCGACAGCGGCGAGAACGGAGAGCCGGGAGAAGGCGAGCCATCGCCATCGTCGGATGGCAAAGGCAAGGGCGAAGGGAAGGATGGCCAGAGTCCTGGAGAAGGCACTGGTGAGGGCGATAGCGAAGGAGAAGGGAACGGCCAGGAAAGTGATGAGCAATCAGGGGGCGAATCGAAGGAGGAGACCGACAATGAGGACGGGGAATCAGGTGATGACAGTGAGCTGGAAGGAGATCTGAAAGCGGAGCCACAAAACGGAGAGCAGGCCAAGCAACCGAATGGAAAGAAGGCAGGGGGGCGGGGCAAGGATAAGAAAGATCCGCGAACGGGCTTTAGCCCTTCCGAAGCACGCCAGCTCTTGCGCGCCCTGGCGGATGAGGATCGCAAAATCCGGCCAATCTACGGCAAGCCCAAGAAGGAGGGCGACTACGAGGACTGGTGATGAGTCAGTTGCTGTCAGTTTGCCGTGTTGTGGCATTGTTAGTCTGTTGCTTTGTTCTGAGCGCATCAGCTCAGAGCGGCGTGACTGTGCGTGCCAATCTTTCGCCAGCCATGGTCACCGTAGGGCAGGAAGGGACTTATAAAATTATCGTCAATGGAGTCGGAAAGGTCGATACGTTTCCCAGGAAGATTGATGTCGATGGGCTGGAAGTGATCTTCAAGCTTTCCGGGCTCAGTTTCTTTATCGAAAAGGGACGCAGCGTGCAGCGAACGTCATTGACCTATTCTGTATCTGCGCAAAGGGAAGGGAAGTTCAAGATACCTGCTCAGGCGGTAGGTGTCGGCAGGAGTAGTTACCAGACGAATGAGGTAACATTGTTAGTGCGACCAGGCCTGCCTGACAAAGAGAGGGAGAAGCCAACGCTGAAGATTGAGATTCCGCAAAGTGAGATTTTTGTTGGTGAGGTCATTCCGATCGCGCTGGTCGTGGAGGTTCCGGCTGGTTCGCAGTTTCGCCCGATGGAGCATCCCAAGTTCAATCCAGAAGGGTTTGCGGTAAAGCGTTTTGAAGTGCCAGTGCCTGGTGGGCAACGCGACGGTTGGGGGGAGTATCGATATGAAAGCTCACTGTCTGCCATTTCAGCAGGAAAGCGCACACTGGCTCCCGCAGAACTCGCGTTTTCGGTCAGTTCTCCACCCCAACGAACCGGACGTACGCCGTTTTTGCGGGGATGGAAGAACGCAAGTTACCGATTAAAGACAGAGCCAATTGAGATCACGGTGAAGCCATTGCCAACAGAAGGAATGCCCGCAGATTTTCAAGGCGCAGTGGGGAAATTTACCATGAACGTGACGGCATCTCCAACAGAACTTCAAGTGAACGCACCGATGGTCATTGATGCCAGAATTGTGGGGATGGGAAATTTTGATCGACTGACTGCGCCTGAGTTAACCGATCTGGATGGATGGAAACTGCAGCGGCCGCGTGAATACTTGGAGAATCGATCGAATGGCCTCCAGCGCGGAACGACGGCATTCAGTCAGGTCGTGCAACCGTTGCGCTTGATGGAAGCATTGCCTCCGCTGCAGTTCAGTTACTTTGATCCAGAATCAGCAAGTTACACGACATTGCGTTCTGATCCCATTGCGCTCACGATCGTCGCCGAGGAAAATCAATCCACGCGTGTCGATGGTAAGGATTTTACGACGCCGGAAGCCAGCGTTCCAGAAGAGGAATTGGGAGACATCCTGACAATTTTTCAGCGACCGGGGGACTTGTTACGAGTGGATGGCGACGATGCTCCAGTTCCTGTTGCCTATCGATCAGTGGTGACCCTATCGATGTTGACTGTGATAGGAATCGCTGCGTTCGGGTGTCGGAGAATATTGAAGGAAAGGAAGCGCGCGTCCGATCGCGTGCTGCTGGCAGGCAAGCGCCGCAGTAGTGCAGTGGTGCTCGAAGAATTGGCCGACGGTGGTCTGCCTTCAAAGGAATTCTATGCCCTGGCCGGCGAGTGCGTGGATTCAATAGCGGCAGAAAGTGGCGTGGACGTTAATATCCTTGTGCAATCCTCCGATGACCTGCTAGCGGTGCGTGGCATGGTGCAGTTCTACCACTATGGGGCAAGTGCCGGAAAGGCTGCGGAGGCCGTCAATTCTTCGGAACGGGAACATGTGGTGCAGTCCATTCGCAGTCTGATTGCAGATAAACCAAAACAAGAAGAGGCGCAATGATCAAGCGTAGTGCATGGCTCCTGACAGTGATTTTTTGTGCTTGTGTGAGTGCGATGGCTGGTGCGTTAGACGAAGAACGGGCGGACTTTGAGGCCGCAGTGGATGCCTATGCAAACGGGGATTTTCCATCTGCTTATTCCGGGTTTTCTAATCTCGCTGAGCGATTCATTTCTCCCGAACTCTGCGTGAATATCGGCAGTGCTGCCTATCGCAATGGGGATGATGGCGAGGCCGCCCTGTGGTTTCGACGAGCAGTTGAACTCGACTCCCAGTGTTCGGAAGCACGTCAGAATCTCCGGTTTCTAAAACGTCGGCTCGGCTTCCTCAGTTTCGATGGCGGGCCATTCGGCGAGTACGGCAGAGTTCTGCGTGTTCCTGTCTGGCGCTTCTGGTTTGCGGTGTTCAGTGGTGTGGCTGCCATCAGCCTCGTCGCCGCGCTGATGCTGCGCATCAGTCGGCCGTTGAGAAACAGGTTGTTCACCTGCTGCGGAATCGCGCTCATTCTCGCGTGCATTCTCGCAACAGGCTGGTGGGCTGCGACGCGTGATCGACCAGTATTATCACTCTTTGTCGTCGTCGCTCCCGATACGACCGCACTGGCAGCACCGAATAACAGCGCCGGGCGCATTGTCGCTGTTCCTCCAGGAACAGAAGTCGCTTTCTTAGAGCAAAGAGGCGCCTGGATCTATGCCGAGATTCCCGGCAGTAGCCGCGGTTGGGTGCGCGCCTCTCAGCTTACTCAACTCTGGCCATTCAGCATTCGACTGCTCGAGTGATCGTGATGATGAATCCAATGAGTGATGACGAATCAACGAATAAAAATATAGAGAAATTTGCATTCTTTGAGTCACAAGGGCGCTATCGAAGCGGTGCAACGGTAAAAATCATCGATGAAACCGTTTACTCAGAATCCCGAAATGAGCTTGCTTCTGAATCTCGTAATGGAATTCGCATCATTCCAGATGTAGAGACCCAAGACTTTCCAATTGGCGTGAGCAAATTCGGAGGCGAACCGGATTTGCCTGGATCTGTTCCTTGGCCAAAAGACAACATTGTTTTGCCAGATGGTGCTGCTCCAAAGAATGTGGGTGTGGAATTGATACAAAGTTTACCGTTTATTTGACAATTAAACCTTGAAGAGTTGCATGTATTTGACAAGGATAGTCTCCTTCCGGATAGGGGTATCCTATTCTTTTTCTATAAGGATCCTGAATTTGACCAGCGTGGCTCAATTCTTAAACCTAAGCAGGTGGATGCAGAGGAGTCGGAGCGATTCTTAGGGACGGGGCGGTGCAAGGTTTTATACTCTGAAAATGTTAATGAACTAAAGCGATCTACACCGCCCAAGGATCTGCCTTCCTGTGATCTCGAAATGGCCAACAAGTATCGTGCATGCCGAATGAGGTTTCGAACCGAGAGAACATTGCCTGTCGAGCCTTACAGCGTACTTGGGAAGGATGGCAAAACCGTGAGGCAATTTGTAAGCGATAGTGTTGAGTTTTCTTGGAGTGACGCTGTCCAGTGGTACGATTACATTGCGGATATCAGAGGCGATCTATTGGTTACACAAGTCCTTGGATATGCTGACATGGTCCACAGTACCCGCAGCGGGTTGCATTGGTTCGAAAATTTTAAGAATTTCCGGACGTTTAGTGAAGCACAGCAACTCGCAGCAGAACAAGATGTGCACCTGCTCTTACAGTTATCGGACGATATTGGTTTGTTCACTGATATTCCAATCTCAGACAATATCTGCTTCTTCATCAGAGAAACCGACCTTAGGAACAGAGATTTCTCTCACGTTTGGTGGGACCGTTGAATTCCTGATATGCCGGTTTCGAGGTAAGTGTAGAATGTAACTGATTAGCGGTCTGGGAGATGATCCGGCATTTGTCCGCCGCGGAAGGAGGGGGCAGAGCTTTCGGAGTAGTTCGAGATGGAGCCCCTCCCGCTTGAGAGCAAATTCGAGGTGGTCGGTTCAGTGATCGCCGGGCCATGAGCCGGCTCGGAGTAATGCTCTTACCTGCCCATCAGAAACTTCGGTTACGGCAGCCCCTTTGTGCCGGACCAAGCTGGTGACCCAGTATTCCAGAGTCTCGATGGAATACTGTTCTTTGAGCCAGAGGTAACCGATCGGATTCATGGGGTTTTACCTGGAAAACGATTACCAGATTGCAAATATAGTTATATTTTAGGGTTTTAAACAAAAATCGTTACAGATCGGTATATTGGAGATAATTGTTTTATGATTTGGCAAGCCAGATCTAGGCCCAAATCCCGACATTGAATTTAGCGAGGGATATTGGGATACCATGATTGCGCCTTCTAGAAGGACGGAGAATAAGGGGCAAGTCCAAGATAGACTGACACTGGCGCAATACATGCGCAGCGCTCCTCCCGAAAGACCATTCACTAGCCGAATGAGATTGAGAATCTTGGCCTTCTTGATCGCGTTCGCAGGCTGTTCCTGCACGAAGCGTGCTTTCACTCCTCAAGAGGATACATGCGCAGACCGTGTCACGGAGGCGTATGAACTGAGATTGAGTGCGGACTACGATCAGGCGAAGCAGGCCCTCGATCTGGCGCTCGAAGAAGAGCCAGAAAACGCCGGAGCTTGGTTCGAACTGGCAAGGCTCGAGTTTTACCTTGCAGGTAGAACTCAGGAAATGGCCGCCGCTCAGGAAGCAATTTCCAGGGCAGTGGAGTTCGAACCGACTTCGAGTCTCTACAGTCAGTGGGCTGCCAGGATTGCGATGTATCGGGGCATATTGATGGCCCACGAACAAGATTCTTCAGCGATGGCCGAGCAATTTGCTATTGCGATTAAATCCGCCAATGATGCTGTTGCGATCGACCCCGATGACCACGTTGCCAGGCGACTTCTCGTCTCGCTCTACGGTAACAATCCCCCTGACTTCGGAGGGGATGTTTTGTTCGCGGAAGAGCAGGTTGAGGCTCTGGAAGATAGATCACCGATCCATGGAGCTGCGGCCAGATGCGAATTCTCTTACAAAGGCAAGCCTGATCAGAAACTCGCCGTATGGGAGAAATTCGCCAGGAAGTACGACACTGATTCACGTTTTCACGAGAATATCGCGAAAGAATTCGCGATTACGGGCAATGTAACAAAAGCAACGGAGCATGCCAATAGGGCGATCGAATTGAATCCTGAATCTGGTCACGTACTCATGGAACTTAGCAGGATGTTCGCTCTCAACCGGCAAGTCGATGATGCCGAGCGATTCGCAAACAGATACATTGACTATGAACCGGCCGGGCCTCGCGCACTAAGAGCTTGGACTTATTTTGCGATTAGCAAGTTCCAGCGAACGAGGGGCAATATCGAAGCTAGTGCAGCATCTGCAGAAAAGGCTGAAGAGTTGGACTCTCAAAGCTGGCCTACCATGACCCCGCCGCCTCGAGAGTTGTTTGATGCTCCCTGACTTGACTTGAGTAGGTCATTGCCTGGGATCGTAAGCGCCTGAGCGGGTGTCACTTTAGGCTGGGGGGAGCCGCTCTCTTGGCTTTGGCGCTGAGCATAACGCTTTACGACGGGAAAATTTGTGGAGGCGGAGGCGCGTGATTTTGAATTGCCTGCGCCTGCGTTGTTGCGTCATCGGATTGGCAAATTGAAAATGTAATCACAATCGCCAGGAGTAGAATCGTCTGGGAACGTGCTACCATAACCAAAAAAACGAATCTTTGAGTGTAAACTCGGTATGCAATGTGCTTAGAAGGGTGTTGTCTTCTGCAAGTTCTCTCCCGTAATGCCAAGAAACATAGGATTTATATCGACGCGCTTCGCCGGCACTGACGGCGTCTCCCTTGAAGCTGCCAAATGGGCAGAGATTTTCGAGAAGATGGGCCATCGCTGCTTTTGGTTGAGTGGGCGCAGCGATCGTGATCCGGCAATGGCGCATTGCGTCCCGGAAGCGCACTTCGAGCATCCGGAAAACCGCTGGATCAATGAACATCTCTGGGGGCGGCCGCGGCGGCCACGCTTTGTTTCGGAGCGCGTGCGCGATTCGGCGGATTATTTGAAATCTGCAATTTATCGATTCGTCGATTATTTCGATATCGATATTCTGGTGCCGCAGAATGCGATTACGATTCCGATGCATGTTCCTCTGGGGCTGGCGATCACGGAATTCCTGGGGGAGACGCGCATGCCCGCGATCGCGCACCACCATGACTTTTACTGGGAGCGAACACGCTTTTCGAACAGTGCTGCCAGAGACTACCTGGACATGGCATTTCCGCCGTCGCAGCCGAATATTTTTCACGCCGTCATCAATCGACCGGCCCAGCAGGCATTGTCATTGCGCAAGGGGGTCAGCTCGACGCTTGTTCCTAACGTCTTTAATTTCGAAGAACCTCCGCCGGAACCGGATGAGTTCTCGTCCGATGTTCGGAAGGAACTCGGCCTTGCGGAAGACGACATTTTCATCCTGCAACCGACGCGCCTGGTGCCGCGCAAAGGCATTGAACACGCGATCAAGTTAGTGGGCGCATTGAAGAATCCGCGCTGCAAACTGGTGGTGTCGCATGATGCTGGAGATGAAGGCTTCGAGTATAAGAATCTCCTGGCTGAACTGGCTGAGGAAGAGGGAGTCGAAATCCTATTCGTCTCGGATCGAGTGGGTGAGGTGCGGCAATTTGATGCGCAGGGGCGCAAAATTTACACGCTGTGGGATCTTTATCCTCATGCAGATCTGGTGACGTATCCCAGTACCTATGAAGGATTCGGCAATGCGCTGCTGGAGGCCATCTACTTTCGCAAGCCAGTCGTGGTGAATCGTTACTCGATTTTCATCGAAGACATCGAGCCCAAAGGATTCCAATTCGCGGTGATGGATGGTTTCGTCTCTCGGCAAGTTGTGCGGGAAGTGCGCCGGATACTTGCTGACGCAGAATATCGTGAGGAAATGGTCAAGCACAACTACCGGGTTGCCGCCAAGCACTACGGTTACACATTCCTGGTGGAGGCACTTCTTTCGTTGCTCTATCGAGTAGGGCAGATGGAACTCGAGAACTCGCCAACCTGATACCGATGAAGCTGATTCCAGAATTGACCCTGCGGCGAATTCGCCAGCGATTGCTCACCCTTTACGGCCACAATGCTGAGCCACTGGTAGAGCGATTCTACATGATGGTGGGGCGATACGAAGTGGGGGTGCGTCCGGTTCGATCGTCCGAACGATGGAACGAGAAGGATGTCGTGTTGATCACCTATGCCGACATGGTCAGGGAGGGGGAGGAGGCACCACTGCGCACGCTGAAAACATTCTGCGACCAGCATCTTTCCGGTGCTGTGAAAACGGTTCACTTGCTGCCATTTTACCCTTGGTCATCGGACGATGGGTTTTCGGTAAAGGCCTATCGCGAAGTCGAGCCTGACTACGGCAGCTGGGAGGATGTGAAGGCACTGGAGAGCAGTTTTGCTCTCATGTTCGATTTTGTTCTGAATCATTGTTCAGCGCAGTCATCGTGGTTCAAAGATTTCGTCTCCGGGGTGCATCCGTGGAAGAATTTCTTCATCGTGATGGATCCTGAGACAGATCTATCGGCAGTCGTTCGTCCGCGATCATTGCCTCTGCTGACAAAAACGAACACGCCGCGGGGTGAAGCGCACGTATGGACGACGTTCAGTCCAGATCAAGTGGACCTAAACTGGCAGCATCCAGATGTCCTGTTTGAGATGCTGGATGTCATGTTCCTGTATCTGTCAAAAGGGGCCAAGATACTGCGCCTGGATGCGGTCGCATTTCTGTGGAAAGTTGTCGGATCTGATTGCTTGCATCGACCGGAAACGCATGAGGTCGTGAAATTACTGCGCGATGTTCTTAGTATTGTTGCGCCTGATGCGATTCTCTTGACGGAGACGAATGTCCCTCACGAGGAGAACATCAGATACTTTGGGCGAGGAGATGAAGCCCACATGGTTTATCAATTTGCCCTGCCACCGCTGCTCTTGCTGTGCCTGCTCAAGGGAGACTGCACATTGCTGCGAAAGTGGGCGGCGTCGCTGCCGCCGTTGCCTGATGATTGTAACTACCTGAATTTTACAGCCTCGCACGACGGCATTGGTGTGCGTCCATTGCAGGATTTGGCGACAGAGGACGATCTTGAATGGTTGATCGGTGAGGTGAAGAGCCGAGGAGGAAAGGTGAGCACCCGAAGCACGCCAGATCGCGGTGATGTGCCCTATGAGATGAATATCACTTACGCCAGTGCGTTGTCTGATTCTGATAATTCAGAACTGGGAGACGCTCGTTTTCTCTGTTCTCAGGCATTGGCTCTTTCGCTTCAAGGGATGCCTGCGGTGTACTTTAACAGTTTGTTCGGTGCAGAGAATAATCCGGTCGTTGATGATGAACACAAACGAGGAATCAATCGGGAGAAGTGGAGATTGACTGAACTGAACGACAAGCTGGCGGATGCCAAATCAAGGGAGTCCGCAGTTTTTGAAACCTATCTTGCGATGTTGCGTCGACGGGCAAATCACCCGGCGTTCCATCCAGACGGTGCACAGCAAATCATTGATCTGGGAGCCGATGTTTTTGCTATCGTTCGCTGGTCGCGGGATCGTCAGGATTGTATCTTCTGCGCCTTCAACTTCACCAGAGTATCGCAATGTCTCCCGGGAACAATCTTGTCGGAGATTCTTGAGATGGAGGTGCAGTCTGGAGGCATCGTTCGGGATGTTCTCTCGGGACTGCAGTTGACCGCGAATCAGGACGGTATCCAACTTGATCCGTACCAGGCCGTGTGGCTGAAGAAGTAGCCGTTTTACTTCGTTAGCGAGCGCAATTCTGAATGTCCCTGGTGAACAAGTTAAGTTACCGTGCGTAAACGGGAACCAGGTCTTTTGGCATCTGCAGAATGATGAGTGCCATGGCGGTGGCGTAAGCGTTGCCCTGACTGGCAGACCAAGCGCCGCCTGCTCTGCGCATGCCGAGCAGGGTCTTGCTAATCGATGGGTACCATTGGTTCCAGTCTTCGCCACCAGCGTGCCACATCGCCTGGACAGCATAGTAGTGGCCGTAGAAAAAGTGACCACCGGCAGAGGCCTTATTCTCTTTGATATATTTCAGGCCAGTCTTGATCTCTTTGCCCTCGTAGATGCCAGCGCTGTAAAGTGACACCACTCCCGCTGACGTAAGCGCGAATGTTGTATGTCCGCCGGACAGGGTGTATCTGAAGCCTCCCGTGGGGTCGTGGCTCTTCCTCACATATGCGATTGCTCTGTCGCGCACTTTGTCTGGCACATTGATTCCTGCATCGCGGGCACCACGAAGTGCCATAATCTGGCAGACAGTGATGGATAGATCGGCATCTGTTGGGGAAGGGGAGTAGCGCCAGCCACCTTCTTTACTTTGCGCATAGAGGATGAGTTTTACTGCTGCCTGAAGTTTGTCTTTGAGCGATTTTTTCCGCGTCATGCCATAGGCTTGTGACAAAAAGAGCGTGGCAAATCCATGGCCATACATGTTGCCGTAGCCGTTCGATGTGCGGGCGATGTATCCGGTCTTGTGGGTGTTACGAACGATGAAATCGATACAGTTGGCAACGTGTTTGCCATATTTTCCTCTGCCGGGGACATTGCCCGCGCAGAGGAATGCCAGTCCTGCCAGACCAGAGATAGCGACGCTGCCATCGGCCCCACTATTGCCGAATGCACCACGATTGGGCCCGGTTTTGATCTGCGCTTTCGCCAGACTCGCCAGTCCCTGATCGATCGCACGCTGAGTCTCCGGCGTGATTAGTTCTTCCGCAGTTTTGGTGATGTCATCAAATCGCGGGCCAGCACCAGCGTCTTCTTGTGCAAAGATATCCGAGATTCCTGTCATTCCCAGTACACCCAAACTGGCGCGCGCCAGGAAACCTCGCCGAGTCGCTTGAGAAAATGGAAAATCGTTTCGCTTGTGTGCCAATGGATTCATCGCTCTTTCAACTTATTTGAGTTCGAACGCTCGAACTTCGCCGGGCGACATGGAGTAAATGCGTTTGCCATCGGAGAACAGGCTTCCCGGAGGTTCCTCACTGCCGTCGATGGCAATGGAGGAGAGGGGTTCGCCAGTTTTCGCATCAATCCGGATGATGGAATCTTCCAGCGAAGCGTAAACCGCATTGTTGGTGACCAGGCCATTGCCGAACTGTTCGCCAGTGTCGGTTTCCCAGGCGATGCGCCCACCGTGTACTTCGTAGCAACGGACAAAATTGGTGCCACGCGTGAAAATACGACCATTGGCGTAGCCGATAACACCGACCGGATCCTGGGAACCGTCGGGATGTTTGGGGGCTTCCCAGAGGAACTCTCCGGAGACTCTGGAGAAGGCGAGCACCCGATCGCAGTCAGATGGCAACAGAACTACAGTGCCGCCGAGAACGTAGGCGTGATCGGTGCTCCAGCCCTCTGGACGGCCCAGACCACTATTCAATTGGCGAGCCCTCATCTGCACATTCATATTAAGTTGAGAGGAGAGTAGACTCTTTGGAATTGGGCGAGTGTAAGTGCTACACCAGCGAATTTCCCCAGAGTTAGTGTCGACGCAAGCGATGGCACCTGCTCCGGTAGCGACGATCGCATCCGAGCCGCTAACGACGATGTCGATCGCAGCCGTGGTAAGGCATTCCGCTGGTTCCTGGCAAATTTGTGTCCGACGTAGTGTCGTTCCGGTAGCACTATCGAGGATTGCCAGCCAAATCTGGCGGCCTTCGTGCACAGCAATTGCCAGGGTTCCTGCAGACGCGGGCTCGGGCTGACCCGTGAAGCTCACAGTGCCTCCTGCGGTGCTCGTGCTTTTACCGGGCTCGCTGGCTCTGCGTGTCCACAGCAATTTTCCGGTGCGGATGTCGTAGGCAGCGAGTCGATTGTCGCGGGCGCGAGTGAGTTCGCCACCATTGAATCTTCGTTGCTGTTGCGCATCGGCATTCAGTGCAGGAGGCACGACCCCAGTCAGTTCCTCCTCAGCAAAATCGAGCGTCTGGCCTTCCACAGTGAACAGAGTGCCATTCATGGTCAGTGATGATTGAGCTGAGAAATCTCGAAAAAAGTAGGAGTCTCGCTGCTGACCGATCGGTGCTGTGCTGGCACTGCGCATTCCCAGCCATCGAGCTTCTCCCGTCGCCGCATTGATGGCGGCCATGCGTTCTTCGTTTCGGAACATGATCACGTCGTTAGAAATGGAAATTTGCCCTATGGGCTCGAGGCGTTGCTGCTTCCATGAGTTGCGCAGTCCCACCATCGTGCGATCCGAATTGTCGGCTACAGGCATGCCGTAGGGGCGTGCGATCTGCTTTGGTCTGGGCTTGGGAGGATCGGGTATAACCGGCCAGTCAGACGGTAACTTAAGTGAGAAGGGTTGTTCCCATGTCAGGGTAAAAGCGGATGGAGTTGACTCAAAGTCAGGAGTCGATGGGGCACCTCCGCTGGTGCTGGTAGCGACGACTGGTTGATCGCCGCGTGCGGATTCGATGTCCGACTCAACTGCTGATAAAAATGATCTAGAGAGTGCGCCTGCGGATGCCTTCAATGAAGAAAGTGCCTGTTCCGCGCGGTCAGGAACACCGCTGCGCGCCTCGGCGACGGCGAGCCTTTTCAAAATCTCCGTCCTGCTGATCGACAGCGAGGGATGATGCTCCACTAACTTGCGCAGAATTCTGGCAGCGCCAAAATACTCCAGATCATCGAGCATGTAGCCAGCTAGTTCGAATGCGCTGTCGTCGCCGATAGAGCTCAGAAAAAACCGGGCGGTAACTTCGGCAAGGACGCGGCGTCGTTCAGTCGACTGCGCGGTCGCCAGCAGTGCTTCTGCGTCACCGTCTGCTTTCAATTGGTAAGCCTTCAGTGCTTCCTGAGGTAGCTTTGCAAGCGTCGACTCGATTTCTGAGACCACAGGTCTGTAAACCTGGTAATGATAGGATCCGCGTGTGACCTTCCACTCCTCACGCGTGAACAGAGTATCGGCGCTGGTGTCGAGTGCCTTCTGCCACAGCACGGTCGCTAACTCATAACGCTTCTGCACGACCAAATCATCTGCTTGAGCCAGAATGTCGCCGATGTCCTCATTGGTTTTCAATTGGGCGCCTTCTAGTTCCTGCACGGCTATCGAGTTCTCAGCGCCGCCGACAACTACTCGGACTCCTTGTGCAAATGCGCGATCAGATCCTATCATTGTCAGAAGGACGCCAGCAGTCATGGCAGCCGCTTTGGCCATTGATCTGCCTGTGCGATCGAATGTACGTGGTTTTACGCTTTTTCTGCGGGCAGAAATCCACCAGCCGTAGAACAATTCGACGACCATGAGAGCTACCACCACATAGAGCACGGTGCGCCAGATGCCGCTTTTTTCTGTCGTCTCATCCAGGGCGGTCAGGCTTTCGGGGGCTTGCACATAGGCGATGCCAGCCTGAGTAAGGTCTCTGGATGCCAATTCTCTTGAAACGAGGGTCAGATCACTCTCTGTCGGCTCGAGATTGGCGGCGTAAAGGATGTCCTGATCTTTCGAGTCATCGGTCGGGTGCAGTGTTAGAGTGTAGAAGCCGGGCTCTGCGGCAGAGTCTACTTTTGCCAGCCAGTCAGTGGTGCCGCCATCTGCGCCTTCTGGAGGAAGGGCCTGAATCGTGCGCTTCTCTGCCGAGGGCGTAGCAAGTCCAACTTCTGGTTTAAAGAGTGATAGATTAACGGGTGCAGCAATGGAGGCTCCGATGCCGAGTTCCCCTGCACGTGCATTGCTCTGCGCGACGTACCGGGTGATCTCCTGCATCACTACAAGAAAGCTAATATCCAATGGCCAGTTGTTCCAGTCGACATCAACAGAGGTAGTAATCGCGACGACTTTTCCTTTGCCGAATGCGCGCTCGACGATGGCTGGAGCTTTGTCGTCAGTGCTGAGACTCGCCAGTGTGTTAGCAAGAGCAATGGGAGGAATGTCATCTCCATCCTCTGGAGTGTCTACTGCAACTGCCACTGCCACTGCCGCCGGCAGTGATGTTTTCCACCACTGGAAGACCTTCACATTGCTGCGCAGTGGGTTCTGTCCGCCTTCGAATAGTTTGAAGAGCGAATGCTGCGCATCCTGTGGATCGATGTAAGTCCATGTTTGTTCTGATTCATCGCCTTCGATAGATTCCAGGCGCACTGGAAGCAGGCCTTCACCAGCGCGGAACATGCGATTGTTCCAGTCCTTCTGATCGATCTGATCGCCCAATGCGACGACAAGGCCACCACCTGCACTCACCCAGTTTTCCAAGGCAAGGCGCCGATCTTCAGGCACGGCGTAAACGTTGCACAGGAAAATTACCTGATATGGGGCAAGTTCAATAGTTGAAAATTCGCTTTCATCGATCACGGAGGTCGCGACTCCAGAGCGGGTGTTGCCGCGTGGAGTGAGTGCCCGGGTGAGGAAATAGGTTTCGCTCTGACCAAAGGTGCCGGACGGATCTCCATCAACGACCAGGACGCGAATTCCTGCCGATAGCCGTGCTGGAAAGTAGCGCGCATCATCGTCTGGTAGTGCATCATTCAAACCGTCGGCCGGTGTCGAAATTTTCGCCGTCAGTGGCAACGGCGGAAGACTTGGCAACTCGTCACGGTCAGGAGTTTCAGCGAGTTCCGGCAGAGTGACCGAAAACGTCGCCGCGCCAGTGCCACCGGCGGGAATTGCCTCAACTTCCGCTGTTTGGGGAGCTCCTGTGCCTGCAGTCAAACTGAGCTGAACTCCCTTCGCTTCGCGTGCGCTGTAGTTACGCACAATTACTGAAAAGCGAGTAGTCGTTCCGGCCACTAGTGCGACATCTGAGGGAGCAATGTCTTCGATCACAAGGTTCGCGCGCGGTTCGCCTGCCAGATCGATGACATAGGCTCCGTTGGCCTTGTCACTAATTCTCTGCATGGACTCTAACAGTGTGGCGTCCATGCCTGGCTGGCTAGTCGAGGCCCAATCCTTCGCGCGCATGTCAGTGATGACATAGACAGTCTGATTGACCGCCTTTGCCGTGCCGCCGGTGAGGATTCTTTCGACTTCTACCAGCGCACCGGGTAAGTCAGCGCCGCCGGCATGCGTTTGCAGATCTTTTAATTCTTCGAGGATCTGGCTGGTGACATCCTCGGTGAGCGGCGCACCATTGAAGAGTGGCTCGCTCGGCCGCGAGGCGAGAAGGAGAGTGATCGAATCTGCTGAGTCGCTGGTGGCGAGCTCGCTGATCCAGTTGCGAAGCAATTTTTGCGCTTCTTCAGAAGGGGACGAGACGCCGGAGCGAGCCTTCATGCTGAGTGAATCATCAAGCACAATAATGCGATCTGTGCGAGCGTCACCGAGTGCTCCGGCTGCCGTGCCCTGATTAAAGAACGGCTGCGCCAGGGCTGCGCCGAACAGCGCAACAATCAGGCAGCGCAAGGCCAGTAGCAGTAATTCTTCCAGCTTCACACGTCTCCTCCGCACTTTATAAGCGCGCCGGAGGAACTCCATGGCTGCCCAATCGACGCGCTTGAATCGACGCTTATTCAGGATATGAATAAGGATCGGCGCTGCGGTCGCGATCAGGCCGGCGATAGCAAGTGCAGGAATGGAAAAACTCGGGAACAAATCGTTAAAGTGGTGTATCTGTCAGGATTTTCGAGTAGTTTGCTTGCGGAAGCTGAGATACTCTGTCAGCACCGCGTCCAGAGGCTGGCTGGTATTTACCAGGCGATAATCAACGCCAATGGCTGCACAGGTTTTTCGAGTAGATTTGAGGAAGTTCTCCACTTCATCCAGATACGCCTGCTGCAGGGCGCGTGGGTCTGCCTCGATCTCATCTTCAATGTCTTCCAGTCCGATGAAGCGAGTGTTCTCATCAAATGGGAACGACAGTTCATCTGTGTGCATGATATGAAACAGGATGACGTCATGTTTGCGCAGCCGGAACTGCTGCAGTGCATCTTTCAGGGTGTCTTCGTCGACCAGAAGGTCTGAGAAAATGGCAACGATTCCGCGCTGGCGAATCTGTCCGGCGAGGCTGACGAACACGTCACTGACGTCGGTTGCATCGGTGGGTTCGAGTTGCTCTAACGTGTGTACCAATTGGCGCAGGTGGTTTGATCGAGAGCTGGCAGGAAGAATGTCTTTTACCTTATTGTTGAATGTTACCAGTCCGACGGCATCCTGTTGTTGCTGCAAAAGGTGCGCCATCGAGGCCGCAGCCGTTGCCGCATAGTCAAATTTTGACCATCCCGGGCTGCCGTATGCCATCGACTTGCTGGCGTCGATGATAAGCGTACACTTGAGATTGGTTTCTTCCTCGTATTCCTTGATGTAGAGGCGGTCCGTTTTTGACCAGACTTTCCAGTCGATGTGTTTCAGTTCATCGCCCGGTGCGTATTCGCGGTGTCCTGCGAACTCAATTGCAAAGCCGTTGTAGGGACTGCGATGCATTCCTGTGATGAATCCTTCCACCACCATACGGGCGCGCATTTCCAGCCGCTTGATGCGGTCGAGCACTTCTGGATCGAGGTAGCTCTCTGGCTTGGCAGACATCAGGCGGCAGTCAGGGCAGGCTTAAGTTCAGGGACGATTTCATCTTTATCCGCCCGCTCAGAAACGTGCTCCAGAAGTTTGTCGACGACTTGATCGCTGGTGATGCCGCTGGACTCTGCACCAAAGGTGGTGATCAGGCGGTGACGCAGCACTGCATGGGCAACTGACTTCATGCCTTCGCTGGAGGCTGCAGACTGACCATTCATCACGGCTTGCGCCTTTGCCCCAAGGAGCAGAAACTGAACTGCGCGAGGTCCGGCTCCCCAGCTCAATAAGTCGCTGACGAAGTCGGGGACATCTCCCTCAAGAACGCGGGTGGCCCGGACTAGTCGCAGGGCATAGTGAATGACATGCGCAGGCACCGGCACTCGCCGCACAAGTTGTTGGATCTTGCTGATCTCTTCGCCAGACAACACGGGCGCAACATTGGTATTTACCTGTGAGGTAGTCGTGGCCGCGACTTGAAATTCTTCATCGTAAGACGGATACTTTACGAAGACTTTGAACATGAAGCGGTCTTGTTGTGCTTCCGGTAAAGTGTAAGTGCCCTCTTGCTCGATAGGATTTTGTGTGGCCAGCACAAAGAAAGGATCTGGCAGGGAATGGCGTTGGCCTCCCACCGTGACCTGACGTTCCTGCATGGCTTCCAGGAGTGCGGCCTGAGTCTTAGGCGGAGTGCGGTTGATTTCGTCCGCAAGCACGACATTGGCAAAGATCGGACCATTGAGAAATTTGAATTCGCGTGTACCGGAAATTTTGTCTTCTTGTAAGATTTCTGTTCCAGTGATGTCGGAAGGCATTAAGTCCGGTGTAAACTGAACGCGGTTGAACGACATTTTTAATGAATCGGCGAGTGTGCTGACCATCAGGGTTTTAGCCAGTCCGGGGACGCCTTCCAGCAGGCAGTGGCCACGGGCGAAGATAGCCATCAACAATTGATCGATGACTTCGTGTTGTCCGATAATGACTTTTGCAAGCTCCGTGCGCACCCTGTTGGTGGCTTCCTTCACGGAGGCCAACTGCTGGAGGTCTTCTTCGTTCATTTTATCGTCTGCCATAAGTGTCTTGATGCGGGTAGAAAGGAAGGTTCAGGTGCCCCCAAAGTGGAGCGTCGTGGTTGCGGCTTTTTCATTCAGCCAGGCTTGCCATTGCTCGATGTAAGGGCGTCGAACCTCTGGCGAAAATCCGGCGCGGTAGCCGAATCGCTGTCCAGTGAGTTTTTTGAGAATTTCCACGCTGTTGAATCGAATATGAGTGTCGTGCTTTTGGTAAGCGTCTGGAAGTGTCGTGTCGAGCAGTGAGATGAATGCGGACAAACATTCGTCAGATCTCAGATCGCGGAATGCCAGGGCGGCCTGAAATTTTACACGCGGATCCGGATCGCTGAGGAGTGGTCTGAGGGACGGCAGTGCTTTGGCACCTTCGATGGCGACCAGGCCTTCGCATGCGATTAATCGGGCGGTCGCTTCATCCAGAGAAATACCGCTGCGCAGCACTTCTGCATCTTCTTTTTGCACTGTGCGGAAAATGGCGGTGCGTACAGCATCCCATACCGAGCGTTGAGTCACTGGAACTGAGTTGGCTGCGTGCAGGAGGCCGGTCGCCAGTCCCTGATGGCCTTCGGAGATGATTGCAGTTGATACCAGGTAGAGCAGGAGTTCTCTGCGCACCGCCGTGTTCCGATCCAGCACTTCATAGATGCGTCGGCGTTTTTCGGCAGAATTGTTGGGACTTTCGGATTCGGACAACAACCTTTGATGCGGAAGTGCCGCCATGCTGATTAATGCCGCCATGGCCTGGTCTCGTAAAACAAAGTCATCCGCATCGAGCAGCATGAGCGACTGTTCGAATGCTGCTTCTCTCTCCGGCGTCCACACCATGTCTGCGAGGCAGCGCGCGATGCCTTCGTGCGAGCGATCATAGCCAAACGTTTCCAGACTTGAGCTGGGAACTTCGCCCCGTGCCGATTGAAAGATCGTCGCAATTGCCACCACCAGCAGCATCAACATCAGCGGTCGCCTTCCGTGCATCGGAAATGTGGATCTTGTGGTCGGCATCATCACTTTTCCTGGGGCGCGAGCGCTCGATCTAGTTTGATGAAGTTTCCACCATAGATGGAATTGGAGGTTCCACTTTTGAGGATTGTCAGCTGCCGAGGAGTGAAGATCTCAGCAATTCGCGAATCGTTCTTCCTAACTGCGTTGGTGAAGCCAGCCTGGATTTTGTAGTAAGAGGAAACGGGATTACTGTTGGAACCGTAGGCGTGGGCATTAGCCGGATCCTCTGCGATTCCTCGAAGAAGCTTTAGAATCTGCGGTCGCTGTTCGTCACTGAAGAACAGCCCGCAATTCAAATTTGCGTAGAACATTTCAAGAGTAGTGCGCATCCTGGCTTCCTCGCGACTCGCGACGATTTGCGAATAGGCGTTGAGCTGCGAGGGAGTCAGGATTGCGGTAAACGTTTCCGCTAGCTCCCCATCCGCTGCCAGTGAAATTTTCCCCTGGTAGATTTCCGTTCGAATTCTGTTCTGGCTGGCCTGGTCGCCCATCTCTGAGCGTCGATCGACTGATTCGCGAAGTCTGCCGTAGGCATCAGCGACTGCCAGCACCAATTCCTCCACTTGATCTTTCGACAAGTCCATCATTGTCGGGAGTGAGCGCACCATGTGCTCCAGCAGCGTGCGTTCTGGCGCGATTCTGCTGTCGAAAGCGGTCAGTGCCGATGCCGGGTGCAATCTTGCAACCGGAATCTTTTCTGGTGGTGCTGCAAGTTTTTCCGCGTCGGCGAGCTGTGTCGCCTTTTGTTTCTCATGCTTCAGCAATGTGGCGAACTTGCTGGGAGAGAGTCCGATCAGTTCAAGGTCGAGCACCAGATCGCTGCTGTCGGCATCCGACTGGTGGACGCTGACACAGAGGACGTTATTGCCATCCAGCAGGATGTTCTGATCGATTTCGAAAGTAGTGAATCGGTTTTCGAGTCCGGAGGATGCGCCAGCCTTCTCTGTTGGGCGGGTGGTGTGCCGGATTCGACCCCGAGGCATTCGCACGCGTTGAATCTCGCTGCCGTTCAGGTAAAAAACCGCACCATCGTCGACCAATGTCCGAAGCGCCCAGGTTGCTTCAGAGGCTTTGTTGATTTTGAAGGGCAGGCGAAAGTAAGCGGCTGGGTGCTTGTTGTTGTTTTCTCCAAACTCGAGAGCGGTGGCGATGCCTGGTTCGCCGTAGCCGAGTGGCGCTGTGCCCTTTTTCCATTGAGAGTCATCAAAGTCAGGCTGAATCCAGTCTCCTGTCGTTGGTCCGTTCTTCGTTTCGAGATAGCGCCAGTCTGAACTGCCTCGAAGCAATGTGCGTGGCAGGCCGAACCAATGATCGATTTCGGCTGGCTGTAGAACTGGCTTTGGTGACGTTGGTTGTGCCAATGTTGCGAATAAAGACGCAGAAAATTCTGAGCGCAGGTGATTGCAGTGCTGTGGCTTCCCATTCGGAGGCAACCCTTGGCTGATCAGCACTTGGGCTGACGCGCAAACTGTTGTTAGCAGCATTGCAACGGTCACCGCGATGAGCTTTCGCGATTGTCTGTTCTGAGGATGAATCACTGCCAGTTTCTTTAAGCGTATCATTCCAAAAGCTCCAGAACCGAAATCGCGGGTGCACCAAATTTCATTGTCATCTGATGCGTCGAGGGAACAAGGCGTGCGGGTGCGGGAGTGGGTTCTTGCTCGGGAGAAGGGGATTCCACTTCGTCGTCTTCCTCTTCTTCTTGAGGTGGATCCGGTGCATCATTAGGCTCTGGGAGTGCGTCATCCTGAGGTGTGGCGGTGCGGGCGTAATTTGCGCTGAGCGATTCTGTCATGGAAACGATGCCGATGACTTCTCCTCGGCCATTTAGAATTGGGCCGCCGCTGGAGCCGCCAGCTATATCAGCCGTTACGCTTACCAGCCGCGCCTGGTTCGCCCGTGACTTGAAATAGCGCGAAATATACCCCTTTGTCAGATTGAAAAAATTAGTCCGCGGATGGGAAATGATGGTGACTGGTTCGCCTACATGGGCACCTGAAACCAATGGAAGTGGAACCATTTTTCCACCGAGCGGATCGACCTGCACGATTGCGATATCCTCGTCCTTCCTGGCCGCGAGCACTTTGGTCAGCGGAAAGACTTTGCCATCAAATGTCGTGGCGGTGATCGTATCTGCTTCCTTCATCGCTTCGATCACGTGCCAGTTAGTGACGGCCACTCCACTTGCTGTGATGAAGAAGCCCGTTCCCCATCCTTCGCCAGGGTTATTGGGATCACTCGCTTCGCTGACGGGAGAAATGATCACCACGCTGGGAACACATTCTCTGTAGATTTCAGCCGCTGTCAGTTTCTTTTCTCTAGCGACTGGCAAATTGAACACTGAATGCTGGCGGTTGTTTTCCATGTCACGCATGAGCGACCTTCCGGGAACGGTCTTGCCGTCCGCCAGCAGACGTTTTCCCTTCACGGCAATGTTCCTGACGACTTCAAGATCATCCAGATAGATTTCCTCGCCCGGAACAGGCTCGGCAGCTTCTCCAGAGCGAGTAGTGAACAGGCTGGGAATCGCTTCACGGCGCGCTTCCTCTGCTGATAGTTCTGCAAGTTCGAAGTCGAGAATTAAGTCACTGCTTCCGGCATCGGATTGGTGCACTTGAGCCGCGAGAACATTCGTTCCCGAGTGCAAAGCATCGGCCGGAACGAAGAACTTCTCATAGCGTCCCTCCCAGCGGCTGCGTGAGCCGACCTTCCCTGTAGAGAAAGTGTCAGGCCCCGGTTCTCCTGTCGGGCCCATGTTCATGCGGAAAATTTCCTGTCCGTTGAGGAATAGAATGACCCCGTCGTCGAAACGGATTCTACCGCCGTAGGAATTTTCCACCGCTCCGGTGGTCTCACCACTTTTGCCGATCGGAACGTCGAAACGTTGTCTGAAATACGCCGCCGCATGCTTGTCTTCAGAATCCTGACCAAAAGAAATCTCGGTTGCGGTATCGTCTTCTCCGTAGCCAATTGGCGACGCTCCCGATCCCCAGGCTGAATCGTCGAAGCCCGCCGATTTCCAGTTTTCGCCCGGAGCCTCACCTGAGTCGAGGTAGCTCCAATCGCTGCCCCTTGGCACCAGAATCGTACCAGTCTTTTCAACCCCTTGCCCGGAAGTCGTCGAAGGGAGCAGACCAACGGCGAGTGCGAGTGCGCATGTGAAGTGTTGAAGGTGTGGGAGCGGATTCATGGTGGGTGAAGTCGGAAACTATAAAGGCTCAGCAATGGATAAAGCGATCGGATCGCAGTCGCACGAATGCTCGAAACAACTTGGACACAGTAGTGCTCCCGGATTCGCTTAAATCATTACTGTGCAATAGCCCGGTTGCCAAGCACGGCAGACCATCGGTCGTCAACACTTCGAATGCCGAGTATCAGGAACTGATCGCTCTCAGCTTGAGCTTCTGACAGGTGAGGTGCGCAAGCGATTCGAAAGTCTCGATCGCTGGGAACGTTCGGCACGATCCGCTGAACCGATCGAAATGAAGAGCGGAAGCAGCGATAAGTGAGACTTTTCTTACGCCATCAAAGTCTTCGCGACCTTTTTCAGGAAGCGATCCATCGCGAAAGCCCCACCAAAATGAAGGGGACAACGAAGCTTGCTCCCAATAGAACGAGTGGATCGTAGCGGATCCCAATGGGAATAACCGAATTCCTGAGTGGAGGTCTGAGAACGTGTCTCAGGTCAACTGCTATGGGCCTCTCTAATCGCTTTGCCTTCTCTAAAGCGATCTCCAAATCTCCTTTGAGGGGTGGCGGCGTTTTCCAGCCCAGAATGGGCGGCACAAACTAAGGCTGATGCAATCCCGGTAGAATTCCTTTGAGTTGGCTCGAGTTTGGATGGGTAGTGGCAGTAACCGAGTAAGTAATCAGGAGCTGGTTGAGACTATTGGTGTCCAGGCGCACATATCGATTCATTCCTGTTTCCAGAGGAAAAAACTCGCAGCTGGCACCGTCTGTGACAGTAAAAGACTCATTGGACAGGAGTTGGTTAGGCGTGGAGAAGGGCGTGAAGGTTGAGGAGGATCGTGCTCCGTTGCAGGATTGAATAGCTTAATTCGGCGGCAATTTGGAAGGGCATTGAAACATTCTCGTGCAGATCGGACCGACGCAAAGCTGAAAGTGATCCAGAGTCTCTCTGAACCCTCTGAACTTCGTCTTGGAATTGAAGAAAGAGCATTGCCGCGGAGTGGGGGACTTGGTAGGGTTCTCTCCATGAAATTTGTGAAATGGCTGTTGATCGCCGTGATGGTCATCGTTGCCGGTTTATTCGCCGTGAGTTTTCTGCTGCCTTCGAAAGTGCACGTTGAGCGTTCGATCACGATCAACGCGCCTGCGGAGGCAGTATATACGAAAGTGAAAGATCTGAAAAAGTGGGTCACGTGGTCGCCGTGGAACTTGCGAGACCCGAAGATGGCCATTCGCTACGAAGGGCCGGAATCAGGAATCGGTCAAAAATCGATCTGGGAAAGTGAATCGCAAGGCAATGGATCACAATTGATCACTGCCAGCACTGAAAATCTGGCGCTTGAAATGCTGCTTGATTTTGGCGATCAGGGGACTGCAACGGCATTTTGGAAGTTCAATACGGATGGAACAGGCACACGCGTTGTGTGGGGGATGGACACGGAGTTGGCTTCGCCTGTTCAGCGATTGTTCGGCCTGGTGTTGGAAAATATGGTCGGGCCTGACTACGAGGAAGGTCTGAAGAATTTGAAGGCTCAGGTGGAAGCGTCAACGAACAGCGAGCAGTGATTTGAATACCGAAGTTCTTCGTTCTTTTTTGCTGGATGGTCTGGTGATTCCAGCATTCCCGCTGGCATTGCATGCTGATGGAGCCTGGTCAGAAAGGCATCAACGCGCGCTCGTGCGCTACTACTTTGCCTCTGGTGCGGGAGGACTGGCGGTTGGTGTGCATTCCACGCAGTTTGAGATTCGTGATCCCAGTCATGGCCTCTACGTTCCAGTGCTCGAACTTGCGGCGGAAGAGATCGATCGACTTTCTGAGCAGAGCGAGCACGTAATGGTGAAGATCGCCGGGCTGTGTGGTGATACCAATCAAGCGGTGGAGGAAGCGGCGACTGCGCAACGTTTTGGATACCACGCCGGACTTTTGAGTATGGCAGCGGTAAGCGATCAATCAGACGCTGCGATCCTTCGGCACTGCCGTCAGGTTGCGGAAACCATTCCGATAGTGGGATTCTATCTCCAACCTGCCGTCGGCGGTCGCGTTTTTCCTTATGCTTTCTGGCGCGAATTCGCAGAGATTCCTAACGTGGTCGCGATCAAGATGGCACCCTTCAACCGCTACCAGACGTGGGATGTTGTGCGCGCAGTGATTGAATCCGGGCGCGATGATGTCGCGCTCTATACCGGGAACGATGACAACATTGTCGCTGACCTTATCACGCCCTTTGCCTATCGTGGAGCGCATGGTCAGGTGACAAAAAGAATCGTAGGTGGATTGTTAGGGCAGTGGGGAGTGTGGACAAGTAAGGCAGTCAACGTTCTGAACAAGATCAGGAAGGAAGGAGATAATCCGTGCCTCGATAGATCCTGGCTGGAATACAATGTCAGCCTGACTGATGCGAATGCCGCCCTTTTCGACGCGGCGAACGGGTTTGCTGGTTGCATCCCGGGAATTATGGAAGTGCTGCGTCGCCAGAAATTGCTGCCCTCTGTTAGATGCCTGAACCCGAACGAAGTCCTCTCCCCGGGACAGGCCGATGAAATTGACCGGATCTGCCGGGTTTATCCCAATCTTCACGATGACTCGTTTGTCGCTGCCCAGATTGATGGTTGGTTGTCTTAAATCGTTTAATGATAATTATTTAGAGCGAATATCCTGCGTTCTTGAGTGATGACAGTATATTTTCCACAAATATCATAGTGAGGTGTAAGCTATTTTCCTCACGGCTGCGTCACGGCTGGTTCTGCTGGCATTTGGCGCTTCGCAGTTTGCAGTCCAGCGCGACGATTAGCAACGGCGATTTCAGCTCCGGACTTACCGACTGGACGACGAGTGGTACGGTGTGGGTTGCGGGCGGGGAGGGGCGGCTGCGGAATACGGGGGGTGTAAATTTAGCTGCTATGTAAACAACTCTCGGATTGTCGAATGGTGAACCGCAAGATTTTAGCGACGACCTTGCCGATGGCCCGGTTAATCCGAATCGACAATGGAATGTCACAAATGGAAGTGTGATGACTCGGAAGATCAACGATGCAAGCGGCTACATTTCCTTCGATTGGAATTTCTGGCGTGACGACTACCCGAGCTACAATGACATGTCGTTCTTCACCATCAGTAGACCAGGTATTTCCGGCACACAGATTATTCTTTTATCTGATGTGAACAGTAGTTCGATGCGCTGGCGGTGACTTCCGGTCAAGGATTGGGATTGGGATCGGGAGAAGAGGCAATACTCTTTGGCTGCCCAGGTAATCTTGTGTGCGTGCCTTTGCGAGACAAAGTTTTTGTAATGTTAGGAAAAATGTGAACGGATCGGTCAGGCTGTCTGTCTCAACAGGCATGAGATTAAATGATATGACTCTCAGCAAATTTGCCCGGTGCTCTTGAGGCGTCGGAAATTGACAGCGGCAAATGCTCCCGTTCTTTTTAAGAACCAAAAATCAGGTCGCTGCTACGCATTCGCGCGACGGGATCAGATGTCGTCCGTTTCCAGCCCTCAAGGGCGCTGAGGCCTTGTGATTTACTCGTCGGAATCAGTCACGGCACCTTTAGATGCTGATGTGACGCAACGGGCATACTTTGCCAGAACTCCGCGGCGATAGCGTGGTTTTGGCTGCTTCCATTTCGCCAGTCGAGCAGCGATTTCTTTCTGCGTCAGCGCTACGGACAATTGCCGCTTCTGCGCATCGATCGTGATCATGTCACCATTCTTAACGATGGCTAGCGGGCCGCCGACATAGGCTTCTGGAGTGATGTGGCCGACGACGAATCCGTGACTGCCGCCAGAGAATCGACCATCAGTAATGAGCGCCACGTCCTTGCCTAGACCGCGTCCCATCACAGCCGACGTCGGCCCCAGCATTTCGCGCATTCCCGGGCCTCCGCGTGGGCCTTCCAGGCGAATGACGATGACGTCGCCTTTTTTGATCTTGTCTGTGAGGATCGCGTCCATTGCCGCTTCCTCGGAGTTGTAGACGCGTGCTTTTCCAGTAAATTTCTCGCCTTCCTTACCGCTGATCTTTGCCACAGATCCTTCAGGAGCCAGGTTTCCATAGAGGACGACCAGGTGGCTGTTCTTTTTAATAGGATTGTCGAATCCGCGGATGATGGTCTGGGTTTTGCCGTAAGTGGGTTTCACTTTAGCAAGGTTTTGCTTCAGCGTTTTGCCGGTGACGGTGAGGCAATCGCCATGCAACAGGCCTTCGTTCAGGAGCATCTTCATCAGCGGCAGTGTGCCACCAATTTTTACCAGATGCGCCATCTCGTGCTTTCCGCTCGGCTTCAGGTCGGCCAGGACTGGCACGCGCTTGCCGATGCGGGTGAAGTCGTCAATGCTGAGGCGAACATTTGCCGAATGCGCCATGGCGAGCATGTGCAGCACAGCATTTGTGGATCCACCCAGTGCAATCACCAGCGTGATGGCATTCTCGAATGCCTGCTTTGAAATGATATCGCTTGGCAGGATGCCGCGCTTGAGCAGATGCAGAACAGCGGCTCCGGCATCGAAGCAGTCCATCATTTTTTCATCGGATACCGCAGTCTGCGCCGAGCTATTCGGCAAGCTAAGTCCCAATGCTTCGATCGCAGATGCCATGGTATTGGCAGTGTACATGCCACCGCAGGAACCTTCACCAGGAATGGCCGTCTCTTCGATTGCCTTCAACTGTTTGTCGTTGATCTCTTTGTTAGCGTGCTGGCCAACGGCCTCGAAAACCGAGACAATATCGAGGTCACGCCCATCGAGGCAGCCGGGGAGGATGGTGCCGCCATAAACAAAAACCGCTGGCCGATTCAGGCGAGAAATCGCCATGACACAGGCTGGCATATTTTTGTCGCAACCGCCAATGGCGACGATGCCATCGAAACCTTCGCAGCCGGTGACCGTCTCAATCGAATCGGCGATCACTTCCCTTGAGACGAGCGAATACTTCATCCCTTCCGTGCCCATCGAGATGCCGTCAGAGATCGTGATGGTATTGAAAATGACCGATTTGCCGCCTGCCGCATCGACACCTTTTGCAGATTCTCTGGCCAGGCGATCAATGTGCATGTTGCACGGCGTGACTTGGCTCCATGTCGAGGCGATACCGATCTGGGATTTCTTAAAATCGTTCCGATTGAACCCGACTGCGTGCAGCATGGCTCGGCTGGGTGCGCGTTCAGCTCCATCCAGCACCTGTGACGACCAGGCGCGTTGAATGCTTTTCTTCTTGGGAGGTGTAGTGGCCTTCTTTTTCATTTTGAATTGGAAATCACGAGCTCAACATCTTCCAAGTGAGCCATTTGATGGGCGCAGATTAGCGTAACTGGTGACAGGCGCACCCTTTTTTCTGCATTGCATGAATCATCAATTGTCGGTTTCTGATGGCCCTTCGTCTTCTTCTGGTGAGTTTTCGACCGATTCATCGCCGTCGTCACCGTCACCAGTGTTGCCAGCGTCGATGGAGGTCGCGGCATCGCCTTCGTCTTCCATTTTTTCTACCTGCTCGAAACTATTGGCAGGGTTGAACATGTTCATGAGTGCGCCTCCCATGATCCCGCTAAAGGCGAGAATGAACATCAAGCTGTATAAGATGATGGCGAGAGCCACGGTGACGCCCCAGATTTTGAAAAACCTGGCATTCTGCGCAAGCGCGGAAAGCAATGGCTCTTTTCGCCCGGAGAGTACTGCTACGTGGGCCTTATTGGCTGATTGAAACAACAGCATTCCCATCCACATGACGATCGCTCCGATGCCTGCCGTAATTAAGCCAACAAGGATCGCGGGAATCAGTGCTCCCGTCATGCTTGCGCCCGTTACAATCAGGAACAATGCCATCAGAATGTGCGCAACGCCGGTCAGCAGAAATAGAATCCCCAGCAGTTTCATCCAGATCGAAGCCGTTGCGAAAGTGCTCGCGGCTTCTCGAACGAGCTGACCATCGCCCATTTGATTGCCCATTTGCGTTCCCACTGAGGATGCGCTGGTCTGTCGCGCGGTGGCTGCAGCACCGATGACTGGGACGACGTGCCTTTGCACGAAGAGTTCTGGTTTCGCTTCGCTGCACGCGATCCATTCATCCATTCCTTCATGCCAGATCATCGTACTTGGGCGAACCACTCCAGTCTGCACCAGACCGGCGAGGTGGTCATCCTGGACAGGGACTTGTTCCTGAGTGTCAGAGAGAAAATACCATTGCATGAGAAAATAGTGTTCGATTCCGCTATTGGCCTATCCTGATGCCGCCAGTCTAGCAAGCATTCTGCCAGCGTAATTAGTGTGATGGTCGTGATGGCGTGAAGGTAGGCGAAAAGTGTCCAATTCTTGAATCCGGTTGCTTCGGCTTCAGACGTGCCCGACAATCCACACAATCTAGAAAAGCCATTGGCGCTGAAATAAAGCAGGAATGCATACGCCAATCGGTTACCCCCATTATTGAAAATCTATTGAACATTTTATGAAATCTCGCTCCTTCACTGCAGCTGCTGTCGCCCTTATTACTCTAACCTGCCACGCGCAGGCACAGGAGGATTCCGCTGTGGATGCCGCAGCCTTTAAAGTGCTCGAAGACGCTTTCCAGTTTTTCGAAACGAATGCTATTCAATTCCAGTCGCAGAATTCGATCACACAAGTGATGGGTGAGCGCCGCAATGAAATGAAAATCGCCCAGCGTGTTTCCGCTTCTCCTGCCGCTGGGTTTTCGGTAGTGGGGATATCAGATCAGTTTCCTGCGCCGACGGTTCACTTTGCGAATGGTACTGCGACAGTGGTCTTTGATCGCGAGAAAAGCTACATCCAGATAGAGGGAGTAAAGGACCTAAAGAGCGTCATTGAGAATCCTGATCTCGGCTATGATGCGCAACTAGGTGAAAACTCACTGCTGGGTGCAACTCCGGGTGTCGCGATGTTTGAGAAATTATTCTCTGCTGGTTCAGAAGGCCGCCGATCCATCGTAACTGGACTCAAGATTCAGGGCGAAAAAGTAGTCGCCGGAATAGCTGGTCACCACCTTGTCGGTAAATTGAAAGCGAACCCAATCGGGTTGCCTGTTGAGGGCGCTGTCATTCCATTTGAACTCGTGGTTGCGAAGGGCGACACGCCGATGCTTCTCAGTTACGTCCCTGATACGGTATCAATGGTCGAAGAATTTTCTAAGACGCGACCACAACTTGGATCGCTGGAAGTGGTGATCAATAGCACTTTCACCGATTGGAAAACAGGGGGAGAGGTCGATGCTTCCAGCCTTCAGTTGCCCGACCTTACAGAGTTCAAAAAATACAACTCGTTACCTGAACTCGGGGCTGCGATGCAAGCTGGTAATGACGGTGGCAATGGTGCTGATGCGCTCAAAGGGAAAGTCGCTCCGGACTTTGAACTCGCGACTGCCGACGGTGGAAAATTCAAGTTGAGCGATGAGAAGGGCAAAAACGTCGTGATCCTCGACTTCTGGGCGACTTGGTGTGGCCCCTGTGTCCAGGCGATGCCTATCATTGATAAAGTGGCCAAGGCATACGCCGAAAAAGGCGTTAAGTTTGTGGCTGTGAACTTGCGCGAAACTGAGGCGGATGTGAATGCTTTCATGAAGCAACACAAGCTTTCACCGGTGGTAGCAATGGACAAGGACGGCGCGATTGCCACCCAGTACATGGTCTCAGGAATTCCTCAGACGGTCATCGTCGGCAAAGATGGCAACGTCGCGCAAGTGCATATCGGCCTCCTGCCAAATCTCGAAGAGCAACTCACCGCAGAGCTCGCTGATCTAGTCGAAAAGTAGTGGTTCAGCGATTGATTTCAGTTACTTCTGGTCAAAGCCCCTTCTAGTAAAATCTGGACAAGTCATAGCAATTACGCGAGCAGAGTTAGTATTCACAGATACGGCTTTTCCTTCGCCTGAATCGCTTAAAATAACTACGCCTACGAAGGCACTAACAGTGATCGGCGAGACTACTCAGCTTAGAGTGATTTCCAATTAGCTCAATGGAGGGACTTTAGATGTCATCACTGCGGATTAGTTTCCGGTTCGCATATCCGATCCATAAGAAATAGAATTTTCACAATTCTGATTGTATTTTCTGTAATTAGTTGTATTATTCATTTATAACATTTTTATCAGATACTAATCAAAAAACTCCCTTTTCCTTATGCCTGTCCTCTCTGACAACACCTCTGTAATTGTCAAAAACGCCTCCATCGCCGTCAAATTTCCTGGTGGGATAGCTGCATTTGCGTCATTTGCCGGGAATTCGTTCTGCACGGATGGTAAGCTGGCGCGGGTTGGATTCGAATCGCTGCAAGAGGCGATAGAATTTATCTGCAAGCTGGCAGATCATGGGCTGAATTCTTACAGCGCTGCGACGAAAAGTGCCGATGACATGGTGGTCGCGAGAAAAGATCACGGCTTTGCGTTTCCCTGTGACTGGGCAGAGTTCGGCTATCTGGATGTGAACGGAGATCCTACTGTCAGAGTCCCCGCCTGCAGATCTGTAGGTTGCAAGTCGCTTGAGTTGTCAGCACCGCAGCAGTTTAGCACGGATATGAAACGCAATCAGGTCACTGCTGTAGCTACTGCGATCAGCATGCCTGTGTTTGCCGGGCACTGATACTGATGCAAATGCTGACTGCTCCCGAACTTTCTATGGCTGGCAGTGATCATTTTGCCTGAGAGCAATTTGATCGATCGCCCACTGCGCATGTTCTGCGATGAGTGGTTCAGGAGCGCTGCTTGCATTCCTGAGTGCGGGAAGGTCATCTGAGGTGCCGACATTTCCCAGCGCGACGCATACATTGCGCAGAAATCGGTGTCGTTTGATTCGCTTGATGGGGGATTGACGAAAGAGGTGGCGAAAATCTTCTTCGGTCAATGTTAGGAATTCTCGCAATGGCATGCGATGAACCTGTGGTCTGGTGAAACGTGCGGCGTCCCTGGCGGTTTGCGCAAACCGGTTCCATGGACAGATCGCCAGGCAGTCGTCGCAGCCAAAGATGCGTGCGCCAATGGCTTCTCTGAACTCGACGGGAATGGAGCCGGGGTTTTCGATGGTCAGGTAAGAAATGCATCGCCGGGCATCGACGTGTCGTGTTCCGGTGATGGCATTGGTAGGGCAGGCGTCGATGCAGCGTGTGCATTTTCCGCAGTGATCTTTCGATGGCGTATCCGCAGGCAATTGCAGGGTGGTGATCACTTCTGCAAGGAAAAACCAGGTTCCGAGTTTCGGGTGAATTTGCACCGTGCTTTTGCCATTCCATCCGATTCCTGATGCAGTGGCAAAGTCTCGTTCAAGCACTGGGCCGTAGTCGACGTAGCCGCGTTGTTGAGTGCCTCCCAGGTCTTCTAGGACGGAACATAGATCGCCGAGTCGATCCTCGATGATCATGTGGTAGTCATCACCCCGCGCGTAGCGGGCAATGACTCCGTGGGCAGCATTCTGCGAAGGGCTGAAATCGGGTGCTGCATCTCCTTGCCAGTAGTTCAAGGCGAGCACTACCATGGTCTTGGCTCCACTCATGACTCGTTGTGGATCTTCGCGGCGTTCGGGGGTGCGTTCCATCCATTCCATTTCCCCATGGCAACCGTCTGCCAGCCATTTGCGGAAGGCTTCTTTGTGAGCTGCTGGTTCACAGCGGGCGATCCTGCATTCAGAAAACCCAAGCTCTGTTGCCGCTTTTTGCACAACGGCTTTTTTTTGTTCATCAGTCACGAGGGAATGGCGTATCAAGCACCGGAGTCGTCGCGGCATTGCACGCGGGCGGATTCGCAGATTCCGAACGCAATATCGGCCTCGCTGAGCTCCGTGGTATCGATTTGTAAATCGGACGCTTCTTTGTAAAGGTCGTTACGGGCGGCCAATAGAGTGCTGATCGTTTCGCGCGGATTCCTGGTGTGTAGTAGCGGGCGATTCTGGTTTGCGGAAATGCGGCGAAAGATGACTTCCTCATCCGCGCTGAGCAGGACGACGAAGCCGAGTTGGTGCAGTAGTGGAATATTCTCCGGGACGGTGACAATCCCTCCTCCGGTAGCGATAACGAGGTGTTGCTCGCCTATCAATTGCTGCAGGACGGCGGTCTCCAGCGCTCTGAATTCCGATTCGCCTTTCTCAGTAAAAATTTTGGGAATCGTCATCCCTGCCTTGGTTTCGATCAATGCATCGGTATCAGCAAAGCGGAATCCGAGGCCAGCCGCGACTTTTTCGCCAACGGATGATTTACCTGTTCCCATGAATCCGATCAGCACGACATTGAACCCTTCCGCTTCGTTGCTGGAGGCTGTCGGCTTTGCGGATGAGCTTGCTGAATTCATGGTTAGTTTGGGTGCCTGCTTGCACAGGATCCAAATTCCCGGGGTTGATTAGCCGGAGTGTGGTAAGGTAGGGCTTCTCTGCCCTAAAGACAATTAAGCAAAGCGCACATGCGACGTCACGTCGACTCCATATCTGTGAATACCCACATCGCCACTACTGAATCCACCGAAGCTACAGAGCTCGCTGTCCAATCTGCTGTGCAGCACCTGAATGCTGGAGACGTGGTCGGACTGCCTACGGAAACTGTCTACGGGCTTGCCGCAGATGCCTGCAACGAAGCAGCGGTCGCAAAGATTTTTGAAGTCAAGGGGCGGCCGAAATTTGATCCATTGATCGTACATTTGCCGACGAAAGCGGCGCTGGACGAGGTCGCAGAGGTGCCGGAAGAGCTGGAGAAAGCAGTAAAAGTGTTGACCACGCAGTTCTGGCCTGGCCCCTTGACGTTGTTGCTGCCTAAGAAGCCTCTGATCCCTGATATCGTGACGGGTGGGCTGGACACGGTGGCTGTGCGGATGAGTGAGCATCCAGTATTTCGCAAAATTGCCAAAGAATTCGGCCGTCCGATTGCGGCGCCAAGTGCAAATCGCTTCGGGAGGATTAGCCCGACGTCAGCTGCGGCGGTGATGGAAGAATTGAGTGGGCTGGTGCCATTGATCGTCGATGGTGGTGCTTGCGGACGTGGTCTGGAATCTACCATCGTGCGACTGGAGGCTCCCGAGGACAGCAATGGTAAGGGAAAGAAGAAAAAACCCCGCATTGAGATCGTCAGGGCCGGGTCAGTGACCGCTGAGGATCTGAAGAATTTTGGTGTCGTGATCAAGCCTAAGCGCGGTGGGCGAGCGCAAGCCGTTTCTGCTGCTCCCGGTCAAATGTCCAGCCACTACGCGCCAGCCACTCGGCTCCGATTGTTCGATTACCCTGAGGATTTTGAGCCCGATCCAGAAAAACGCTACGGCTTGTTGAGCTTTCGCGGAGAGGCTGAAGACGGCTACCTTTCGTTGACAAAGTGGGCCAAGGTCTCTGTCTTAAGCCCGGGATCAGGAAAAATGATGGAGGCCGCGATTCGCTTCTTTTTCCTCCTGCGCGAGCTGGATAATTCGGGCGTGGATGAGATCATCGCCGAGCCAATTGCCGAACGCGGGTTAGGGTTGGCGATGATGGATCGACTACGGCGCGCAAGTGCCGCGCATGATTTTCCGCCGCAGTCGTAGGTAGTGACGACAACGAGTGCTGCTGGCTATCCCAGTATCTGTGCCAGATGCGTGCTGAATCCCGGGTAGGAAGTTTCGACGCATTCGGCACCTTCAATGATCGTGTCACTGTCGGCGAACAAGCCCGCGATGGCGAAAGCCATGGCGATGCGGTGGTCGCCGTAGCTGCCCAGGCGAGCGCCCTTGAGAGTGGCTCCGCCATCAATTTCCATGCCGTCATGAAACTCCCTGACAGTGACACCCATGGCACGCAAATTGGTTGCGACGGCGGCAATCCGATCGGTTTCTTTCACCCGCAGTTCCTGCGCATCTTTGATTGTCGTCGTGCCTTCTGCGAGTGCGGCGGCAACTGCTAAAATTGGCAACTCATCGATGACATTGGGGATTTCGCTGCCGCCGATGGTGGTCGCTTTCAGGCCGCGTCCTTTGACGCTGACATTGCCGATCGGTTCACCATTTCCGGTCTCGGCAAGGTGATCCTGGATCTGCGCTCCCATGCGCACTAACACATCCAGAATTCCGGTGCGCGTTTTATTGAGGCCAACATTTTTTACCATCAGGTCACTGCCGGTCTGGGCCGCGGCGGCTACGATCCAGAACGCGGCACTGGAAATATCGCCAGGGACGAAAATGTCGCGCGACTCCAGCTTCTGTCCGCCATAGATCGAAATATCGTTGCCATTGCGGCGCGGATTGACCTGGAAAAATTCCAGCATCTTCTCAGTGTGATCGCGCGTTGGAACAGGCTCGACGACGGTCGTTTTTCCTTCGGTGAAGAGGCCTGCCAGAAGCACGGCGCTCTTAACTTGGGCGCTGGCGACTGGTAACTTGTAGCGGATCGCTTTCAGGTTTCCTCCGCGGATGGTCAGTGGGGCGCAATGCTTGTCGCCGGTCGCTTCGATGGTGGCACCCATCTCTTGCAGCGGTTCGATGATGCGACTCATTGGACGGAGTGTCAGTGAAGCGTCGCCCGTGAGGCGGCTTTCGAATGGCTGTGCGGCAAGAATGCCTGACAACAGCCGCATCGTCGTGCCTGAGTTGCCACAGTCGATGTCTTTTTCCGGTGTCTCGTAGTGCATGCTACCACCATGCACAATCAAGGAAGTGGGGAAATCCGGGTCATTGCCTTCCTCGTCTACGGCATCGATGCGGATGCCGAGTGCGCGTATCGCTTTTACCGTGGCCATGCAGTCTTCACTGTTGAGAAATCCGTCGATCCGGCAGGGGCCATTGCTCATGGATGAGAGCATGATGGAACGATGAGAGATGCTCTTGTCTCCTGGGACGGAGAGTTCTCCAGTGATCGGGCGGGCTCGGTGGACTTTGTATTCTGCCACGGTGTGTCGTGCTTCTTTTCTAGGTTGGACTGTGTCCTCCAGTCCGCTGATTTGGCAGTGTGAGGGAATGTGGCATTGTCACTTTGCTACTTTGCCTGCGGGCAACCGTCACGCATTTCCTTGGCATCGCGGAGGAACGTTATAAGTTGCTCATCGTCCATCTTTTCGAGGATTGCAAGCACCCTGCCGAGTTGGGACTGCAAGTCACGCAGTGGATCGAGGACGGCCGCACGGTTCTCGCGCAATATTCCCAGCCACAGATCGGCATCGCCTGCGGCTACTCGTGTGCTGTCGCGGAATCCCTGGCCTGCTAATTGAGAGATCGCTGGATCATTTTTCAGGGAAGCCAAAGTGAGCGCGCACGCTGCTATGTGGGGCAAGTGGCTGATGCGTCCGATCATTTCGTCATGCTGCTGCGGGACCATGGTGGTCACTCGGCAGGACAGCGCCGACCACCATTGCACCAGGCGATCCAGCTGAGTTGGATCCGTATGGGGCTCTGGAGTGACGATGCAGGCTGCGCCATCGAAAAGGTCTGGCCGCGCTGCTTCTATGCCTGCTTGTTCCGACCCGGCCATCGGATGACTGCCGATGAAGGTGACGCCAGCGGCAAGCAGGGGAGCTCCGACATTGGCCACGACGGATGCCTTGACGCTGCCGACATCGGTGACAAGAGCATCAGGTTGGAGCGTCAATTTCGTTAGCTGTGCTGCCAGATCCGACATGAACGGAACGGGTGTCGCCAGGACGATCAAATTTGCATCGCACACGACCGCGGCCAAATCAGTGCTGGCGAAATCGGCAAGTCCAGCGGCCGTGACTGCCTGGGTCGCTAGTTCGCGCCGTGCCCAGATATGAACGCGTGACTTCGGCTCCTGGCTTTTCAGAGCCATGGCCAGTGAGCCACCGAGCAGGCCGGGGCCGAGAATGGCGACGCACTTTTCAGCCATTCACCAGCGGAGTGGAGGACATTTGCTTCAGATATCGCAGCGTTGAAGTGAGGCTAGGGCACTCGAAATAGCTTCTTCGTGTAGGGACATTTCACCTTTGTTCCGGGCGCAATGCCGCGGACATCGACATATCCAGCGTCTGGAGAATAAGGGCTGTAGACCATACCGGGCTTGCCCGGAACGGGACGACCGTAAGCGAGCGTCTGTTGCGTGGGAGTAGGCTTCGGCGGTGGCGGCGGCTCGGCTTCTACTTCTGGTAGAGGCTCAGGATCCTGCTGCTGTGGTGCGATTTCATCGATGCCACTGGGAAGTTCTGGCCTGTCGTCAGCCAGGGAATCCAAGGGTTGCAATTCTCTGCTTCTTTCTCTTTCGAGATCGCGTGCGCGCCGTGCGCGCGCGTCCTGGCGCTCAAGCTCCTTGCGCCGCTCGCGTTCTGCCGCAGCTGCTGCCCGGCGCTCCTGCTCTTCTCGCGCTTTGCGCGCACTGGGGCTTTCCGTTCCGCCATGTCCGTAGCGCGGGCGTTGATTTCCGTAACCTTGAACGAAAATGTTTCCGTTGGGATCCAGATTTTGGTAAGCAGCCCAGGGATCGGTGTTGACGCAACCCATTGTTCCCGCCGCAAGGACTGCCAGCAGAAATCTCGCGACCGCCAATCTCGCGGAAAGTTTAGAAAGGTTTAACATAAAGAAGATACGTAACGATTATTGCGGACTTTTCAAAGCACTTTGCTACTTTAGCACTCGTAACTGATGACAGCGAGGATGTTTCCGCACCTCGGTTGCATGTTGGTTATGGCCAGGAATCGGGGAACAATCATCTATCCTGAAGACTCACACGTTCAAATGAAGGCATTTATTACTCCACTACTAGCTATGACAGCGGCACTTGGAGGAATTGTCGCTTATTTTTCAAGTGATTTGTCGGCGGAGGCCGACGAAACCAACAAAGGCGGTAAAACGATTATGGAAGTTTCAGATTCAACCCCAGTCCAACCAGAAAAAATCGTCGAAAAATCGGAAGAGGAGTGGAAAAAGCTCCTTACGGACGAGCAATTCAGGATCCTCCGCGAGGCAGGGACTGAGCGCGCGAGCGGGGAAGTTTACCATGAATTCAAAGAGCAGGGAGCGGGAACCTACTACTGCGCAGGCTGCGATGCCGAACTGTTTACGTCGAACGAGAAATTCGATTCACGCTGCGGATGGCCATCGTTTTATGATCCTTCCAAGGCGAAGAATGTGAAGACCAACGTCGATTTTCACTTGGGATATGCGCGGACTGAAGTGCTCTGCGCAAAGTGCAACGGCCATCTGGGGCACGTATTTTCTGGCGAAGGATTCGCTACACCTACAGACAAACGCTATTGCATCAATGGCACTGTGCTGAAATTTGTTCCCGCCAGGAAGGCCGCTGCTGCAAGTGAAGAGAAGGGATCGAAAGACGCTGCGGCTACTGCTGAAAAGTCAGACAAAGAATAGATTAGCCGCGGAATGTTGCTCGGATCAATTTCGAAAGCCTTCATAGTCTGTAAAGTCTGTTGACCTTCCGAGAATTCTGCTTGCTGGACGGGGTGGAACCGTCTAGGATCGATTTTTCCCCTGAGAGTTTTTGCATTTGTCAGCAGAGAGTGGGTTTTACCCGCTCTTTTTCCGTATAGAGTGTTCCCTTATGACCAGCGAGTTACAGGCCCTGTTTGAATATTACGAAAAAGAGAAAGGTATCGATCGTGAAACCATGATTGATGCTGTCTCAAGTGCGTTGCTGTCTGCTTCAAAGCGGAGCATCGGGCCTGCGCGCGAATTGCGTATCGATATCAATCCTGAAAAGGGTGGTATTCGTGCCCTCGCGATGCTCCTTGTTGTCGAAGAAGTGACAAAGCCATTTGAGGAACTCGATTTGGCCACAGCGCGGCGCGTCGATCCAAGCGCTGAGTTGGGAGGTGAGGTGGAAGTTGAGGTAACGCCTAAAGATTTTGGCCGAATCGCTGCCCAGACGGCGAAACAGGCGATGATGCAGCGCTTGCGCCAGGCAGAGAAGGCGATGATCTATGACGAGTTCAAAGATCGCGCAGGGGATATTGTCGCAGGCACCGTTCGGCGATTCGAGAGATCAGACGTCATCGTCGATCTTGGTAAATTTGAGGCCATCATGCCTTCGCGAGAACGCGTGCAAACAGAAGACTACAACGTGGGCGACCGAATACGTGCCTACGTTGTCGAAGTGGAAAATGGTGCACGCGGCCCTGAAATCATCCTTTCCAGAAGTCATCCGAATTTTGTCCGACGTCTTTTTGAGTCGGAAGTTAGTGAAATTGCCGATCGGACAGTAGAGATCCGCGGAATCGCCCGCGAAGCTGGTTATCGCACGAAAGTGGCAGTGCATAGCGCAGATTCTAAGGTTGATCCTGTCGGTGCCTGTGTGGGGTTACGGGGTGCGCGGGTGAAGAACATTGTCCGTGAGTTGAATAACGAGAAAGTGGACATTATTCGCTGGAGTGACGATCCAAAGGAATTTCTCAAGGATGCACTCAAGCCAGCGACGATTTCTGACGCCAAGATCACTATCAACGAAGACGAACACCGGATCTCGGTTCGGGTGCACGAAGACGAGTTGTCCAAAGCAATTGGGCGGCGTGGACAAAATGCGCGATTGACTTCCCGGCTCCTTGGCTGGGATGTGAAAGTTGAGCGCGATGAGTCGGCGCATGAGCAATTTGAAGAAAGAGTGCTGGTTGCTGCGCGGAGTCTCGGCGAGCGATTGGCGCTGGACGAAGAGCTTTCACTTGGGCTGGTGCGGGGCGGCATGACGACCATTGAAATGATTGCATCCGTGGATGCTTCAGATATTCAAGACGTCATTGGCGTTGATGAAGACGAGGCGAAAAGAATTTTACAGGGAGCCATCAACCTTATAGGTGGCGACAAATCTGCCGCGTCAGATTCTGCGACCGACACTGACACGGCGTCGGCGCCGGATGCGACATCCGGGGATGAAGTGGTAGCTCCTGCTGCCCAAGCTGTCAAAGCTGCTACTGCTGCCACTGAGGGCAGTTAACTTGGCTTTGGCTGAACAAGCGATGAGCACTACCGAAAAACGACTGAATGGCAGAATCGAAACCACCATCGAAAAAGAAGACCGCGGCGAAGAAGGCTGCAAAGAAATCAACCTCGAGGAAAGCTGCGTCTAAATCTGTCGCGAAAAAGAAGGTAGCAAAAAAGGCTGCGAAGAAGACTGCCACAAAAAAATCTGCCGCAAAGGCACTGGACAGCGGTGCGAAAAACGTTGATTCCAAGAAGAAAAAGGTAGCAACCGCCAAGAATGAGGTGAAAGTTCCGGCGTCGGAGGCGGCAGTTGCAGATGGGAATCAGCAAATGACTGGTGCCGCAGATTCGAGTGCCAAGACTGGATCAGAACCTGAAGTTCCAGCGCAAGCAGCTCCAGCAGCTCCAGTAATCGCGGCAACGCCCGAACCGACCAATTCAACACAAGACTCTAATCTGACCACAATAGCGGAAACACAGGAATTGGAAGGAGTGGAATCGCCAGCAGTCGATTCGCAAACTCCTCCGGCGACGGCAAAGCCAGAATCGGCAGCCCCGAAGCGTGAGGTGCTCTCACTCATTGATGAGCAGCCGAAGCGTCGTCGTCGCAAAAAGAAAGACATCGACGCTGAAGAAGCCGCAATGGCAGCGCAGGCTGCGCAAGCTAAGGTAGAACCGGTAAATACTGAGCCTGCTAAAAAATCGCTCGATGTGCAGAAGAAGGAAGCACTTTCACTTTTTGAAGAAGCGGAAAAGCGTGAATCGCGACCAAAGCGCACCCGTGTCTTGACCGAGACCACGATCGCGGATGCCACTGCAGCTGGTGTTCTTCCGCCGATTTCCCGATTGCGCGCTGAGCAGGATGGGACATTGCCGCCACCCCGCGTCGAGCCTGCGCCCACACTCGTGGTTGATGCCGATGCCGATGCCGATGTTTCTGAGGATGAAGGCGGCGTGAAAATGCTTGAGGAAGGCGATCCAAGGCTGATCAATATCAAGCCGCCAATTATCGTCAAGGAACTGGCTGAAAGGATGGATCTTAAGCCATTCAAGTTGATCCAGGATTTGATGGAGCTGGATATTTTCGCCAATCCGAATCAATCGATTGAACCGGATGTCGCGGAGCAACTCTGCGAGAAACACGGGTTTGTTTTCTGGAAAGAGAAACGAGAGAAGGGCAGGGGCGTGCACAAGGTCGAAGAAGTGATCGAAGAGCCTCCGGCACCAGTGGAAGAACCCGAAGACGAGCTGAAAGTTCGCCCGCCGATCGTCACATTCATGGGCCATGTGGACCATGGAAAGACGTCGCTGATGGACGCACTGCGCAAGTCACGCGTGGCTTCTGGAGAAGCAGGCGGAATCACGCAGCATGTGGGTGCCTATGCGGTCGACCACAATGGCCAGGCTTTGACTTTCCTCGACACACCGGGTCATGCGGCATTCAGTAGAATGCGGGCACGTGGTGCAGGGGTGACTGATATTGTGGTGTTAGTGGTGGCTGCCGATGATGGTTTCATGCCACAGACGATCGAAGCATTGAGCCATGCGAGAGCAGCGGGAGTAAAGATCATCGTGGCCATCAACAAGTGCGATCTGCCTGCGGCGGATCCAATGCGGGTGATGACGCACATGCAGGAAAACGATCTGGCTCCAGAAGACTGGGGTGGCTCAACATCTGCGGTGCAGGTATCCGCGAAAGCGGGCACTGGTTTGGATGATTTACTGGAGATTATTCTCCTTGAGGCAGAATTGCTGGAACTGAAAGCTAATCCGGATGCTCCTGCGCGTGGCATGGTAATTGAGAGTCGTCAGCAACCGGGCCGAGGGCCAACTGCTACAGTCATTCCGCAAAATGGAACGTTGCGAGTGGGAGTCCCATTCATTTGCGGCCCGTTCTCAGGCAAGATTAAGAGCCTGACCAATGATAGTGGGCAGAGCGTCAAATCTGCCGGCCCTGCGACTCCAGTCGAAGTCGTTGGCTTCAGCGGAATGCCAAATGTCGGCGATGAAGTCGTCGAAATGGACAGCGAGAAAAGTGCCAAGAAACTCAGTGGCGAGCGCGTTGAAGAACTTCGCAAGGAGAAGCTGGCCAGCCAGCAGAAGAGTCGCCTTGATTCTCTGTGGGATTCATTCGAAAGTGGAGCGAAGCGTCTGGCGATCGTTCTAAAAACGGATGTGCAGGGATCTGTTGAAGCGATTATTGGTGCCCTTGAGGAAATTGATACCGATAAGGTGGATGTCGTATTTCTCCACTCAGCTGCTGGCCCGATCTCTGAGTCGGACGTGCTACTGGCAAGTGCCTCGGACGCAATTATCATTGGCTTCAATACCAAGGTTGAGTCGAATGCTGTAAAGGTAGCTCGTCGCGAAGGTGCTGAGATCAAACTTTTCAGCGTCATCTACGAATTGATCGATCAGGTCAAGAATGCAATGCTGGGTCTGTTGGATCCAGAGAGCCGCGAGCACGTCGTTGGACATGCGGTGGTCAAGCAGGTATTCAAACTTACTCGTGGAATCGTCGCTGGTTGCCAGGTCACGGACGGTCGCGTTACCCGTTCCGCCAGGGCTCGTATTTTGCGCGGTGGCCAGCCAGTCTATGACGGTGGATTCTCGACTCTACGCAGATTCAAAGACGATGTCGCAGAAGTCCGCAACGGGCTTGAGTGTGGTATCCGCCTTGGCGACTACAAAGAATACGAGGAAGACGATATCATCGAGTGCTACGAACTGGAGAAGATCGACCAGACTCTGTAGTATCCCTCCCAGTCCACGAATGCTGAATCGCTCCGCAGCTCGTCTGTCGGAGCTCAGCCTATCTTTATTATTCTACGATGAGCAAGCGAATCGCTAAGGTCAAAGAGCTGATGAAGCGCGAATTGAGCGAGCTGATCCAGAAGGATTTCTCCTTTCCGGGCGTGCTTGTGACGGTGAATGACGTCGATATGACGCCTGACTTTAAGAATGCGCATGTATTCATCGGCATCATCGGCGATCCAGGGCAGAAGCGACGCGTCGTCGCTGAACTCAATGCGAAACATGGCGTCATCCAGAACAAGATCTGTCGTCGGGTGATTCTCAAATACACGCCAGTGATCTCGTTTCGATCGGATGACTCGATCGAGCGCGGAGTGAAAGTCGTCGCCTTGATCGATTCACTCGACGAATTGTGCCCGCCTGCCGCAGATGTGGAGGACACGGAAGCTGGCGACGGGCAGGAAAAATGACTTCGGAGATCGTTACCAACACGAGTTTCTCGGAAATTGCGGCGACTATCAAGGCCGCGAAATCGATTGTCGTATTGAGCCATCTGCGTCCGGATGGTGATGCGTTGGGATCTCAGTTAGGAATGGCGTTGTCTTTAAAATCACTCGGAAAGTGCGTCCGCGTAGTGAATGAAGATGGTTTGCCGGACAGTCTGTCGTTTTTGCCGAATAGCGATTTGATTGAGACTCCGCAGCAGGTAACAGCGCAGGGAGCACTGGATGTCGATCTGGTGATTGCCTGCGACACAGCTTCTTTCAAGAGGTTGGGGAGTGCTGTGGCAGCTTTGATACCTGAGCAGGCAAAGTGGATCAATATTGATCATCACATCAGCAACGAATGCTACGGTGATTTCCATTACATTGACCCGGTTTCTCCGGCAACCGGGCAGATCGTCTACCAGTTTCTGACAAGTCAGCAATTGCCGATCGATTCCGCAATCAGCGAGAATCTGTTCGTTGCAATTTCTACTGACACAGGTTCGTTTCAATTTCCTAACACTACGGCAGAAACTTTTCGAGCAGGTGCTGCCCTGATTGATGGCGGAGCGGCTGTGGGGCAAATTTCGCAGGCGCTCTATGGGAACTATCCCCTGCGCAGGACGCTGCTGCTGGGAGAGTTGCTGAAAGTGCTGAAAATTGGCAACAACGGCCAGCGAGCCAGTTGGGCGATGACACTTGAGATGACGGAACGGCTCGGCATCCAGGCGTCCGACACGGATGGATTGATCGATCACATTCGATCGATAGAAGGTGTTGTCGTCGCAGCGTTTTTCCAGGAAGCAGAGGACGGATACGTTCGCGCAAGTTTGCGTTCGAGTGATCCACGCCTAGATGTTTGCGCAATCTGTCAGAAATTTAACGGGGGAGGGCACAAGCTTGCTGCCGGTGTGCGCTTGCGTGCTTCTCTCCATGAAGCCCAAACCAAAATTTTAGAAGCGATTGATGAATCCCTTAAAAAATCTCATTGAAGGTGTCCTGCTGGTCGACAAAGGCCAGGCCATGACGTCACACGACGTGGTCGCCATGGCACGACGTTGTCTTAACTTGAAGAAGATCGGCCACTGCGGAACCCTCGATCCGATGGCAACCGGATTGCTAATTCTGGTTCTCGGCAGAGCGACCAAAATTTCCGAGTTATTAATGAGTGAAAACAAGGAATACGTTGGTGCGCTGACATTGGGAGCGACGACTTCTACACAGGACAAGGAGGGGGAAGTGCTGGAAACACGTGAGGTTCCTGACCTTTCGAACGAAGAAATTGAGGCTGTCTTTGCTCAGTTCAAGGGGGAGTTCTATCAGACACCGCCGATGGTGTCCGCTATCAAGAAGGATGGTGTGCCACTCTACAAGTTGGCACGACAGGGGAAAGAAGTGAAACGCGATCCGCGGCTCACTAACATCTACGATTATAAAATCGACGGTGTGAATCTGCCTGAGATCAAGTTCACAGTGACCTGCAGTAAGGGCTTTTACGTGCGCACCTATGCACATGATATTGGCGAGAAGCTGGGATGTGGAGCGCACTTGAGCGCACTGCGCCGCACGCGCTCAGGAAAATTTAATGTCTCGACTGCTGTGTCCTGGGAAGCGCTTAAAGAGGGCCGCCGTGAAGAAGTGCTCGATGGCCTTATGAGTTTGCCAGAGGTCTCACGACTGCGTGGCGCCTGATAGGCGGCAAGGCGAATCCTAGCGTTTCGATCGTCCAACGTTCACATTTTCAATGGAGCAACAGGCATTCTCTACCGTATCCTATCTTGAGATGCGGTCGGTGACTGATGTGATCCCAAAGAATTGGCCGCAAAATACGAACCTCGAGATCATGGAAGCCGTCGCACCACAATGGTGGTTCAATCGGTTTCTATACCAGACAGTCGGGCAGCAGTGGAAATGGACTGACAAGCTGACCTGGACGGATGAGCAGTGGGCGGAATATGTGGAAGCCCCAGAGCAGAGGACATTTGTAGCCTACTGTGCCGGAGAGCCAGCTGGGTATGTAGAGCTCTTACTGCAAGAGAACGGCACTGTAGAGATCGTATATTTTGGGCTCATGCCTGAATTTCTTGGCCTGGGGATCGGCGGCGCATTCCTCAGTGAGATATTGCAGATGGTGTGGAAATGGCAGCCGCGACCGCAGCGGATCTGGCTTCACACCTGTAGTGAAGATCATCCAGCCGCGCTCGCCAACTATCTTGCGCGCGGGATGCACGTGTATCGAACCGAAAAAGTTCCTTTGCATTGAGTGGATAAGAATGTTGCGAAATTGTGACTTCCGTTGATAGACCGGAGTCTTTACACTCGTATACCTCCTAACTCGTTTCTCCCTTACCTCTTCCAGATAATGAAAATTACGAAAATTATAGTTATATTCACTTTCTTCATCGCAAGTGTCGTCGGCGTTTCAGCTCTTGCCAGTCGTTCACATTTTGAGAGCCAGTTGATTCGGCAGTCGCGCCAGCTTCTTCGCGCCAATGGATGGGCAGACAACGTGCAAGTAAATTTTCGCGGGCGCCAGTGTATTTTGAAAGGAGAAGTGGCTACGATGCCAGAGAAGAACCAGTTGATGGAACTGGTCGGCGCACTCGATGGAGTCGATGCCCTGGACTCTGGAGCATTGCTGGTGACCTCCCGGTAGTCGCACGAAGACTTTATAGCTGGTCGCTGGCCGTAGCAGAGATGAAGGCTAAAAGGTCGGCCATTTGCTGCTGACTGAGGCCCGCTTCCAGTCCTTTTGGCATTGGTGAGGTGATGAACCTCTCCATTTTGGTGATGGAGGTGCGTTGCATGACTCGATCGCCTGTTACCACTTCTCTGAGTGTCACGGTGGTTTCGTTTTCACTGGCGACATAGCCTATGTGCAGTGCTCCTGAACTGGTGGTGATACTGACGGTGGTGTAGCGCGGTTGAATTTCTCGATCAGGATCCATGATGTGGTTGAGGATGGTGGGGCCTCCGGCATTTTGAAATGTGGCAACGTCAGGGCCAAATCGTTCACCCAGCTTTCCTTTGCGATGGCAACTGGCACAGCGGGCTGAGAAAATGTCGCGACCTGATACGGGATTGCCGACGAGCTCCAGTGCGAGTGCGAAGGCTGCTATGGTCGTTGTTTTTTCAGGAACAATGGATGAGATCAGCAGGCGTCTTGCGCGTTCCTTCTGAGCGTCCGATCCGACATTTCGAAGTGATTCGATCTGCTGTGACTGGAGGAGTGTCAGGGCTACGGTTTTCTCTTCCAGTCCATCGAGGAGTGAGTCGCGCCATTCAGGTCTCTGGAACAATTGATTGAGAGCGTGGCGCTGCAGGTGCGCCGCGAGCCTAGGCCAGTGGTCGACAATTATTTTGCCGCCTTGTGGCAGGCCGCTGTCGCGGATTGCAGTGACGGCGGCTTGTTGAATCGCTGGCGATTGTGACGGTGTAAGAAATTCTGCAAGTGTGTTGAGGCTGTTGTCTCCCAGTATTTTTGGAAGATGGTGGATGGCCAGTTTTCGATCTTCTTGACTGGCGGACGGATCTTTGGCGATGGATTCGAGTGCCGCAGCCAGGAGCTGTTGTTCACTTTCAGGCATGCCGATACCAGAATGGCTCAGGAGTGCTGCGCGAGAAAGGGGATTGTCGATTTGCTTGACCAGTTGGTTTAGCTTCTCACTGGTAGCAGGCGGAAGTGGTTTGGGAACTTTTCGCAGGAGGGAAGTGAACACATCGAACGTCTGCGGAATACCCAACAATTGTGGAGAGGCGAGCATGCTGTGGAGTGATTCGAGTGGCGCTTTCTCCAGGCCAGCCAGGGCGGCTTTGCGACACCAGGGATGATTTGGATGCGTCTCGATCGCCGCCTTCAGGCTCTCTCTTATTTCTGGCGACGTTTCCATGCGGATGAGTGCCAGAGTTGCGTGGAAGCTGACTTCAGCATCGGAATCGGATGCAAGCGACAGCAGCGATTTCTCGATCGCTGGGGATCGTAGAGCGGTGGCAATTACGACTGCCCTTTGCCGAACGTGCGGATGTTGATCATGTAAGGCCTGGTTGAGTTGTTGCTCGTCAAGTTTGCCCAGTGATGTCAACATTTGCAACGCTGCCAGTCGACCGTTGGCAGAGCGGCTTTCCGATAATGTCTGTCGCAGGGCCGGAACCGCAGACAGTGACTGTTCGCCTTGTTCCAGCAGGAGTCGCGAAACGGTATCGCGGTACCAGCCATTGGGATGCTCCAGCCATTTCACAAGATCGACTGGCGAGGCGCGGTGAACTGCCGGCAGCTGAGGGGGCTTAAAATCATCTGGCACGATGCGGTAGATGCGGCCGCGATCATTACCGCTGTTCAGATCAAGTTGGCTCTTCAGGGGAGCTGGAAGTGACCATGGATGTTCGATGACCTCGCGATACATATCAACAATGTAGAGGGCTCCATCCGGACCATTTGTGGCCTGGACTGGTCGAAACCAATTATCCGTGCTGGTGAGAAACTCGATATCCTGTTCATCGGCCGCACGACGAGCCTCAAGCAAGTTGTGGCCTGCTGAGGGTTCGATGATTTTGCGGTGCACAAGATTGCTGCCGGCATCACAGACGAACGCATTGTCCGTGAAGCTTGCGGGAAAGGCGTCGCCCCGGAACAGGGTAACTCCAGTCGCGGCGGTAAAGTATCCCGAGGGGCGACCACCGCCTTCCACTGGGCCGGGGACTTCTCCAGCCATCCTCCAGCGCGTGCGTACGATGCGCCACGGTTCATCTGGACTGGTGCGAAATACTTCTGCAGATGGGCCGTCGATGGCAATGTCAACGGGACGGCCAGTGAGCTGAGGCGTGTTGAATTTTGCAGCGAATGGGATCCACTGCAGATGATTGCTGTTACTGCAGACAAATTTTCGTCCTACTGCGTCGAATGCCATGCCGTACTGGCCGCCACCGTTTTCCGCACGCAGGTCGAGTCGAATCGGATCAAAGGAAAAGTCTCGCCCGTTCAGGTTGATTGCAGTGGAGTCGCTTCCCGGTCGGATGAGGGAGCCTCCATTGTTGGCAGTGGCACCGTGGATCCGATTATCTGGCCCCCAGACGAGGCTATTCGGCAGCGCCTGGACATTCAGTTTTGCTGTTCCGGCACCGAATCCAGTGAAGATGACTTCACTGCGATCGGCGCGATCGTCGTCATCTGTGTCGGAAATGTAGAGTAGATCCGGTGAGGTGATGACAAACACGCCACCTCGCCAGCAGATCAATCCAGTTGGCCAGCGCAGCCCATCCGCGTAAATGCTGCTTTCATCAAATCTGCCATCGCCGTCGCTGTCAGTGAGCAGGCGAATACGACCGAGGTTTTCATCGCGCCGTTCTGAATAGCCGCGCATCTCCGCCACGAAGAGGCGGCCGCGTTCATCGAAAGCAATTGCCACGGGATCAGCGACCAATGGCTCCTGCGCCACTTGCTCGATCCGAAATCCAGGCCGCATCTGGAAGGTAGCCAGCGCAGCATCTGCCATGGTCGGCGGAATGCGCTGCAGTTCGACAGCGATCTCAGTGACCGGTTCTGCGTGCAGGGCGGGAGACGAAATGATCCACGACCCGAGGAGACAACGGGCAAATCGGGCAAATCGTGTAAATGAACGAAAAATAGGAGAATGAATAACCACTGCATTCGATTCTTTCATCATTCGGGCCCGGAGAAAAGCTTCCACTCGTACATTACAGAAAAATCAAGAGCAACCTTCATGTATTTGAGTGGTTGCTCAGTCGCCACGACTAGTGCTAGGGTGCCCGCCCTTCAGAAATCTGGAATCAACTAACTTAGGAAAACATTGAGGAATTCAACATCGCAACAGCGGATCGATCCTGATCGCGCTTCAGTGAAATTTTTGAATACGTTCACGGAGAGTAATATCCAGGAAGGAACGGGTATTTTTGACGAGAACGGAGTGTCTCAAGTCTTTGGCAATCGCTTTTTTGTGCAGGGCCGGGTGAAGCATGCGGATCAAGTGTTCCGTGTGTCAGTGCGGCTGCAGCGTGACGAGTGGATTGGGCGTTGCAGTTGCAGTGAATTCGATCGATGTGAGCACATCTACGCGATCATGCTGGAAAAGGCTGAGCGTGGAGACGATCTACCTGAAGCGCCGAGTGGAGGAGACGAAGAAACAATGGCGGAGCTGATCGAGCGTCATCTTGGGCGTGAATTGAACGCCGATGAAGAATTGTTCCTCGGGAAAATTGAGAAACGCTACCGCCGCTTTGAGCTTGAAGGTGAAATTTACGACCATGATATCGTCCGATTGAGCGCGCGCTGGCCAGTCGAAGGATACGAGCCGTTGGATCTTTGGCCGAAACCACCCGCAGACATTGGTGAGTTTTGGAACTATGTTGCCTACGCGTTCCATAAAAAAGGCCTCGATTTCCCAGATTTCATGGAAGCAGTGACCGATGTGGAAGGCATGGCCGAACGGATGAAAGTGTGGGAGCGCGAGCAGGAAATCGCGCGGTGGTTCGACAGATTTGATGGACTGCGCGCTGCACCTCCGGCGCCAAAACCATGGATCGTTGAGTTTCGGTTAGTGGTCACTGTTGGCGCAGCAAAATTACAGTTACGGCGTCCGGACAATGATAGTGAAGCCACGGCTGAGTCGGAATGGCAGCCGTTGAACGACAATGATTTTGCTGATTTATTGGAGCGATTTGAAGAGGGGATGCTGCGCATGGATGCAACATCCGAGTTGCTGTGGGCGCATGCTGTCGACTACTGGCGAGTGCATGAAAATCTCAATCTGCCGCTCGAATCGAAAGAAGTGTGCGAGTGGCTGGGCCGACTCTTCCAGCAGGGTGAGTTGAAGAAGCGCATCGTCACTCTCGATGATCAGCCCTTTACACATATTGAAGAACCGCTCAGCTGGCGCTGTGAAGAGACCTCATCTACGGGAGAATCAGAGACAGTTGAATTGCAGTTGATCACGAGTGATGGAGAGCCTGTGCCTCACTCGCTGGCAGTGTTGTCGGGAGTGGAAGTCCTCTACCTGTCAGATGAGACGGTGTTCCGTGGGCCGCCCAACTGGATTGATTCGACAGAGATCGATCCGCGCTACTCGATTCCCAGGGAGGTGGTGGAAACTGCATCTGGTGTGGAATTTCTTGCGCGGATCCGGGCGGCGTTGCCATCGTCGATGCGCGACCGCGTCAGTGAGGATCGTATGACTGTGTGCCTGGAGTGTCAGCTGGTGAAAAGCACGCGCAGTGCGGACAGTGAGAACCTTTCAGTCAAAGTGATCGCAACCAGCGAGTCCGGCCATCGTGAGGAACACCTGGGCAAGGAAGGATGGAGCATTGAGACGGAAACCAATCCAGAAGACAATCGTATCCTTCGATTTGATCGGGGAACATTGTATCGATTTCCGATGCTGCTGGAACCGCTGGGCCTGACATGCGACGCATCCGGAAACTTCAAAGGGCGGGTGACGCGCACATTTGCAGAGAAATTTTCTGAGTGGCTGGCAACATTGCCGGAAGAGATCGAATGCAAGCTGCTCGGCGATCTGGAGAGCATTGCGAAGGATCCATTGCGGGCGAAGGTGCGCTTTGAAGTTGAGGAAACGGACATTGACTGGTTTGACCTGAAGGTCGTGATCGACGTTGACGGGCTCGACCTTTCGCAGCAGGAGATCCGCACGCTTGTGGAAGCCCGTGGTGGGTTTGTCAGGATGCCAGATGGTAGCTGGAGGAGGCTGGAGATCGACCTCAACCAGGAGCAGAACGAAGCCATTTCCAAACTCGGCCTCGATGTGTTCGACCTCTCAGGGGAGAATCACCGCATGCACGTTCTCCAGCTTGCCGATCCTTCCGCCAAGGAAGTCTTCGACGAGGCAACATGGAATCGCATCTGTGAGCGCTCGTCATCGCTCAAACTCCAGGTTCGGCCAGGAGTGCCTGAGGAATTGCAGGCAGACCTGCGACCATACCAGGTCGAGGGCTATCATTTCCTCGCATACCTCGCGACGAATCGCTTTGGCGGCATCCTGGCGGACGACATGGGCTTGGGTAAAACCGTTCAGGCGCTCTCATGGGTGTTGTGGTTGAGAGGAAAGCATAAAAAGGACAAGATTCCACCGTGCCTGGTGGTCTGTCCCAAGTCGGTTCTGGACGTTTGGGCTGGCGAGGTCGTGAAGTTTGCGCCCGAGCTGAAAGTGCAGGTGCTACGCTCCAAAGAAGAACTCGACATCGATGAAGTGCGTAATTCCATTGATATCTTTGTCCTCAACTACTCGCAATTACGGGTGAACATCGAGCACCTGAAGAAGGTCGATTGGCTGGCGGCCATTCTCGATGAAGGTCAGCAAATCAAAAATCCTGATTCCAAGGCTGCGAAGGCGGCGCGTGATCTACCC
>JBNMNB010000001.1:0-119096 GCA_051270635.1 Verrucomicrobiales bacterium | reverse complement strand
GTCCTTTTGTATTCATAGTGACCCGGCATCTAATTCTGATAGCGCCCATCATGAGATTCCGAACAAGGCCATCATGCGGCCGGTTTTGCCCTTTTCTACTCTGTAAGAATAGTAGCGCTCGAGATTCCTGGCGGTGCATGTGCCGCAATCGAAAATCTGTGCGGACGGGATTCCCAGTTTTTCGGCTTGCGTAAGGATCTGTGCGGCAAAGTCCACTTCATAGGCAGGTGGGCGAATACATGGGCCAAGCTGCACAACGACATCTTCCGGACTGGTGGAGAAATTCGCATCCATGCGTTCGAGGCATTTCGCCAGAATGTTCCTCTCCGTTCCTTTTCTCCCTGAGTGCAGAACTGCAATCGCTCGATTTCTGGTATCGGCTACATAGATCGGCCCGCAGTCGGCCACATAGATCCCAAGCAGGCAACCGCGCGATCTGGTAATCAGTCCGTCTGCACCCGCGATCATGCGGCCGCCTGCGGCCACTTCCGACAAATCCGGCACGATTGTCACTTTGTTGTCGTGCACTTGCTCAGCGGTCCACAAAGAATCCGCAGCGAACCCAAGGGCTTCAACTGCTGCCAGGTGCGATGGCTTGAGCACGACCATGGCCTCAGCACGTTCCACATCGACGGAGATTCCCGGCACGCGCTGGATAAATGCGTGCGACGCCCAGGGCACTCGAGATTCGAGGTGCGGAAAACGCTCCAAGGGTGATGGTTTCATGTTGTCCACAATGTCTCTCAGACTCCTTCCGAATCAACCGAGAGATGCGAACCTTGCAAATTCTACTGGATTGACAGCACCCCCTCAGATTTCAGAGACTGGCCCGTCAGCATCAGCGATCCTGATCTTACGCGAAGCGCCATGCCTGAACGCGGCCCCAACATCCCCAAGTTACAACAAGGCTGGTTCCCCGAGACACGATCTCCGCCACCGGAAATGCGCTGCAGACGCTTGAAGGACAAGTTTCCGAGTGATAATCAGACGTCGATGACAGTGTCTGATTTCTTCTTTTTCATTGTCTTGGCAGCGGCGGCGGCTTTGTCTTGAAGCATGCGCACCGGTTTGGGGCCGCGGGGCAGATGCATGGTGATGGTAGTGCCGACGTCTGCTTCACTGGTGACGCCGAGCTCTCCGCCGTGCTCGCGGACGATGCGGCGGACGATGAGTAAGCCGAGACCGGTGCCCGAGGTTTTGGTCGTATAGTAAGGCTCAAAGATACGGCCCATCGATTCGCGTGAGATTCCCTTGCCGGTGTCACTTACAATGACCCTGACCTCATACTCGTTGGACTCAGTGGTGATGGTGAGTCGACCGGTTGTGCCCATTGCCTGGAAAGCGTTTTTGATCAAATTGTAGACCGCCTGTTTCATCTGATCGCCGTCGACGCGGAGCATCGGCAGCTTTTCCTCAAGGACAAGCCGTGTGGTGATGCGCCGGTCTTCAAGTTCTGGTTTCAGGAACCGCGCTGCTTCGGTGACCAGCGTGTTCAAGCTCTGCAGTTCGAGTTGCGGTTTTGTTGGGCGAATGGCGCGCAGAAATTGATCGATGATAAAGTCCAGTCGTTTGATCTCGCCGCGCGAGACTTCCAGCATTTCGCTGGTCGCCGCATAGGCATCGGGCGAAATCTTTTTGAGTTTCCGCTCCAGCACCTGCAAGTGGATGTTCAGTGAATTCAGCGGGTTGCCAATTTCATGCGCGACACTGGCCGCAAGCATGGTCAATGCGTTGAGTCGTTCTGACTCGATTTCTTCCTCGGCCAGCTTGCGCGTCTGCGTGATATCGCGCACCAGCATCACGTAGCCTAACATTTCGCCCTCGTCCTCTTCACCCAGCGGTGCGAGGTAGAAATTCAGGAACCGCCGGTCGGGATAGAACACTTCCAGATCCCTGCTGACCACTTGGCCCTCGCCTTTGCCCACCAGGCTTTTCCATTCAAGGCCATGGATCGCATCTTCCACTGCGTGCCCGGCCACTTCCTTCGCATCCAGACCAAAAAACTGGCAGGCGGCGCGATTGATGTAAGTGATCTCGCCCGTCACTGTCGTCACGATGACACCTTCTTGCAGCGCATCGAAGACGCTCTCCAGCAGCCCGTGATCCTGCGCCAGGCGCACCAGATAGCTCTGCACCTCGCCAGGCTCTACGCGATCAAGACGTTGAATGAGTTTGTCGAGAAATCCTGATTTTCTAGCCATCGGAAAAAGTGTGCGCAAACGTGATCGCTGCGCCTGACTCTGCCACGACTCATCGATCGCGCCAAGAGCAGTCTTGTCGGCGTCGTTGTCCGGCGTTAAACCTAGTGGCAATGCCAATTGAACCTGAAGTCCCTCTCGACCCTATCCTGGATGCTGCTGACCCAGGCATTTTTGAAGAAGCGCGCACGACTGACAGTGGCCCGCAGGGATCGCTGCCGCTGGATGATCAGTTTCTTCGCACCGCTCCCAGCGGCACGTTGTTCGGCTGGACGCAGAATGCTGGCATGGGCTGGAATCCGTCGATGCTCGGCCGCAAGGAATTTCTCATTCTTTCGACGAAGGGGGGGATTCGCCGCGAGGATGGCGTGCCCATTGCGCTCGGCCTGCACACCGGACACTGGGAAATCGGTTTGCTGATGGAAGAGGCGGCGCGTGTTTTTTCCGAGCACAAAGCGATTCCATTTGCCGCATATTGCAGCGACCCCTGCGACGGTCGAACCAATGGCACCTCAGGAATGCTGGAATCGCTCGCCTATCGTAATGATGCCGCGATTGTGTTACGCAGGCTGATGCGCTCGTTGCCCACGGCGCGGGGAGTGCTTGGAGTGGCGACCTGTGACAAGGGATTGCCAGCGATGATGATGGCACTGGCGGGAGCGGGGAAATTGCCCGCAATTCTAGTGCCGGGTGGCGTTACTCTGCTTTCCAAAGGCGCTGAAGATCTGGGCAAAGTTCAGACCATTGGTGCTCGCTTTGCGCATGGTGAGATTACTTTGGACGAGGCAGCGCTGCAGGGATGCAAGGCCTGTGGATCGCCCGGTGGTGGTTGTCAATTTTTTGGCACAGCAGCGACCAGTCAGGTCGTTGGTGAAGCGTTAGGGTTGTCACTTCCGCATTCGGCACTGATGCCGTCAGGATCGGCGATCTGGAAGGAAACGGCCACGCGTTCAGCGCTGGCATTGATGGCGATGGAACAGGCTGGCACTGGAATTGATCAAATTCTCAGTGACGACAGCGTCGAGAACGCACTGGTCACCCACGCTGCCTTTGGCGGTTCCACCAATCTGATCATGCACGTGCCAGCGATCGCCCATGCCGCTGGCTTACGACGTCCTACAGCGGACGACTGGCGACGCGTCAATGCACGAGTGCCGCGCATCGTCGATGTCATGCCCAATGGCCCGCGTGGTTTCGCTACCGTGCAGGCATTCCTGGCGGGTGGCGTGCCGGAAGTGATGCTGCATTTGCGCGCAATGGGCCTGCTCAAGCTCGATGCGGCAACCGTCACCGGCCGCACCTTGGGCGATAATCTCGAGTGGTGGGAAAAATCGGACCGCCGCCAGATTTTGCGCGAAAAGCTACGGTCATTGGACGGGATCGATCCTGATAATGTCATCATGGATCCAAAAACCGCGCGCAGCTCGGGACTGACCAGGACGGTGACATTTCCTACCGGCAACATTGCGCCAGAAGGAGCCGTCATCAAAAGCACAGCGATCGATCGTTCTCTGCTCGATGCCGATGGCGTCTATCTGCACGAAGGGCCTGCGCGCGTGTTCAGCTCTGAACAGGCGGCCATTGATGCGATCAAAAGCAAGGGTGCCGATGCCATCCAACCCGGTGATGTCATGGTGCTGATCGGTCTGGGCCCAGTGGGATGCGGCATGCCAGAGACTTATCAAGTGACTTCGGCACTGCGCTATCTTCCATTCGGGAAGCAAGTGGCACTGATCACCGATGGCCGATTCTCGGGAGTGTCAACCGGTGCGTGCGTCGGCCACATCAGCCCGGAAGCCTTTGCCGATGGCCCGATCGGTAAGCTGCGCGATGGCGACCGCATTCGTGTTCGCGTTGATTGCGAAAATCTGGAAGGCACGGTTGAATTCACGGGCGATGTTAAGGAATTACTCGCGCGTGACGCGCATCCATCACTGCGCCATCATCCAGATCTATCCGATGATACACGGATCTGGGCGGCGCTGCAGAATCTCAGCGGTGGCAGCTGGGGCGGGTGCGTTTTTGATGCCGATAGTATCCTGCGCGCACTCGCGACAAAAATGTGACCACTCCCGAAGGCAGAATCCTCTCACTCGATCAGTTCCGCGGCTTCACGGTGCTGGCGATGTTCTTTGTCAATTTCTGGCATGGCATGGAAGCGGTGCCGCGGGTGTTTCAACACAATGAGAACTGGTTCAGTCTGGCCGACTGGATCATGCCGGGATTTCTATTCGCGGTCGGCATGTCGTTCCGGCTGACCTGGCAGAAGCGAATTGAGAAGCTGGGCCTGCGCTCGACAGTGACGGGATACCTGCGGCGCTCGCTGATCTTGATCCTGCTGTCCGTCCTTGCATTTGGATTCGGATCGGATTTTTCGCATTGGTCTGAGTGGTCGATGCAAGGGTGTCGCGCCTTTGTTGCCGCACTCTTGAAGGCACGCATGTGGGAGGTTCTGGCCATCATCGGTGCCAGCCAGATGTTACTGTTGCCACTAATCGGCAGGAGCACTCGCATTCGAACGATTGGAATAGTGGCATTGTTAGGAATTCACGCCGTGCTATCGCAATGGTTTAATGTTCACTTTGTGCTGGCACAACCGAATCTGCTGGACGCATTCTGGGGCGCTGAGAATGTGCGCGCATGGGATGGCGGATTCTTCGGTGTGCTCAACTGGGCAGCCATCACATTGGCCGGAACCATCGCCTATGATTGGCTGAAGCAGGGCACCTCCACCGAATCATGGAGACGGTTTCTCATTGCCGGCTGTGGCTGCATGGTCGCCGGCTATGCGCTCAGCTGTCTCAGCACACTCTATGACGTAACGCCTGCCGAGTCCGTGTCAAAAGTTGCCGCATCCCCCGTGATTCCAAGTGAGATACAAGGAACATTGACCTTTGCCGAGCCGCCGTTCACCGCCATCGTCCCACCCGAACAACGCCCGGTGAATTACTGGATGATGAGCAAACGCATCGTTACTCTTCCATTTGTTCTATTCGCCGTGGGATTTGTTTTTGCGGTGCTGGCAGCCTTCGTTGCCCTCTGCGACGGAATGCACCGCGAGTTCAGCGTGTTGCGAATTCTTGGCGGAAATGCGCTCGCCGCCTTTCTGCTGCACTACGTCATTGCTGAAGCAATGCGCCCACTCGTGCCCGAAGATTCACCGCTGTGGTTCGTCTCAATTGCGCTCGCCGTCTATCTGATCATCACCATTGGAGTCATGCGCGCGCTAGAGCGCCAGCGCTTGTATCTGCGGCTGTGATTCGTGCATTTGCCGGTGCTTTCGTGAGAAGGTAGAGTGGCAAATCACGCTGAAGAGTCATCGATCTTTAGTTGATAACGACACGCCCAGTATCTGCAATTAGAACCATGAGCAGACGCAGATCGTTGATTCATGAAAACGAGGCGACCTACAATTCAGGAGGTGAGGGATCTATGAACGGGAGCGGTTTAGGAAATGGCCCTGGATCGGCTGGGGCGGTGGTCTGAACCGTCGCATCGCGACGAGTCAGTGTTTTTTTGATCCGGTTACGGGGGCTGAAGCTCCCCGCCTGATGATGAGTGGTCGCTTCACGACCCCCAAGCATGGTGCTGGCAGCTTGGACCATTTTGTCTTATTTTATGCTTTGCTGGTTCCGCGCCAATTCTGTCGCGAGGCGACATCTCACCTGTATACGGGGTGCTTTAGCCCCCGCCCTGGTGAGGTTGTTTTTGATCTGATTGCGGGGGCTGAGCTCCCCGCCTGATGATGAGTGGTCGCTTCACGACCTAGGCATGGTGCGGGCGGCTCATACCATTTGTCTTATTCTATGCTTCGCCGGTTCCGCGCCTGTTCTGTCGCGATGCGACATTTCACAGGTAGGCGGGGTGCTTTAGCCCCCGCACTGGCGATTCCCAATATTTTCCCGTCGCGATGCGACGGTTCAATCGGCTAATCTACCCCGTCCAATCTACCAAAGCAGGTTGTCCCCACCAACGGATAACGACATACATGGTGAGCACCCACACAGAACTTGTCTGCCATCTCATCTGGAGCACGAAGCCTCGACACCCAATGATTCTCCCTGAGATTGAGGCATCGATCTGGAGGATTCTGGTTGGAACAGCGAAGCGTAGTGGCATGCATGTCAACAAAGCTGGGGTGTCCAACGCTTTTAAATGCACGAGGATCAACAATCGGAAAATGAATCGACGCCTGTGCGATATTCTCCGGATCAGTAGGATCGGGACTGATCACTGGACGGTTTAGATCCACATACTGCGGGAAGCCCTGAGTTCGTCGGTCGCCATCACAAAGAACGAGACCACCATGATGGTCATCAACATCAGCACCGACATCACCGTGATAATGGCGACGCCATTTTCATCTCGCCTCGTAAACACTAAGGCATCCCTGTCTGGTTGTTGTTTCATCGGGCAGATAAAAAGCTGCATTCCGAGATCCGATTTCAAATACTCGCGTAAATCCAGGTTATCTACAAGGATAGATTCCTAATGCCCCCTACTGCCCGAACTAATCTATTTGATCATTAAGGTAGTGATACTAAAACTATGACGTCATCTGGGATGCTGTCGGGAGTCGCGCTGGCGATTGTCGCGGCAGTACTCCTGCCGAGGAACAGTGAGGAGCACGCGAGGAGCCGAAATTTTGTCTGTAAATTAAACCGCTTCCCTTATTGACGCCTTCCGAACAGCGCCCTTTCTCGTGACTTATTCCTGTCCCTGGAACCTCACCTCCCTTGTCGATTTCTCCTTCCCGGTCGGTTTAGCAAGCATTTCGTATAGTTCGGGACGTCGGCTTTGGATCCACCGTCCGCCGGTGCATTTCTCCCTGAGTTCAGGCTCCAGATCTGCGACAACCAATTGATCCTTTGCTGCCCAGGTTTCTGCCAATGTATCCCCATAGGGATCAAGAATCATCGCATTGCCTGTGCGCACTTCGTCATCATCCCGACCCACTCCATTCGAGAAAATAAGAAACATTCCGTTGTCATGTGCGCGCGCCGGCAACCAGCGCCGCAGCCATTGGCGCCCTTTGGTTCCCTTAAACTCTGTTTCTATGGCCTCAGGATCCTTCTCACGATTCTCCCACAACTCGACATCGATCGTTCCCATACATTTCGGACTCGGTGAATTGCAGCCACCGGTCTGATGCGGCGATAACATAATTTCCGCCCCCATCAGTGCATTCATTCGGACATTCTCACCGATATTATTGTCGTAACAAATCAGCACTCCTACGCGTGCACCCTGTGGAATATCAAAAACTGTGTAATCATTCCCCGATGCCATATGTTCACTAATGAAAGTGTGCAGTTTACGGTGACAGGCAAAGCCCCCATCCGGCATCGCCACCACAAATGAATTATACAACTGCCCATCTTCCGCCTCCTCAATCATTCCGGCACCAATCGTCATTCCGGTATCCTTCGACCAGGCGAGCAACTGTTGGGTCGAGTCCCCATCCGGCACCGGTTCCCCCAGTTCTGCAATTTCGTCCCGCGATAGGTTTCTCACATGCCAGTATCCGGAAATGCACATCTCCGGAAAAACAAGAAGATCCACATTTTTCTCAGCCGCCTCAGCGACAAACTCTCCCATGCGCTTCAAGTTAAACGCCTTGTCCCCAGGCGCATGATTGAACTGCACAGAACCTGCTCGAATCTTCTTCATGCTCAGAACTATCAGTTAAGCCAGCCAAAACACAAGTCAGCTCAAGCACTCTGGATCCCGTCCACAGGAATCAAAGGTACTGCCTCACGCGCCAGATATAAAGTTTATGAATATGCCTATTTGGGAGCGGGTGCTCGCGTTTACAGGTGCGAAATCTGGAGTGATTACAGTGAATTCTGCTCTTGGTGTCTATCACTTAATGCGCTCTGAGATTCCCAAGCGCAGTGCCTCAATCATGGAGTGGAAAATGGCGGGTGGTGAACCGCAGAAATCAAGCCAGCCATTATTGACCAGTGTCTTCTCAAACGAAGAGTGAAATCAGCAGTGCTATGCCGAAGCCGACCAGTGAGATCGCGATTGAGATGATGGTCCATGTGCGCAGGGTCTGGGATTCAGTCATTCGGAAGTAGCGCGAGATCATCCAGAAGCCGGAGTCGTTCACGTGGGAAAATCCGGTGGCGCCAGCGGCGATGACGATGGTCACCAGGGCGAGCATTGGTTGGCTCAGGCCTTCGACAAATCCAGTCATGAGACCAGCAGCGGTCAGCATGGCTACGGTGGCCGATCCTTGCGCGATGCGCACCAGCGTTGCAAAGATCCACGCCAATACCAGCACGGGAATTCCAGAGTCTCCAAACGCTTCTGCCAGCGCGGTGGTGATTCCGGTTTCTTTCAGCACGCCTTTGAAAACACCACCAGCTCCGGTGATTAAAATGATGATTCCCGCAGGCCCGAGCGCATTGGTGGAGATATCGAGCAATTTCTCGCGCGTCACCCCACGGCGAGTGCCAAGAAAATACAGTGCGGCCAGGGTTGATAGTAGCAGGGCGATCACCGGATGGCCGAGGAAATGGAAAAACTGTTTGAGCGGCGCGGGCACGTAGAAGACGATATTAGTAAAGGGCACTGTCAGCATCAGTTGGTCATCTGACGCCAGTGCTGCGGCCAGTGCCGTTTGTCGTTCGGCATTTGAGAGGCCCTCAGCGAGGCCGGAAGCGGTAGCCTGCTCCATGATCGTTCCCGTGAGGATGAGCAGAATGGGCAGCGAGATCAGCGCCAGAATAAACTTGTAGTCGGGCAGGTTTACCTTCTGCTCATCCAGTTCTGTGCCGTCAGGTTCAGGCAAGCTGATGTCGAACTTGTTCGCAAAGCGCGAGCACAGCCACGGGCCGCAGATAATGGCCGTCGGCAGTCCGACGATGACACCGAACAGGATGACCCACCCGAGTCCGACACCAAGAATATATCCTACTGCGACAGGCCCGGGAGTCGGGGGAACAAAGGCGTGCGTTACCGCCATTCCAGCGACCAACGGCAGACCGAAATAGAGCAGCGGCTTCTTCGTGTCCCGCGCCAGCGCGTAGAGCAGCGGCGCCAGCATCACCAGGGCAACATCGAGGAATACGGGAATCGAAATCACAAACCCCGTCAGCAGCATCGCCCACGAGGCCCTTTCCTCGCCAAAGCGTTTCACCAGTGAAGTTGCCAGCGCCTGAGTGCCGCCTGAGTGCTCCAGAATAGCTCCAAAAATGGCTCCAATGCCGATGATCGTGGCAATAAATCCCAATGCCCCACCCATACTGTTGACGATCGTGCTCGCCACCTGCGTCAGCGGCACTGCCTCAGGATTTACAAATTTGGAAACGGCGGCGACCACCACCGACACTACGATCAGCGAAATAAACGCCTGCAGTTTAAATTTTAATATCAGCACCAGCAGCAGAGCGATGCCAAAGATCAGCAACGCAATCAGCGGGACAACAGGGAGGCCTTCTGCAGCAGCGAGAATATGCATCCACCTTTCAATCGTTTTCCTGGAACAGAGTCAATACCCGTCTTGGACCGCCTGTGCAGGCTAGTTCAAGTAAACCTCCGCCGCCCTTGCCGAAGGGAGGGGAGAGAGGAAAGAGAAGCGGTGTCGCGTGGTTCCGCGATCCGGACTCATTCCTCGCGATAACCTCAACCCAAAAGGAATCGATTATCCATAGATTTCACAGACTGATGTGACGTGATATTTCCAAACGGTTTCACGTGAACTAACATTCCTACAATTTTAAAACACGACGATTGGAACAGGAACGATTTTCACGCCACCGGCAGGTGCCACTCCGATCTCCTCTTCGATTCGCGTGACGATGCCTTCCGTAAGATGCACGACTAAATTACCGACAGGCACTTTGACATAAATGGTGGTGTTAAAGAGGCGGCCGTAACTGTCCCGGCGTGTCTCGGTCTGAGCCACTTTCTCGTAGGTGATATACTCCAGTGCAATGTGGCTACCTTCCTTGTCCACTGCCGTTTTCGATGCCGTTGGCCGTCCCAGCGACTGTTCCACTTCGTTGACCGTCATGCCGAGACCAACTTCTTCCGCAGCGATCAATTCTTGCACCAGGAGATGGCGCTCGTGGGCTTTTGTCATTTTGGCAAAGAACTCAGGATCCTTGTTCTCAAGATATTTCGGGCTCATCCAACCGACCACGCCTCCGTGCGTTGCTTTGCCCCGCACACGGTAGGCCTTCTCGCTGATTGCATCGATGGTGACCATTGTCCCTGGCACCATGCGGCCAAGCTGCAATCTGGCATCCAGTCGTGAGAAGATCGGCGGCGAACTGTCATTCTTCACCTTCAGCTTCAACGGCTTCTCCAGAATATCCTCAAGGTAAATCGCCCCCGGTTCTCGGCTGAGCGAACTCTTTTCGGGCGGGCCAGCATCTGCCGGAACCAGCGCAGAAAATGTGGTTACCACTACCAGGGTGCGAGCGGCGCGGGCCGCGAGCACTCCCAATAAGAACCGTGGAGACTGGGAGTCGTTCGCCTTCATAGGATCAATCTTAACGAGGTTAGGGAAAAATGGAATTGGAATCGGCAGGAAACTACCTCCAATGATTCAGACGTCTCGGAGACGGACATTATTCAACCGAGCACTCCGAGCACAAAGTCTTCATGCTTTTTAAATGAAGAAGCCCCTCCCCGCGCAATTGCATTGCACGGAGGAGGGGCTGGGAACTTTTCGATGGATTCCGCAATGAATCAGGAATCTCGATCAGCCGTGCTTACGCGCTACTAGTAAACGGAAGCGCTGAACTCGTTACGAGTGTTGAAGCCACCGATCGACTCGTTACAGCTGTAAGTGTCGTCTTTGCCGCCAGCTACTTGCTCCAGATCGTCGTCCGAAAGCTCAGCGCCTTCTGCTACTACGTGTGGCAGGCGGATGAAAATCTTGCTTGGAGTTTCCTGAACAACTTCAACAGAAACGTTGTCAGGAAGTGTGCTGTTGAGTTGCGTCTCAATTGCCTTCTTTGGGTCAGCAAGAAGAGCGTCGCGATACTGCGAGTGCTTTGCTGCGTTCTCAAGGACGATCTCTTCGATTTCTGCGCGGGATAATGCTTCAGTAGCCATGGTAATAGTCTTTCGATTTAAGGTTTGGTTTTTTTGCTCGTTCACCACCACCAGGAGGAATCCCGTGTGGTGATACAAAACCTTAACGCAATCGCCGTGCCAACTATTCCGTATGAGTTGTAACTGGCTGATGGAAAACGAATTACTGCTTATTACAAAAACTACTCGTGAATCGGTTTCCAAGAAAATGGAGCTGGGCAACATCGGAATAGACGATGACCTCCAGAATTGAAGTCTGATCTCGTGGATCGATCGATCCCTACGGGGAATTTTTCAAATCTCCTGCTTACGTATTTACATTTACGTATGCATCGCACGAAATTCTCCTGGGGGAACGCCAGTGGTGGCCCGGAATTGCCGTGTGAATGCGCTCTGATCAGTAAAGCCGCAGATGAGGGCGATCTCTCCCAGTGGCAGGAGGGATTCTGTCAGCAGGCGTGTCGCCTCTTCGATCCGACATTTGATCACAAATTGCTTCGATGACAGCCGGAAGACCTTGCGCATCCGCCGATCGAACTGGGGCGCGGACAGACCAGCCATTGTGGCAAGTTCATCCACCCGAAGCGGTTCATCGAGGTGACTGCAGATATGGTCGACGACTTCCGCCAACTTCGACAATTTCAATTCCCCGGTGCTCGGTGCATGAAGGTCCTGCGATATCCCTATCAATCCCACAAGTTCACCAGAGTTGTCGTGCAGTGGATGCTTGGACGCCAGATACCAACCGATACTGCCATCGCGATTGGAAATCCTTTCCAGTCGATCGCCAATCCCCGTTCCTGAGCGAAAAACGTTGGCATCTTGCGCATCAAAGGCGTCTGCAAGTGGCTGGGCAAAAAGTTGACTGGCAGACTTGCCGATGATTTCCTCGCGGGTCTTGAGATTGACTCTTTCGGCAAATGCGGAATTCACCGCAAGGTACCTGCCATCCAGATCCTTGACACAATAGATCACATCACCCAGCGGCTCGAACAGCCGCTCAGTCAGAGCAATCGCATCGCTGAGGCTGATCTCCACCTTGCCAAATTGAGCATGTCTGCGGCCATTGTCTTGTAAAAAGACACTGCTCATTCAGTCGGATTGGTTCAAGACAGCAGCGTTTATATTAAGGGAAACATTTTTAGCACACTCATGCCTTTAACAATGACGCCACCCACCGCTACTCCCGTCGATTCATCGCCGGTAGCGGGCCTCCCTGAGCAAGCTTGCGAACTGGCCGGCGCCCTGCTTCGCGACAGCCAACAGCGAGAGTCGAGAGCCGACCGCGCACACGACCGGCAAATGGCGGAAATGCTGGAGGACACCAATGGCAAGGCGTTCACCATTGCGCTGGCGGATCAGGTGATGCGTTTCGCGCAGCCAGCCCGAGCTGCCCGCAGGTTCCAATCGATTCTTAAAAGGCTGGGAGTCCCACGCTATCTCGGGCCGATTGACCAGGCATTGCTCAGCATCGCAGGAGTCGCTTCTCGATACTTTCCCCGCATCGTCATGGCACAGGTCGCCGCGCAAGTGCGGCGCGAGTCCAGCAGCGTGATCTTGAATGGTGAGTCAGCGAAACTTCGTCGCTACATGAGACGAACGACAGCTGCGGGGACGCGGGTCAACGTCAACCAACTGGGTGAAGCCGTGCTGGGCGAGGACGAGGCGCAACGCCGGCTGCAAGCCGTCGCAGCGCGGCTCGCAGACCCGGAAATCGCCTGCGTGTCGGTAAAGATTTCGGCCATCTACAGTCAAATTCATCTGGTGGCCTACCAACAGACGCTCGACGACATCAAAATCCGTCTGCGCACACTTTACAGGGCGGCACAGACTCATACTACCAGCACGGGGAGTGCGAAATTTATCAACCTGGACATGGAAGAATACCGTGATCTACATCTGACGGTAGACGCGTTTCGATCAGTGTTGGATGAATCCGAGTTCCTGTCGCTGGAAGCGGGCATCGTGCTACAGGCTTACCTTCCGGATTCTTTTGCGGTCTTGAAAATGCTGACCGCATGGGCACAGCGGCGAGTGGAGAAAGGCGGCGCTGGAATCAAAATTCGTCTGGTCAAAGGGGCGAATCTGGCGATGGAATCCGTGGAAGCGGTGCTGCACGGATGGGAACAGGCACCCTATGGTTCGAAGCTGGAAGTGGACGCCAATTTTAAGCGCATGCTGCACTTTGCCTGCGAACCAGCCAACGCCACCTTCGTCCGCATCGGCGTTGCCAGTCACAATCTGTTCGACATTGCCTATGCCCTGTTGCTGCGTGAGCAGAATAGCGTCGCCGATCGAGTCGAATTCGAAATGCTCGAGGGCATGGCGAATGCACAGGCAGCCGTGGTGCAGCAGCGGGCGCACGGATTGCTGACGTATGCACCTGTTGTCCAGCCAGAGCATTTTCAGAGCGCCATCGCCTATCTGGTGCGGCGATTAGAAGAGAATACAACGCCTGGCAATTTTCTGCGTGACCTGTTTTCGTTGCGCGAGGGCAGTGATGCCTGGCAACTTCAGCGCAGCAGTTTTCTCGATGCCTGCGCCCGTGCTACGTCACTGGAATTGGCATGCACGCCGAACCGCACGCAGGATAGAGTGACCGAATGCGCCGCTCCTACCGCTGCAGCAGCTGGACCATTTCAAAATGCCGCCGACACTGATTTTGCACTGTCACGGAATCGGCAATGGATCAGTGCACACCTTGACCAATGGTCATCGCCAGATCCCGACTTATGTGTGATGGGAGATGCGGCGGCCGTTGACCATGCGCTGGAGACGGCAGTCAATGCGCAACGTGTGTGGGAAGATCTGGGAGTGGCCGGACGCGCTGCCATTTTGCGCAAGGCCGCCGCAGTGATCGCCCGCCACCGTGGCGAAACCATCGCCTGCATGCTGCACGATGCAGACAAAGCAGTGATGGAAGGCGATGTGGAAGTGTCAGAGGCGATCGACTTTGCCAACTACTACGCGGCGGCGTTCGATGGCAGCGAATGGTCTGACGGAGTCCAGTCTAAAGCGATAGGTGTAGTGTTAGTGACGCCGCCGTGGAACTTCCCCTACGCCATTCCGGCTGGCGGATGTCTGGCCGCGCTCATGGCGGGGAATAGTGTCATCCTGAAGCCTGCGACCGAAACTATTTTGACGGCACGTATGGCAGCGGAGCATCTGTGGGAAGCTGGCGTGCCGCGGGATGTGTTGCAATTTCTCACCGTGCCCGACAATGAAATTGGCCAGAAACTGGTGACCGATGATCGCGTGGCTGCAGTCATTCTCACCGGAGCATTTGAGACCGCACGCATGTTTCAAAAATGGAAGCCAGCACTGCGATTGTCCGCCGAGACCAGTGGCAAGAACAGCCTGATCATCACCCAGGCAGCCGATCTCGATCTTGCGGTCAAAGATCTGGTCAAGGGTGCTTTCGGCCATGCCGGGCAAAAGTGTTCGGCTACCAGCCTGGCATTGGTGGAAGCAGCAGTTTACGACGACCCTGCATTTCCCCGCCAGTTGAAGGATGCGGCGGAGAGTTTGCACGTTGGCACAGCGGATGATCTTTCCAGTATCGTGACGCCGCTTATTCTGGAGCCCGGTGAGTCACTTAAGCGCGCATTGACCACCCTGGAGCCCGGCGAGGAATGGCTGCTGCAGCCGCAAATGATCGACGGCAACGCGCGGCTGTGGTCGCCAGGGATTAAATTAGGCGTGGTTCCTGGCAGTTGGTTTCATAAAACGGAGTGTTTCGGGCCCGTGTTAGGAATTGTGCGCGTGCGCGATCTTGCGCAGGCAATTGAAGTACAGAATGCCTATGCTTTGGGCCTCACCGGCGGTATTCACTCGCTCGATGAGGAAGAGACGAGGCGCTGGGAAGCTGCCGTCGAAGTGGGCAACGCCTACATCAACCGCAGCACGACAGGCGCGATCGTTCAGCGGCAGCCGTTTGGTGGTTGGAAGCAATCCTGCATCGGCCCCGGCGCAAAGGCTGGCGGGCCCAACTACGTCGCCAGTTTTGTGCAGTGGACAGACCTGCCGACTGCGCCCATGCACGCAGCAAAGTTGACTCCAGAACAGCAATCAGCCGTTGACGATTTTGCAGGTCATCTCAATCCAAATGAGGTGGAGGCACTGCAGGCCAGCGCCGAAAGCTTCCACTACTGGTGGCAATCGCATTTTTCAATAGAACACGATCCCACAGGCCTAATTTGCGAGCGCAACGTGTTCCGCTATCGACCGCGAAAGAATGTCATCGTGCGTATCGAGCAATCCAATACCTCACTGCCACTGTCGCAGATCCACGTTGCCAGCAGACTCTGTGGCGTCCCTCTGGAGATCAGCGCTGCTACTCCAATCAACGGATTCGATGTGTGCGTTGAATCATTGGATGAATTAGGTGGGCGCCTCTCCACGTCCGGAGCCTCACTGCTGCGCACAGACTTGGAGACGGTGGATCCGCGACTGCTGGAAGCCGCGCACGGCGCACATATTCATGTCAGCAATGCCTCAGTCGTCGCCAATGGTAGAATCGAATTGCTCCACTACCTGCACGAGCAATCGATCTCCGAGACGCGCCATCGCTACGGAAATATTCTCGAGTAGCGCACTCAGCCAAGCAGTTTTCATTTTGAAATTGCCGCCGATGCACCATCCGTAATAGAAAGGCGGGCGACATGATGCCGCCCTCCCTTTTGTATCCGTTACGCTACCTGACGCGGCGTTACAGCCCGCTGCTGACGACACCGCCAGACATGTTCGATGATAATGGCGAACGCTGGGACAAGGATGTCATCGGAGCCTTTGGCGAAAAGCTCGCCGCCCATTACCTCTGGGCGCATGGTTGCGGAATCCTCTACCGAAACTATCGCGCACCAAAAGGAGGTGAAGTCGACATCGTCTGCCGCCATAGTGACATGTTAGTGTTTGCTGAAGTCAAGACACGCACATCTAACCGTTACGGGCGTCCCATGGATGCCGTCGACACCGCAAAAGAACGCCTGATCACGCGCGGCGCCATGGCCTGGCTCCGCCTGCTCAATCGCCCAGAAATCTTCTTCCGCTTCGACGTCATCGAAATTATCCTCCCCGAAAATCAACCTCCCGAAGTCACCTGGGTCAAAGAAGCTTTCGGCCTGCCAAAGACTTACCGTTACTGAAAGTGAGGGCTGGAACTGCTACCCAGCCACCAGATCATACCCGCGCCAGTCGGTGATGGTGACGTCAGTAAATTCGCCTACAGGGAGTGACTTGTCGACGTAGACGGTGGTATCGATGTCGGGAGCATCCATTTCGCTACGGGCGATGCCCGGTTCTTCCACCAGCACGCGGAGTTGCTTGCCGATGAGCGTTTCGTTGTGTTTCTCGAGACGGGTCTGGATGGTGGCCATGGCGTCGTTCCAGCGGCGCTGGCGAGTGCCCTCGTTGATCTGTTCTTCCATCTTGGCTGCACGCGTGCCGTCCTCCTGCGAGTATTCGAAAATGCCGGCGCGTTCGAATTTTGCCTCTTCGATGAACTCTAACAATTCCTCAAAATCTTCTTCAGTTTCGCCCGGGAAACCGACGATAAAGGTGGTGCGAATGGCAATGTCTGGAATGCCTGCACGCATCCGGCGAATAAGGTCGCGAATGTAATCGCCATCCGTCTCGCGTCGCATTTGTTTCAACATGTGAGCGCTGATGTGTTGCAGCGGCATGTCAACGTATCGGGCAACCTTTTTGCATTCGGCGATGGACTCGATGAGTTCATCGCTCCAGTGCGCGGGGTGGGTGTAAAGCAGGCGAATCCAGAAATCGCCTTCGATTTCATTGAGTGCGCGGATGAGAGTGGAAAGGGATTCACCACGCGAGGAATCGACCGGGCTGCGTGGATTCGGGCGGCCATCTTCCCAGCGATCCATGCCAAAGTAGGTCGTGTCCTGAGAGATGAGATTGAGTTCCTTCACGCCACTTGCAACAAGTTGTTCAGCTTCGCGCACGATGCTCTCCTGCGTGCGGCTGCGGTGGCGGCCACGGATCTGCGGAATGATGCAAAAGGAACACGGGTGATTGCAACCTTCGGCGATCTTCACATAGGCGTAGTGCCCGGGCGTTAGCCGGAAGCGTGGGGTGGTGTAGTCGGGGATGTAGTTGGGCTTGCGCGTCACCAGGTTGTCCGGCGAATCACCATCCGTGCGATCCTTGTCCAGCAGCTGCTGGATGATGGGAGCGACAGACGTGATCTGGTCGAGTCCAATGAAAGCGTCGACATCCGGCATCAACTCGGGCAGTTCCTTTGAAAAGCGTTGCGACAAACAACCCGCGACGATGATTTTTTGCCGCTTCTTGACGTCCTCGCGCGAATCGACGGCGTCATGAATCGCGCCGATACTTTCCTTCTTCGCCATATCGATGAACGAACAAGTATTGATGATCAGGACGTCCGCCAGCTCCGGCTCAGGAATCAAGATCATGCCTGCCTCCTGCAGGTGTCCGATCATGATTTCCGAGTCGATGAGGTTCTTAGCGCATCCCAGTGAAACGAGGCCAACTTTGGTCATGGCCGCCTACTATATGGGCAAAGTGAGGGTTGGCTAGTCCGCATTCGACACAGGGATCGTGCAAACTTGTGCCCAAAGTTGTGCCAGTTGCGGTCACATTCAGTACACTATAGCGGCAGAAAATTCTTCCCGAGTTCTTCAAGCTTAGCTTAGCGCGTAAGCAGTCCGACCCTGCCCAGCAGCCATTGCGCACCAGTACGGGCAGTATCGATCCATTCATGAGCGAACTCGGCGGCGCGCACGGATGGCGAGGCGATGACGAGCAGGCCGGAGATGAGCAGGACATTGATCAGGTAGATCAGCATCAGTGAAAAGAAGGTGCCGTTGCTGCGCAGGTCTGGCTGGTCTTTCAGAATCATCCATCCAGTGAAGGAAAAGTGGAATCCCCAGGTGAGTCCGATGATGCCGAACATCAGCCATGCCCACTTGAATCCACCCAGGCCGAAGAACACACCTTCGTGATAATGAGAGAGGTCGAAAAAGGCGCCGATCAATATGAAGGCGAGCGCTGCGATCACGGTGTAAAAAGGAACAAAGTAAGGCGACAACGAGATGAGCATGTTGTTCTTATCGGTCACGACATGACCACCCTCGTGCGTGACTTTGAATTCTTCTACTCGCCCGCCACAGAGATAGACAAAGAGGGCATGCGTCATTTCATGGCCGAAGACGTAGACCTTAATCGGCCGCGGCAGGCCCCAGAAGGCGATCAACCAGATGCCCATGCCAAGATTAAAAAACCAGAACTCGGGCGTCTTCCAAAAGGCACCTTCCAGGGCCGCATTGGCAAAGCTACCGAAGAACGTGATGGTCGAGATCACACACAGCGGCAGCAGTAACACGCCAGCGATATTCTTGAGCCAGGTGACTGGAATTTCGATCGGAGCAATTGCCGCCCGTGCCTTGGCGGCGTGCCGCGCCATGAGCTTTTCGCGCTTCTCCTTGCGATCGCGAGTGGACGCACGGCGATTGCCCGCTCTGGATGCGGACTTTCGCTTTGCCGTCTTCTTTTTGGTCGAGCGACGACGATTCGTAGTGGAACGAGGCACGTCGATCGACTAAGCTGGAGGACGGGGTTAAGTAGAGTGGAGGAAAATCAGGCGCGACCGAGATACTTGCCAGTGCGTGTATCGATCTTAAGGCGATCGCCTTGCTTCACGAACAATGGTACCTGGATGATTTTTCCAGATTCAAGTGTCGCTGGCTTTTGAGGATTGTTAGCGGTGTCGCCTTTAATGCCTTCAGAGGATTCAGTGACTTCCATTTCCACTGACGGCGGAAGCTCGACCGATACGGGATTCTCTTCAACGAAGATCACCTCGCAGGGCAAATTCTCGATCAGCATGTCCTTGCTCTCTTCCAGCAATTCTACGGGCAGCTCGATGGTCTCAAAGGTCTGCGAATCCATGAAAAAGTAGCTGGTACCATCTGAGTAGCTGAACTCCAGCTTCTGCTTGTCCACGGTGATGGTCTCGACTTTCTCACTGGCGGCAAATCGCATGTCTTTACTCTTACCGGATGAGAAACTGCGCATAATGACCTGCACGAAGCCAGCACCCTTGCCCGGAGTCCGGTGCTCAAAGTCGATGATCATACCGGTCTCTCCGTTGACCTTGATGGCCACTCCCTTACGTAAATTGGTCGCGATTACTGCTGGCATCCGTTCGGTTTTCTAAAAATTTAAGTGATTGGAATAACTGTATTGATAACAATGGATCTGCCGGGAAGCAACGAAAACTTCTTGCAGTTGAGGCCTGTTGCCACTGACATTAGCAATGAGCAAAGGGCAGCGGCTGGAGTAGTTTCCCGGTTCCAGCAGGATATTCGCACTAGCATGTTTGATCGTCCATACAAGAAGCAGAAGAAGTCGACCCCCTTATCGGAGGAAGCATTGAAGCGGTTCGACAAGGAGCTTCCGCAGCGGCGTAGCGATTGGTACACGCCTCGCTCACATGCGGAGGATGATGAGCAAGTGGCGGATGACCCTGAGAATAAAGAGCACACAGAGGAATTAAAAGATGCCCAGCCAGCAGATTTTGAATCCAATGCGGATGCGGATGAAAATGCGGATGCGGATGATGGGGTAGAACCGGACAACGTAACATCTGAGGAAACACCTCCCGAAAACACGCGCCTGCATCCTCAAGAGGTGCCAGGACGATTGCGTTTCTCTGAAGATTCTGACAGCGAAGAGGTTGCTCCCCGCCCATCCAGCAAGAAAATGGCCAGGATGCGCGCGCAAGCGCTGGAAGAAGCCAAGGCCCGCCATCAGACATCTGCCGATCGCCGCAAAGGAGCCGATTTCCGAACTGTCCACCGAGAGGCGGTGAAGGCGAAGCGAAAGCAGAAGGGGGCAAAATGGGACGATGGAACCGAAGCCACGGTTCGTAAGAAACCCAGGATAGGAATGTTAGAAGTGCTCGGCGTTCTGACGATCGTCATCGTTGGAATCGTCGTGGTGTCCAAATTTACTGGTTCAAACAAGAGCGAAGTGGCGCAGACTGCCCTCCCGGAAGAGGTGCCATTCTCAAGCATTCCCGAGCAGTCAATGGAGCAGATGCTGGAGGCGTTCTATCAATGTAAGACTGTCGATGAAATGTTGGATTACGTGCGTGCGCCAGAAATCGTGGAGCCGCTCATGCGCGCCTGGTATGCGAGTCATCCGATCCAGCCGACTCGAATCAACCTAGTTAATTCAACGGAAGGAATGGTGTCCGATGGGGTCATCAATGCTCCCGATCAGCTATGGATCACTGCAAACACCATTCGACTGGTCGATCATCAGGCATCAGCGAATGTGATGGTGCAGCGCACCAAGGACGCGTATAAACTTGACTGGGAAACCGCCACTGAAGCTTCAGAGGAAGCATTCGAAAATTTCTTGAAGGAACGGCCTGCCGCTAAGCGTGAAATTCGCGGAAGAATTTCCCCCAGCGACTATTACAATTACCACTTCGAAGACAAGGAACGCTGGGTATGTTACCGATTCTTCAGCAAAAGCGATGCGCATTCCTGCTTTGCGTATGTGGCGCGAGGAAGTGCCCTGGAGGGTAAGCTGGGCAGCTGGTTCTATCCGGGCGAAGATTCGATTCCAGTGATTCTTACGGTAAAATTCCCTGCTGATGCCAGGGGCAACGAAGTTGAAGTTGAAGTCGTAGAGGCCGTGCAAAAAAACTGGATCAGATTCTATCGCTGATCGGGGAGTTGACTGCCTGAAACAATCAGTTGCCTCGTTCGCCTTTTGCTGCGAGGTCACGTGAGCGAACCAGAACGATTGTCGCGCGCATGGGGCGTGTGGCTCGACGGGCACCGCGCACGAGCCGCCAGCAATGAAACCAACTGTTAAAGTCGCAGAGACCATTGCTCCTGATGGAGCAGTTTTCGGTCTCTATAAGCACGATGGCCAGTTCATGCTTTACATGAACCAGCGGCAGGTCATGAGTACGATTCTCACACACTCCGAACTGATGCTGGCGGACATCGGCTGCAGTCACATAAAGCCGCATCAAAAGGCGCGCGTTCTCATCGGTGGCCTGGGTCTGGGCTACAGCTTGCGGCGGGCACTGGAAATGACGGGGGCGGATGCAAAAATCATCGTCGCTGAACTCTTGCCCGAAGTCGTGCGATGGAACCATGAGCACCTTGACGGATTGAACGACAAAATCCTCGCTGACTCCCGCACGCAAATCGCTCACGGTGATGTCTATGATCTTATTCTGAAAGCGGCCACGAAGGGGCCGACCTATGAGTCGATCCTGCTCGACGTCGATGACGGACCGTCGTCACTTATCCAGCCGCAGAACGGCCAACTCTACAATGGCAGCGGATTGGATCTCCTCAAGGCTGCGCTCAGTCCCAATGGTCGCGCCGCCATCTGGGCAGCAGAAGCGGAGCCGAGATTGCTGAAAGCCATTCGCAAAGCCGGGTTCAACGGCGAAGAAATCGCCTGCGCCAAGCACGCCAATGCCAAGCGCCAGCACCACCGCATCTACCTGGCCGAGCGCCGACAAGAACGGCAGCAACGAAAATAATTCGCGCCTTACGAGGAAGGACGCTGGTATCCACCCGTAGAGAAACCTTTCTGGGTTTCTTTTCATCGGGAGGCAGCGAACAGGCCCTAAGTAGAAGTCCCGAACGACTTCTCTACCTTCCCTCAGGGTTGTGGCACCGGTCGCAACTCGACGGCGACTTCACTTTCATTTGGTGCACTCGTTAGCACTGCGATACCATTGCGAGCAAATCCGTTCTCTGTCGTCAACGTGACGCTATCTGGATCCGCTGAGAAAACGATCGGCACACCAGCTGCCGGAAGCGGATCGATGGCAAATGTGTAGGTGATCACAGGACTGCCCTTCTCTTCTGAGCTGACAGAAACCTTCTGGGCAATGCTGTAGTCGCCCACTTGAAACATCAATGCTGGAAGTTCTTCAGCAGTGCCATCACCAACCGTGTGACCGAGATAGCGCACCTCTGGTGGATCTTCTGCCAGGCTGCCAATGCGTAAAGGAAACGCGCCGTCCGCACCGAGCGGAATCATTTCCCCCAGCAGGCTGACATTGCCACCAGGGCGGCCGCTGCCATCATCATCGACTGGCCGGGCATCGATGAAACCACCCAGCCATGCATAGCGAACAGAAAGCGATTCAGGGTCAAAGCAGTAATTCGTATCACCTGGCAGGGCGACTGCCAGTGCCAGTGCGGACGCCTCAGGCATCGGCACCGTAACGGTGAAAGGTGGAACTTCCGGCGCAATGACAAATGCCCCGGGTGCGGACAATCGGTGATGGCCACTTGGCCCGTTCAATGACAACCGGGGCGTCGCAAGTTCAGCGTCGCTGATCACTTGCAATCTCAGATGCGGAAGCTCATCAGTCGGTTCCGGGCTGCCCAGTTCGATTGCGCCAAATCGCGTCACAGTCGATTTCCCCTCATTCATGACGACTTCACCATCGGAGATACTCAGTAAAGCAGGAGCAGCACTGGTCAGGGAAAAGGTGTAGTCGCCGGGAAGTTTCACAGTGATATCTGCAGTGATGACGACAGCTGCCTTTTCGCCAGATTTCCGCCCTCCTGACAATGTTCCTAATTCTGGAATCGCGTCGAAATCAAGAATGCTGCCGTCGAGCGGACCACCCGCCAAGGCTTCTGTCTTTTCAAAATCCGGCTCACTCCCCCATTTGCCCTGGTAGTAGTAATAGCGGATATCTGTAAGCCCCACCGGCGTCGAACTGACCTGAAACTCACCTCGCATGAGCGGCACGTGACCGGGCACAGAGCTGAGGAATGCGTAAACTCCCTCAGCCATTGGGGCCTTCCAATTCAGCGTTACTTCTTCGCCCGGCCGCACCAGCGCTGTGCTGTGCGTGACCAGCGGCGGGCCGGGATCAAAATTGCGCGCCAGCATGGAATCGCCCAGATCGATCACTAGATTCGCCACCTCTTTCCAGTTGTCCACCCCTTCCGAGCAGATGACAAAATTGTGTATCACAGATCCCGTATTCTTCACTTTGAGTCGCAGCAGCTCGCCCGGTTGCACCTGCACTGATCGAGGCGAAAACATTAGCCTGCCGGGCACCGTCTCAATAGTCACGTCCCGTGGTGTCACTAGTTTTACCGGTTGCACCTGCACATCTTGACCGCATACAGCCGCCATCAGCAGGCCACTGCACATTACTACCCAACCCGAAATGAGACTCCGACTATGGCGCTTTATCATCATCTGCCAAAGGTAGCAGCCAAGTGCTTCAATGTCCAAGCTCGAGAGCAGACGATTAGCGATTGTCTTTGCCTGCTGCCTTGACGTCGCACCCGGAAGGCCGGACATTGGCCAACTCATTCGCATAGAACTCCATGGGCAATACCGACGACGCATCCTCCAGTAACCAGGAATCTGATCACACCCGGCGCTGGGGCGGCTTGAGTCCGGGTGCGCAGGAGGCGCTTGAACTGCGCGACTATTCCTCGACCAGCCTCGCCGAACAGTTGGCAACTTCGGGGCTGGAAATCGGGCGACTGGTCACAGCCCGAGAGGAACTGGCCGCCGCTGGCGCCTGGATTCCCGGTGTCGAAGTCTTGCCGCGCACCATTTATCAGCAACCGCATCGTGGGTTTTTTGGCGAGTTCGCACGCCATGGTGAAGGTACCGTCGGTGAGCTGGGATTCTGGCCCAGGCAATGGGCGACGGCACGCATGTTCGCCGGCACTGCAAAGGGATTTCACATTCACCCGCCAGCGATTCCAGAAGGCGTCGATCCGGCAGCGTGGTTCCAGAAACTCTTCGTCGAGCTACCGGACAATGTAGCGCTGCGCCCCTACGATCGCGAACAGTGGGACATGATGTTCTTTGTCCAGGGCATGGTCGAAATGTTGCTCGTCGACGAGCGCGCAGGCATGCCACGGCGCGTGATGCGGTTTATTATTTTCGGCGATGATCTACCTGGCCCTAACAATGCCGGAATCGTGATTCCCGCAGGCGTCGCCCATGCGCTGCACTGCGCCAGCACTACCGACTGCATCATGGTCTATGGTACCAGCACCGTGTTCGATCCACTGGCAGAAGGACGCATCGCCAGTGGTGTCGAAACCAAGCACCTGCCAGCGGACTGGAAAGCCTACCTCGATTGAACTGAAAATCATGGATAGCGAGGCACCGGCGACAGAATGGCAGCAAACGCCGTTCGATGAAGACACCGTTCGGCGGGTATGGGTATTCGCTCAGGAAATTCCTGGCAACGATGCCGAGCTCTGGCGCAAAGACGCCTGCGGAGCATGGATCTATCGACTCGATTATTGTAACCGTCACTCCAACTTCGGCTGGCATATTGCTGAAAACTCAGGCACTGCCGAATCAGGACTGGCCAACCTCCGCCCTCTGCAGTGGCAAAACTACGTCGACCAGGTAGCCCTGATCACTCAGAGCAGAGTCACCGCTGATGGCTTGCGCAATGTCAGACGACTGCTGTAGCTTAGGGCCACTTTGAATAGCACCCGTTCAATGAAAGACGATGACCCTGCGGCAGCGTTGCTCAGGGATTCCGACTTGTTGCAACGCGCCCGTGAGTCGGCCCGTGGCGTTTCGCGATTGCTGCGATTACCCTTTCGCAATCGTGTGTGGAAGGGCGCCGCAGGTGAATTTCAGGGAGGCGGCACTGGGAGTTCGATCGATTTTCAGGATCACCGCACTTACCTTCCCGGTGACGATCCGCGTCACATCAATTGGCAGGCCTATGCGCGCACGGGAAACTATTCGATGAAGCTCTACCGCGAAGAAGTTCGCCCGCAAGTGGATCTGATTTTAGATGTGTCGCGCTCAATGTTTGTCGATGAAACGAAGGCAGCACGTAGCCTGGAATTGTTCTTTTTCTGTGTCGACGCAGCAGGCCAGACCGGTGCGGGCGGCGCTGTCAATATCTGGCTGGTGTGCGGCGATCAGGTTGCCTTTGTTCCAGACATGGCGCGGCAATCTGATGCCTGGACGGAACAGGCGATCGCCCTGTGGAAAACTTCGCCCGCCGTTCCGCCGGAGCTGGCGAACATCCAGCTGCGCGCCAATGCATTGCGGGTCATGATCAGCGATACTTTGTTTCCTGAATCACCGGAGAGAATCGTCAGCTCCCTGGCAGCACGCAATGGCTGTGGTGTGATCCTGGCGCCGTTCACCGCTGCTGAGGAAGATCCAGCGTGGCAGGGAAACTATGAATTTGTAGATGTCGAAGATTGCAGCCGCCATGTGCGGCGAGTCGAACCCGCCTTACTTAAACGCTATCGCGTTGCTTACGAGAACCACATTGCCCAATGGAAATCGAGCTGCACCCGGCACGCAGTCGCTTTCGCCCGAGTGGCCGCCGAGTCGCTACTGGAACAGGCGTTGCAGGTAGAAGGGCTGACGCAGCGCGCAGTTGAACCCGCAGTGTGACGGTGGTAAGTCTAAGGCATGAGCGATCCACTAAAACTCTCCCACATTGATGCTTCTGGTGCTGCCTCTATGGTTGATGTGGCGGACAAACAAGTGACCAGGCGCGAAGCGATCGCCACTGCCACCATCACAATGGAACCGGAGACGGTGGCCCTTATTGCAGAAAATGGATTGCCCAAAGGCGACGTGCTGGCGGTCGCCCGCATCGCCGGCATTCAAGCCGCCAAGCAAACACAGCATTTGATCCCCCTGTGTCACCAATTGCCACTAACTTTTGCCGGCGTCGAATTCGAATTGTCCGAAGCAGCCGTGGTCATCACCACCACCGTCCGCACCACCGCCCAGACCGGCGTAGAAATGGAGGCCCTCACCGCAGCATCGATCGCCGCCCTCACCGTCTACGACATGTGCAAGGCCGCAGACAAAGGCATGGTCATCTCAGAAACGCAATTGTTACAGAAAACGAAGTAGGGGACATCGTTTTACTCCATAGTTCTGATGGTTCTTGATTGCACTGCTCGTTGCACTAAGGTTCCAGCGTGAGCACGATGCTTGAAACGGCTGACGAAGCCTGCGTGAATCTGAATCAGACGGAGTTCAATTTAGCTGTCTGGAAACGCCTGCTTGCAGATCCCGCGCTTGCCGCGCTCGACTATCGAATTGAGACCGATGTGCACGGTCAAATGATCATGTCCCCCCCACCTGCCCCTGCCCACGGAGGATTCCAGAGCGAAATAGCTCGAATTCTGGGAAACTGGAACTCTACCGGTAGAGTCCTGACCGAATGCCCCATTTCGACCAGCGAAGGCGTCAAAGCTGCCGACGTCGCTTGGTGCTCCAAAGAAATATGGGAGGAAGCGAAACACGAAGTGTGTTTCGTCCGATGTCCCGAGATTTGTGTGGAGGTGCTTTCGCCGTCGAACACCAAAGGGGAGATTGAAGAGAAGAAGCGACTCTACTTCGAAGCGGGTGCCAGGGAATTCTGGACATGCTCGGGGGACGGAACCATGCATTTCTTCTATGCGGGCTCAGCATCGACAGTCGCTGACGCTTCATTGGTCTATCCAGATTTTCCCACCAAGGTTGAGTAGAAATTCCAAGCCTTCCTGAGACTTGGTATGACGTTAGCGCAGACTGTGTAGTCGTTGAAATTTATATCGACGGATTACGTTCAATTCTAATCCTGAGCGATGAGCCCTCCGGCAGCCTTGAAACTGGGGCATACAGCTATTGATCTCCCTGACGTACTGATGCAGAAGCATGCATGATTAAGAGCGACATTCAAATCGCCCGTAAAGCAAGCTTGCAACCGATCTCGGAAATTGGAGAAAAGCTTGGTATTGCGAGTGGTGCACTCCACCCCTACGGGCAGTCCAAAGCCAAGATCGATTTCGAGTATATCCGATCGCTCGATGACCGCCCGGATGGGAAATTGATCTTGGTCACCGCAATCAGTCCAACTACGGCGGGTGAAGGAAAAACAACCACTACCGTAGGAATCGGCGACGGTCTCAACAGGATCGGCAAAAAAGCGCTGATTTGTCTGCGTGAACCCAGTCTTGGACCGTGCTTCGGCATGAAAGGCGGGGCAGCGGGTGGTGGCCATGCCCAAGTGGTGCCGATGGAGGATATCAACCTGCACTTCACTGGCGACTTCCATGCCATCGGCGCCGCCAACAACTTGCTTGCGGCATTGGTCGATAACCACATCCACCACGGCAACCCACTTGATCTCGACGTCAGGCGTCTCAGCTGGCGGCGCGTCGTAGATATGAATGATCGTGCACTGCGCGAGATCGTGGTCTCGCTCGGTGGTCGCAACAACGGGTTTCCGCGTGAAGATGGGTTCGACATCACAGTTGCTTCAGAGGTCATGGCAATTTTCTGCCTTGCCTCAGATTTGGCTGATCTCCAGCTGCGCCTGGGAAAAATTGTCGTCGGCCACAGCCGCGCTGGAAAGCCTGTCACCGCCGCGCAATTGCAGGCCGATGGAGCAATGACGGTTCTATTAAAGGATGCCTTAATGCCAAACCTTGTGCAGACGCTCGAGAACAATCCTGCAATCGTTCACGGCGGCCCATTCGCAAACATTGCGCACGGTTGCAATTCCGTTATCGCTACACAAGCGGGATTAAAACTTGCCGACTACGTCGTCACCGAAGCCGGATTTGGGGCAGACCTCGGCGCCGAAAAGTTCTTTAACATCAAGTGCCGCAAAGCTGGTCTTAAGCCAGCTGCCGCCGTTCTCGTTGCCACTATCCGTGCGCTGAAGATGCACGGAGGAGTCGCAATAGATTCGCTTGAGACTGAGAACGTCAGCGCAGTCCAGGCAGGGTGCGTAAATCTTGAACGTCATCTGCGCAATGTGAAATCATTTGGTGTCCCGGTGGTCGTGGCGATCAACCAATTCAGTGCCGACACCGCAGCAGAGCTTACCGCAGTGCGTGAAACTGCCGCAAAATTTGGTGCCGACGCCATCGTCTGTTCACACTGGGCCGATGGAGGCGCAGGCACAGAAGAGATGGCGCACCATCTAGTAGCTTTGCTCGACAAGGAAGAGGCTGACTTTACTCCAATCTATCCAGATGAAATGCCACTCTGGGATAAAATCGAAACCATTGCCCAAAAAATCTACGGTGCCAGTCAGATCAGCGCAGATGCCAAAGTTCGAAGAAAGATCGAATCGTTACAATCAAAATATGGTCACTTTCCGGTGTGCATGGCAAAAACACAGTACAGCTTTTCAACTGATCCCACCGCCGTGGGCGCTCCCGATGGACATACGATTCCTATTCGAGAAGTCCGCCTCTCTGCTGGCGCCGAATTCATCGTCGCTATCTGCGGCGAGATCATGACCATGCCCGGCTTACCGAAAACCCCTGCGGCAAATAACATCCGACTGAACAAAAACGGCGAAATCGAGGGGCTGTTTTAGTTCAGCAATTACCAACTTGCCAACATACCAACTGGCAATTGCTTGAACGCGTCGTCAAAAGCTGTGTAGTATCCGCGGGATATGAGTAAAGTCAGCGTTATTTGTTGCGAAGCATCTGCCGAAAAGTACACCCGCATGGCCGAGATCGATCTCGATATGGAAGCGATCGAGTCTCGTGTGATTGAAACGATTGAGCAGAATCTGGCGGCGCATACGGAACGTGGGTTGCACAATGCGGCGCATCACGAGACGGAGGGCGCGGTCACTTATCTACAGCAGGTGCATGAGGGAGGATTTTTCGTTTATGTCGGTGCGCCGGATGCCCTGCAGGAGCATTTCTTTGGGCCGGGGACGTTGGTTGCGTTCATGGATGACGTAGGCCCGGGGCACGGCTCAAAAGTGGGGCCGGAGGGGATAGTGCGCACACTGCGCGTGGTGAGAGGCCATCTGGAACACCTGGACGTCTGATCTTGCCAATCTCCCCGACTCAATCTCATTCCTTTCTTGCGTGATTCCGTCATCTCACGGATCAATACCCGATCGTATACAACGTTAATATGAATAAAAGCTCCCGTTTTTCTCTGTTTCTATCCAGTGCCGTGTGCGCGCTGAGCCTGCAATCCCACTCTGCCGCCCAGGAAGGCCATGGCCACGGTGAGGACACAAACGCAGGAGCTTATTCGACCGAAGATGCGCCTAAGTTGACCGTCGATGTTTTTTCCAATAAAGTGAAAAATGCGACGGCGATCTGCTTTGATGACAAGGGCAAAATGTATGTGACCGAAACCTATCGCTGGCGCAAAGGCGTCGAGGACAACCGCGATCACACGTATTGGATCATGGATGACCTAGCGACGGAAACCAATGCGCAGCGCGTCGCGGTTTATGATAAGTGGAAGAGCAAATTTGAAGATCCCGAGTATTTTACGCGTTATTCTGAGCGCGTCATCACCTTGGAAGATTCGAATGGCGATGGCAAAGCTGACCGGCTGGAGGAATTTGCCGGTGACTTTGATGAGCCGGAGGACGGCCCAGCGATTGGCCTCATTTATGGCAATGGCAACACCGTCTATATGACTTGCATCCCACATCTGTGGGCGCTGGAAGATACCAATGGCGATGGCAAAGCAGACAAGCGCGAATCGCTGATCGACGGCTTTGGCCCCAAGAACAGTCTCAGTGGCCATGACCTGCACGGGCTGGCCTGGGGGCCGGACGGGAAACTCTATTTCTCGATGGGCGACCGCGGCTATAACGTGACTACTAAGGAAGGCAAGCTTCTCAAGAACACCAATTCCGGCGCCGCCTTTCGCTGCGATCCTGATGGCTCGAATCTGGAAATTTTCTACTACAATCTGCGCAACCCACAGGAGATCGCATTCAATGAATACGGTGATCTTTTCACCGTCGACAACAACTGTGATCAGGGTGACTCGGCGCGTGTTTGTTACTTATTAGAGGGTGGCGACACCGGATGGCATCTGGGCACGCAGGCGCTGACGACTTACAAAGATTTCCTCGATGATGGGCAAATGGGGCAGTCGCCGCACTGGCTGGCAGAGGGACTGTGGAAGCTGCGCCACGCCGGTCAGCCGGAATGGATTCTGCCACCGGTCGCACATCTTACTAATGGCCCCAGCGGCATGGTGTTCAATTCCGGCACCAGCCTGCCGGATCGCTACAAGAATCACTTCCTGGTTTGCGACTACAAAGGTGCACCGAATGTCTGCTTCCTCTATTCGTTCAAAGTGGGCCAGCAGGGAGCTGGTTACGCCATGCAGGACGCGCACATTTTTCACGCTGGCGTGCCTAACACGGACGTCGACCTTGGTTACGACGGGAAAGTTTACCTCGCGGACTTTGGTGGCGGCTGGAAGCGCACGGATGCGGGTAACATTTACGCCATGTATGATCCAGCAGGCGTTAAGCGGCCAGAGGTGCAGGAGACCGCAACGTTGTTCGCCGATGGATTCGAGAAACTGGAGAACAAGCGCCTGGCTGAATTGTTGCAGCACCCGGACATGCGTGTCCGACTGCGTGCGCAGTACACGCTGGCAGGCAGAGGCGACAAGAGCGTCGCGGTCTTCAAGGAAACCGCGCGATTCTCGGGCAATTTGTTCGCACAAATGCATGCGATCTGGGGGCTCGGACAATTGAAAGCCGGCACTGATCTGTTACCGTTCCTGCACGACAGCAATGACGAGCTGCGGGCGCAGGCAACGCGCACACTGGGCAACATTGGCGGTCGCCAGGCCATCGAAGACATCCGCGACCTGATCGCTGACAAATCACCGCGCGTGCGCACTTTTGCCGCCATCGCCGCTGGTAAACTGGGCGACGATGCAGCCGTGCCAGCATTACTGAAAATGCTCAAAGACAACGCCGACAAAGACGTCTACGAGCGCCACGCCGCGTCATACGCGCTGAGCCTGCTGCCACTGAACATGGCTGCAGCCGACGTCGCCGCACTTTCCCGTGCCGAGCGCCTGGGCGTTCTTCTCGCACTGCGTAAGAAGCACGACTCGCGCATCGCGATGTTCCTCGAAGACGCAGATCCGTCACTGGTCAATGAGGCGATCCGCGCCATCAATGATCTGGAGATTCCCGAGGCGCTACCCATTCTCGCCGAGCATACGGAAGCCTACGCTGGCGACATCGGTTCTTCGGTTCCAGAGGAGATGCTCTTCCGCCGCTTGATCAATGCCAACTTCCGCGTGGGAACGCCAGAAGCCGCTGCGCGTCTCGTTCGGTTCGGGGCCAATGGCACGTTGCCCGACAACTATCGCGTACTCGCCTTGCGTGCGGTCGAACTTTTTCCAACACCTCCCACCATCGATCCCACACTCGGTTATTACCGCCCTCTTCAAGATCGCGACAAGGCAGCTATTCGCTCGCAAGTGGAAGCGTCACTGATCAATATCTTTGAGAAGTCGACTGGTGACATCGTCGCGGCCGCGACACGCGCCATCGGGGTCTACGGCATTCCGCTCGACAATGCATTGCTGCAATCTCGTATCCGCGATGGCCGCCAGCCAGTGGAGGTGCGCCAGACTGCAATGGAGCAACTTTTTGCCGACAAGGATTTTGCCGACAAGCAACTCCTCAAGACCATCATCGACGGCTACGAACCAGAAATGGCAGCGGAAGCGGCAACCATCTGGGTCGCCCGCTACCCGGGTGAAGTCATCGAGCCCGTATCCATGTTGCTGGCCCAGGATCACGATCTGTCCAAGCGCGCTGCCTACACCATTCTCGCTGCCGACAAAGGCACAGAATCTGCAGCAATGTTAGAGTCGGAGATGGACAAAATTCTGGACGGGACGTTGTTCCGAACCGTGCACCTCGACCTCTACGAGGCCGCATCCAGGCGCGAAGATGCCAGCGTTCAGGCCAAGGTAAAAGCCGTCGATGCCTTCCTCGCGGCAGATGGGCGCAACGCCTTCGATTTCCTCCGTGAAGGCGGCGATCCTGTCCAGGGCCAGAACGTTTTTGAGAACCAGGGCATCTGCATGAAATGCCACCAGGCCAACCGCGGCGGTGGCGATGCCGGCCCACCACTTGGCAACATCGCCCGCTTGCGCCGCCATGACGAAATCCTCCAGTCCGTCCTTGAGCCTAATGCCAGTGTCGTCACCGGCTACGGCATCGCCGCTATCACCCTGAAGGACGGAACCACCATCGCCGGCACCCCCATGAAAGAAGACGCCACCACCCTCTTCATGAAAACCCCCACTGGTGAAACCGAAGAAATTGCCAAGGACACTATCGAAAGCCGCACTCCATCAGTTTCCGCCATGCCTGTCATGACCGGAATCCTCTCCAAACAGGATTTGCGTGACGTCACTGCCTTTTTGCTTACTCTGGACGGGAGTGAATGATCACGGGTAAAGCTCATGTCATTTCTTCTTATAGCCATTGCCGCATTGGGAGTTCTCCTGATTCTCACAGGAGCTATTACCGCGATTGTCAGTAAGCCTTATCGAATCGTAGGAATCGTTTTTCTGTCGATCGGTTGTCTTCTTGCCCTCGGTGCTCTGGGAACGTTTGGATTCATCGTCAGCAGGATGGGATAACCTGCTTGCGCTTTGTCTCGCCCTTTCACGGCTCAGGGAATAACAGGCATCGTTCCCAGAGCAATCGCTGCGCTTCGCCCCGGGCTTTCGTGTCACAACCTTTCAGGCCTGTGCGTGCTGCACCGATTCCATCGCTAATCGCCGATCTCCTTCTAGAGAATACAATGTGGATCGTAACTCTGGCGAGTGATTGTGGCATGGCGTGACATTCTAATATAGGGTCGCCCCGTTGGGGCTACACTTTTTACGCACTTTACCCAGGCCGATGGCCTGGGCTCGCATAGTGCTGGCCCTTTGGGCCGGGAAAACTCCAATACTCCATCACTCCGCGTGGATTAGGAGTTGCGCGGGCTCTGTCCATGAAATCGTTGGATCGCTGAGTTTTGCTCCTTAGGCCCAACAGGCCGATACTATGCTAGCCCAGGCCAGCGGCCTGGGTTTCCTGTTCTTTTATTCATGAGCCCTGAAGGGGCGGCACTTTCAGGAGCCATCGTGTCGGATCGTAATCGCTGGAAATCACAATCGATGAAACTAAAACTCTCGTGCGTAGCGTCAACATTCTGTTGACGATTTCTCGGGCTCTGCAGGTATCAACAGGAATGTTGATACTACCTGATTACTGTTTTCTTGCTCCTTCTTTTCGAACCATTCTTCCGGGATCGAAAACGAAGAATCGCGGAGCCCGCTGGCGGAAATGATTGCGGTTGCCAGTGCGTTGAACTCTTTCAGCTTTCGCTTCTCAGGAGAATATTTTGGACCGTCACGAAACACAACGCGATATCCATCTTCTTCGAAGACTTCAAACATGAAAACGTAGGGGTGGCCGACGGCGACTGGCATCGTGGCGACTGGAATGGACGTGAACTCATCGGAGCGTAATGCTTTGCTGATCCGGTTCCACTCCTGAGCGTCCAAATTTTTACTACCCTTCCCTGATTTCTTCTCCTCTTTGTTACTTCGCACAAAGACTGCCCATTGAAGAAGAATCTTCCCATCTTTTTGAATCATCACAGAGAACTCGTAGCAAGGAAAACGATCATTCAGGCAGAGCAATCGCACGCCCGAAATCTCCGTGGTCTTTGATCTAAGATCCTCAAATTTTGCCTCCTCAAATGCGATCCGATACAGGAATGGGAGAAATCCAGGGTGAATGGGTTCGGACAAGTCCTGTCCTCTCGACTCACCAATCACCAAGGCCAACGCCGCCACTAAGACGAATCGATTCATTTTTTCATTTTCTCTGCTGATATGATTGTAGGGAGATGGCTACGACTAGGCCCACGTCTCATGTAGATGTTCCTTCGCTCGTCTTACACGTTACGCTGCAACGAACACTAACTTTGAAAATCATCAATCGCTTGAGCTATGCCGAGGTTGAGCTGCTAAACATCTGACCGCCCGGGAAGCTGGCGTTCGTGTTCTTTTTGCCAATATCTCACGAGTCCACTGACGCTCATGAAGGCTGGGTTGGCGGCATCGTATTGCGCTAGCAGACTGGTGCCGGCATCGGCTTCGCGGAGCTGTGACTCGACGTAGCGTTGAAAGGCTGGGATCATGTCTTCAATGATCTGACCGTCTCGCATTTCCAGGGCCACCCACTCCGACCAGTCGACCAGTCGCTCGTAGAGTTCGTCGAGGTGGGCTTCTTTGTCGGGCATTTCACCAAAGTGTGTGAGGAACAGCCGCTGCGCGGGCAACTTGCGCAGTAGCTTGATACTTTGCCGCCATTCGCGGAGATCGATGTCGGGCGGCGGGCACGGTGGCTGCACGGGGCCGGAACTGACGCGCACGCCCGCGACGTCACCAGTGAACAGAATCTCTTCGCCCAGCATCCACGCGATGTGGTGGCAGGCATGGCCGGGAGTATGAAAGGAGGAGAATGAGCGACCGCCGATGCGGAACAATTGTTCGTGCAGTGCGGGCACCAATTGTTCTTCGGGAATGGGCTGCATCCGGCCCCACAGGCGATCCATGTCGTTGCCATAGATGCGCCCGGCGGATGCCATCAGACGTTCAGGATTGCCGAGATGCTTGAGGCCAAAGGGATGGACGTAAATTTTGGCGCCATGCTCGGCCAGTGCCCAGGCCGCTCCTGCGTGGTCGAGATGAATATGCGTCACCAGCACATGTTGAATGTCTGTGAACGCGTGTCCGGTGGCGGCGACGCCCGCCTTGAGGTTTGCCAATGTCGAATGCGGCCCGGTCTCGACCAGCACCAGCTCGCCCTCAGGTGTTTCTACTAGAAAGGCGGCTACCGAACCGGCGACGCCAGTGAATTCAAGGTCGATTGTGTGAATCATTTCTACAGAGCGTCCGAGTTCGTGCGGACATCGTCAAGAGCGAGTTGCCCCGGTGGCAGTTGCGGCGTATGGGTTGCTCCATGTCCAGCATTTGGGGCCAGATTTTTCGCATATCCACATGGGGTGAATCCCATGGGGGTGGAGTTGGTGTCGTCGTCGATGGCTGTCCGCCACGGATTTCGGTGACGCAGGAAGAAATTCAACACGAACTCGACCGGCGTCGTCCCGGGCAGAGTGAGATCGTGACTCCGCGCAAGGAAGCCGACGAATGTGAGATTCTCAGCGGTGTATTCGAAGGCCAGACGCTGGGGAGCCCGATTTCGATCATGGTGCGCAACAAGGACGCCCGTCCTTCGTCCTATGATGAGATGCGGGAAAAGTATCGTCCGTCCCATGCTGATTACACCTACGATGCCAAGTACGGCATTCGCAACTGGCAGGGAGGAGGTCGCGCCTCGGCACGGGAAACCATCGGCCGCGTAGCCGGATCCGTGCTTGCTCGGAAGGTCGTCCAGGGTGCCTCACCCGACTATCAGGTGCTGGCCTGGGTAAAATCAATTTACAATCTCACTGCTGACGTCGATCCGGCGACAGTAACGTCGGAGATGATCGAGTCTAACATTGTGCGAACAGGTGACCAGGCTGCCGTGGATCCGATGATCGATTTGATCAAAAAGATGCGCGGCGAGGGTAACTCCGTGGGCGGCGTTGTCGAATGCGTGGTGCGGGGCTGTCCGCCGGGGCTGGGAGCTCCGGTATTCGATAAGCTGGAAGCGGAACTGGCCAAGGCAATGCTCAGCCTGCCTGCGACTAAAGGTTTCGAGATAGGCTCCGGATTTGGTGGCACACTGATGACTGGAGCCGAGCACAATGATCCCTTCTACATGGCGCAAGATGGGCGCGTGCGCACGTCCAAGAACGATTCTGGCGGCGTCCAGGGTGGCATCAGCAATGGTGAGGATATTGTCTTTCGTGTCGCCTTCAAACCAACTGCGACCATCATGACATCGCAGAAAACGGTATCCTCATCCAAGGAAGACACCGAGCTGACAGGCCGCGGTCGTCACGATCCTTGTGTCCTGCCGCGTGCAGTGCCGATGGTCGAGGCCATGGTGCACCTGGTGCTGGGTGATCATCTGCTGCGCCAACGGGCACAGTGCGGTGGCGATTGATTTCGCTACCGAATAAAGTAGCTCAGATTCTCCAGCTCCACCGCCAGATCGACGCTGTTGACAGTGACGTGTTCCGGGACTTCCAGAAAGGTCGGTGAGAAATTGAGGATCGCCTCGATGCCAGCTTTTACCAGATCATTTGCGACCGACTGGCCGCAGTGCACCGGCACCGCAAGGATCGCCATTTTGACGTCGTGCTTCTTAATGAATGCCTCGATTTTGTCCTGACCATAGATCGGAATTTTCAGGGCAACCGGGCGCTTGCGATCGGGTTCAATGTCGAACGCCGCAGTGATCTCGAAGCCCTCTTTGTTGAAGCCATTGTATCCCAGCAGGGCGCTACCCAGATTTCCCGCACCAACCAGAATCACTGGTTGCAGCCGTGCGGTACCCAGGACTTCGGTAATGACCGACGAAAGCGTCTGCACATTGTAACCAAGCCCACGCGTGCCGAACTGGCCGAAGTAAGCGATGTCCTTGCGCAGCTGGGTCGATTTGACGCCAGCAGCTTTCGACAACGCATAGGATGATACCGTTTCCTGGCCGTTATCGGCCAATCGCTGCAAGCAGCGCTGATAGATCGAGAGCCGGTAAATGGTTTTCCGGGGAATCTCAGCTTTTGCGTTCACTCGTGAAAATTCGCAAAGAATTGCAATAAGTCAAGCGCCGGAATCGTTGCCACTGCCATTTGGCATGTCTGGAAACTGGTTGACCGTGCGCGACTTCGGCGGAACAACTGGGCCATGATTCGACAAATTCTGACGCATCCGGGGGGTGCTCACAAAGACGATTTTCTTGCCTGCTGCGTTCTTATTCACCTGCACGGCGTGTCCGTAGTGCGGCGTGAACCGACTGATGCAGACCTCGCGGATCTTGAAATGTGCGTCGTCGATGTTGGTGGCGAACATGCCCCGGAGCGCAACAATTTCGATCACCACCAGTTCCCTAGAGAGAGTCCGCCGCTGTGCGCGCTGTCGCTGGTGCTGCAAAATCTCGACGTCTATGAGGATGCGAAAGCGTTTTGCGATTGGCTGCAACCTGCCGAGTGGCTCGACTGTCTGGGCCCAAATGAGACGGCTCGCAAAATGAACATTTCGCGTGAGGCACTGACGCAGCTGATGTCACCGATCGATGTCACCTTGCTGCGTAGATTTGCTGCCGTCACCGAATTGACCGATACCGATCCCATCTGGCAAGTCATGCGCATGGTCGGCGAGGACTTGCTCAACTACCTCAAATCGCTGCGCGCCCGGCTGACGGAAATCGGCGAACATGCTGAGTGGTGGACACTTTCAGATAGTCCCGAAAAATTGGAAGCTCTGTTCATTCCACGCACTGAGCCAATGCCAGATGAACCTGGGTTCGGACTCGGTCGCTACATCGAAGAACAAGGAAAAGGAGCGAGCGTGATCGCCATGGTCTACCCTGATCGGCGCGGCGATGGCTACGGCATCTCTCGCTTCAACGACGACCAGCGGATGGATCTCACCCGCGTCACTGACGAGGACGACGTTCACTTTGCCCACGCACGAGGCTTTGTCGCCAAAACGTCCGCCACAGATCCAGAGCGACTAAAGAATCTGTTGCTTCAATCGTTTGCAAGCGAGTAGCGACAGCTGCTTGTCTACGCAGTGCTGTCCTGGTTTGCAGCGGCGGCAACAGCTTCCAGAATTTCTGCAGGCGAGTAGCCGCGCCGTTCTGGATCGTAGGCTTCGTGCATGACGACGATGGCGTCGGTTGAAAGGGTTGCCCTGATCTGGGAGATGACTTTATCTTTGGAGGTGTTGACGCCATCGAAACCTCGAGCCGACCAGGCGACAATCGTTTTTCCCTGAGCCATGGCAGCCAGGTGCACGAAAGGATTGCTGTGACCGGCGGGGCTGCGGAAAAGGGCGGGCACTTGTCCTGTGATTCGCTGAAGCGCCTCATCACAACGCGCGATCTCCCGACCAATCGCCCACGGGCCGATGCACCAGAATCGTCCGGCAGGATGGGTAAAGGTGTGGTTGCCGATGCTGTGACCAGCCTCGTGGATGGCGGTGACAAGTTGCGGATGCTGCGTGGCGCGCTGGCCGATCAGGAAAAACGTTGCCTTGATGCCCAGGCGATCGAGTTCGTCGAGTAACGCCGGTGTGGTGCGTGGATCGGGGCCGTCATCGATGGTGATTTGATTGGGCAGATTGCGACACTGTACGGGGCCGAACAAGCTCGAGGTAGGCTTGAGTGTGCCGTAGAGAAATACAGCATGGGAGATGGCGAACACGATAACGGCAGCAATAGCTTCTCCTTGAAATATCAGCACAAGGCCCACAATCTGCGCGATCCCCAGCATTGCCAAAATGACGCCTGCTCGGTTCATTTGCAGCGTTCGATGAGGGCGGCGAGCGCGTTCACAGCTCCGATCACCACCCAAATCCAGGCGATCGCCTGCAGCGCGGTTCCGCCGGACTTTGTCGCCACGATTCCTATGCTGACGACGACCAATAAGACGACATGGATGGACGTATTCCATGCCCGCGCCGCGTCTGCGGTTAGCTTTTCTGTGGCGACCAATGTCTTTTCTAAAACAAGCGCGACACCAACCGTGAACAGTTGAATGAGCACAAAGGCTGCGGGAATCGCGAGTAGAATGCCGGCAGACCACGGAAGCACTGATGCCACGGCCACCACCCAGGACGCAAACGTCAGCCATCCAAGGACGTGCGCCTCTATCGCGTTACTCTCAGTGGTATCGGCAGCAGGGATGATTCTGCAATGGCCGCTGCTGTTCGCAGCCGGTATTCTGGAATCAAGAAATCTACCAAGAGCAAAGAAACCGATGGGTGCGGGAGTGGCCATTTTTTGACTGTGATTCTATGGCTGCAAATTTCTTACAGTTTGATACTTATCCCAGCAGTTTTCTCTCTAACAATTCACCCACAGCTTTCGGATTGGCTTTGCCTTTGGACAGCTTCATGACCTGACCTTTAAGGAAGTTAATGGCTTTGACGTTACCGCCTTTGACGTCATCGACCACGCTGGTATTGTCGGCAATCACCTGGTCGCAGAAGGCTTCCAGTTCCCCGGTGTCGGCGAGTGGTTCAAGGCCTTTTTCCTTGATGATCACCGCAGCAGATTTGCCAGTGTTGAACATTTCGGGGAACACTTCCTCCTTAGCCAGGTTACCACTGAGTGCGCCCGATTCGATCAGGTCCGTCAGCTCGCGCATCGCTTCTGGCGGCAGCGGACATTCGTGGATTGTCTTCTCGCTCTCGTTCAGGACGCTGAGCAAATTGTTGATCACCCAGTTGCCAACAACCTTCGGGCTCTTCGAGTCTTTCGCTGCGGTTTCGAAGTAATCTGCCAGCGCCTGTTCACTAGCCAGCACACTGGCCGCATAGGCACTAATGCCGAAGCTGCTCTCGAAGCGTGCCTCTTTTTCGTGTGGCAATTCCGGCACCAACGGACGCATCCTCTCTACCAGTTCCGGGGTGCGCACAGGCACCAAATCTGGGTCTGGGAAGTAGCGGTAGTCATCTGCGTTCTCTTTGCTGCGCATCATTTGGGTTTCTGCCAGAGTATCGTCCCAACGCCGTGTCGACTGAATCTGCGGGATCCCCTGATCCAACTCCGTGCACTGTCGCTCAATTTCAAAGTGAATCGATCGCCGCACGGCACTGACAGAGTTGAGGTTCTTCAACTCGATTTTTTCGCCCAGTTCCTTCTGCCCGGGCTTGCGCACGGATATGTTCACATCGCAGCGCATCTGACCTTTCTCCATGTCTGCATCCGACACGTCACCGTAAATGAGAATCTGGCGCAGGCTGTTCAAATAGGCGACCGCTTCCTCAGCGGTGTCAATGTCAGGGTCGCTGACAATTTCCATCAACGGTGTGCCCGCGCGGTTGAAGTCGATGGTCGACGTCTTCTCGTGGTGCGTGCTTTTGGCGACATCTTCTTCAAGGTGAATCCGTGTCAGCTGCACCACCTTGCCAGGATTCTTGATGCTCTTCTGTGCGTCCTTTGGATACGCCAGCTCATACAGAGGAACGCCACCGCCGATGCAAAGCGGCAGGTCAAACTGGGACAGCTGGTAGTTTTTCGGCATGTCCGGGTAGAAGTAGTTCTTTCGATCCCACTTGGAAATGGGCGGCGTTGAACAGCCAAGCATGAGGCCGGTGAGGATCGTGCGTTCGATCGCTCCTTGATTCAAAACCGGCAGTGCGCCGGGCATTCCCAGGCACACCGGGCAAGTGAGCGTGTTCGGTGGCTCGCCGTACTGGACTGGGCAGGCACAGAACATTTTGCTTTGGGTTTTGAGTTGGGCATGCACTTCAAGCCCGATAGTTACCTCGTAGTCGTCGACTGGCATGCCATTTCCATAGCGCCTTGGCCGCGCACGATCAAGGCCAAGTCTGCGTGTCAGCCGTTGACGAGCCGGGCAACAGAGGGCAACATCACGCCCGTGAAGAATTCGATCAAACCACGTCAAGACCGCGGCCGTTTTGTCACAACACCAGTGACTTACGGCAGCTCCGTGCAGGGGCTTCCACTCGAAGTATGGCTTCCGCCAGAGGCAAAACCGTCCCTGCGCATGCTCGTCATGGCGGGCATTCACGGAGAAGAACCGGAGACCACCAGCGTCCTGTCACGCGCGATGCGCACCATGTCAGGACCGCTGAATAATTGTGCAGTCATTCTGGCGGCGAATCCGGATGGAATCTGTCGCGGCACACGTGGCAATGCCAATGGTGTCGATCTCAACCGCAATTTTCCATCGAAGAACTGGCAGCCCGATCAGGTAACGCACCGCTGGACACTGGATGAAACCAGCGACGTGCTCCTTTCGCCCGGAGAATCTGCCGGCTCCGAGCCTGAGACAAGAGCAATGTTAGACTGGATTGCGGAGTGGAAACCCGCCAGCGTCGTCGCGCTGCACGCACCACTTGCCTGCATCGATGACCCAGCCAGTTCGGAATTGGGCAAGTGGATGAGCGAGAGAACCTCCATGCCACTGGTGGAAGACGTCGGCTATCCGACACCTGGATCCTTCGGCTCGTGGGCGAGTGAAAACGACATCGCCGTGATCACTTATGAATTTGAGCGTGCATCTATGGAGCATCTTTCCATTCTGCACGCTCCAGTGCTGATGGATCTGATGTCAGGTAACTGTCCTGTCTGATTGCTCAGTCACTTTTCTTGTTTCAGCATTCCCTATGAATCGACCCGGCCCGTTTCTGATGTCCATCGCCTTCCTTCTATTGTTATAGGGGGAGCGGTCGTGGGCATGTGTCGGGTACGCTGGCTATTCGGCCCTGGTGGCGACGGCACGATCGGCGAACTGACTTCCGCAGCCGGACGCGAATTCAGAGTGATGCAAAACACAACGGCTCAATGGCGGAATCTTACACGGTCAACCTTGGCCACCGCGTCGCTGGCGGACAGTGGCAGTGGGAATACCTGGACCACGAATCAACCCGCTGGTCAGAAGCAAAGATCACATGGGATGAATCAAAGCATTGCATCAGTGTTTTTCGCAGTGGAGATCTGGTGAAAGAGATTCCGCTGAAGGAACTTGAGACGCCTGCGAAGACAGGTTCTTAGTGGGCGGATTTGTTCGAGGGAATGTCCATTAGACCACAATCAAGGAGGCGGAGTGCTCTTCGATCAAATACGGACAATCTTTGACGAGCTGGACAGGAGAGGACTCGCACTTGTCGATGCCAGGCCACCAAACCCCGGCCAAGACGTGGAACCACGTTCTCCGGGCTTCTATGTGCGAAAAACAAGCACCCTCGAATCTGGTAGAATGAAGGAGATGAACACAGATACACTCATTGCTGAATTCCAGAAACCCCCGCCTGATCAGAAGCAGGTGGTAAAGGAATTCGTGCTGACCGACACTCAAAACGGAGCAGCGTCCGAGGCCAAGCCACCTCAATTCAGAAGGGCATGTTTTCAAGATTGAGCACGGATGGTGTCTACGGAATAGGTAGTCGAACTAACTGCTCCGTTAGACCCTCATCTCTAAAGCATGCCGTCTTTCGGAACCTTGAAGCCAGGGAAATGCGTCTTGATGCCTTTTTGAACTTTGCTTGGGAGCCTCTTGCCGTGCCAATCATCATGTGTAGAGCCATCAATATTCAACTCTGCTATCTGATTACCCTTGGAATAAAGATGCAGATGATGTTGGCCCTCAGGCGTGTGAGGAGAATGTTTTCTCGCATAATAGATGCCATCATAGCTGTCACCAATAGGAAGGATAGCGTCTTCAGATATCTTTAGATTGTTGCTCAAGGAATTACGCTTTTCGGATTTGCGCGGATCGTAGCTCCCAGCTTCACGCATTTTCATTATGCGTTCCCGATCGTAGATTCGTTTTGCTTCTAAAAGTTGAAAGTATTCTTCTTTCAATAGGTAAGGCGATTGCGATTGCAAAATCCAATCCGGTAGTTCCTTAAGCTCAAGCTTATCCATGACGGTGGTCATGCTCTGATACGCATCCGATACTTTCTCATTCTGTGTTTTCTGCTCTTGGTTTGTGGCAGGCCAACCACGCGAGATTAACTCTGCGAATAGCTTCGATGCAGGGCGAACACGATGATCCGACACGGTGAGTTCTTCTTGTCTGGGTTTGGGCCTTGATTGCCGTGAGGAGCAGATCACCACGATAGCGGACAGAACTAATGTAACGGAAACCAGCCCCATCCTCCGTGTTCTGCTTTTCATAGTTGATTCGTTTCGCGCAGCGGCATTGACCGCTCCAGGGGACAAACGCCCCTAATTATGTAATCAATGTATCACTGACATCAAATCATGACCGTTGTCCTCGCGTGTGCCGCTTTTCAAAGGATCGATCTGCGGCATGAACGTAGAGAATCCTGACAACGTCCCCTTCGATTTTATAAAACACCAGATACCGACGATATGGAATCACGACCAGACGGTGAACATGAGTAAGGGAAGGAAGAGAGGATCTGTATGGTGGCCCTTGTCTGGGATTAAATCGTAATCCGTCGATGCACTTCCGGATAGATTCGGTCACGAGTTCCGCGTAGTGTTCATTATCAGCCGCGATAAAAGCGAACACCTCCTCTAGGTCAGGTTCAACATCTGGGTGAAATTCGAGGACTGCTTCAGGCATGCCCCTTTTTCAGCCTTGCAGCCCGAATGCCCTGTGCCTTCTTCATGCCGTTTGCTTTGATACGATCCCAGAACGAATCATCAGTAGGGTCATAAGAGATGAAGGGGCCGTCAACTCGGCTCGTAAGGACAGCTTCAATGTGCGTCCGTTCTCCTTCAAGCAGGTCATCGACACTCGAAGCACGCTGACAGATGATGTCAGCGATTTCCAACTGGTCTTCTTCCGACAAAGCGAGCGTTGCCTTGGCGATCTGCTCTTTGGTTAATTCCATTGGTTATAGAATAGCAGATACTGGCGTGGCTGTCGAGGGACACTGAACCTTACGAGTGAGGAACAAAACATCCCTTCAATTGGTCTAACATGACAACCCAACCGGGGTCTCATCACTGCCCAGTTCATGGAACGCGCTCTGAAGCGATTCTGAAGCCATAATTTTTAGAATAGAGGAGGGGGGAACAGGATAACTGCCAACTCTGGTATAATCGGAACGGAGAAGATCGGATTTCGCTCTGAACGGCATGGGAAAGGCCTCAGAAATCGACGGTGGAGCGGATTTAACCAGGTCAGTAAGAAAAAACTTGGTAACCGTTCCGCCAAATTCCTTTATAACCTGGTAGAACCTCAATAATTCAGTGGATCGCGCCGATCCGAAAACCATGCCACACCCCCGCGAATGCCGTGAATGCCACGAGGCCTTGCCCAAGGCCTCGCCAGGAGGACTGTGCCCGCGCTGCTTAATGGGCGGAATCCTCGTCGATCCCGATCAGCTCGAGAGCACGGCCGAATCTCTCGCAGATGACTCCACCACCTCGGCCACAGCCACCGGGGGCGCCGATCTACAGGCAGATCCGATGGAAGGAGTCCAAATCGGACGCTACAAGATTCTCCAACTGATTGGGGAGGGAGGTTTTGGGATGGTTTACATGGCCGAGCAGGTCGAGTCGGTCCACCGCCGGGTCGCTCTCAAGATCATCAAGGCCGGGATGGACACCAAGCAGGTGATCGCCCGCTTCGAGGCCGAGCGCCAGGCGCTGGCCATGATGGACCACCCCAACATCGCACGGGTCTTGGATGTGGGCGAGACCGAGGAAGGCCGCCCCTACTTCGTGATGGAGCTGGTCAAGGGCATGCCCATCACCACCTACTGCCACGAGGAAAAGCTCAGCATCGAGGTGCGTCTCCAGCTCTTCATGCAGGTCTGCACCGCGGTGCAGCACGCCCACATGAAGGGCATCATCCACCGCGACCTCAAGCCTTCCAACATCCTCGTCACCCTGCATGACGGCGATCCGGTGCCCAAGGTCATCGACTTCGGGATCGCCAAGGCCATGGACCAGCGTCTCACTGACAAGACGCTTTTCACGCGCTACGACCACATGGTTGGCACCCCCGCCTACATGAGCCCTGAGCAGGCCGCTCTGAGCGGGCTCGATGTCGACACCCGCAGTGACGTCTACGCCCTCGGCGTGCTGCTCTACGAATTACTCACTGGCACCACTCCGCTTGATTCAGAGACCCTGCGCCAGGCTGCCTTCGACGAGATGCGCCGCATCATCCGCGAAGACGAACCGCCCAAACCCAGCACGAGGCTCACCGCTGCGAAGACCAGCAATTCCTCACGCGCAAAGACGCCGGTCCACATCCCGCCTTCCAAGATCGCTCGCGACCTCGACTGGATCGTCATGAAGGCCCTCGATAAAGACCGCGGCCGCCGTTACGACACCGCCGCCGGACTTGCCCACGACATCGAACGCTTTACGAGAAACGAACCGGTCACCGCTGGCCCGCCGGGAGTCGCCTACAAGCTGCGGAAATTTGCCGCACGGAACCGCACCACCGTCACCGCCTCTGCGTTCGTAGCGTTCACCCTCGTCTGTGCAGTCATCTTTACCGCTTGGGGAATGGTGCGGGCGGTTAGCGCCGAAAAGAAGGCGCAGGAAAACGCGACCCTTACCAGGGAAGCAGGCGAGCATGCGGAAAGAGAAGCCGCGCGAGCGATCGAGGCTGAGAAACAGGCCACCGCCGAAGCAGAGATCGCCGAGGCCATCAACGACTTCCTCCGCAAGGACCTGCTCATGCAGGCCAGTCCGGAGGTGAACGGCGACCGAGATCTCACCTTTCGGACCGTTCTCGACCGAGTCTCCGGATTGGTCGCCGAGCGTTTCGATGGTCAACCCATACTGGAAGCCGAAGTGCGATTTACCCTGGCCGAAGTCTACTTCGAAATTCAAGACCGCCAGGCGTATGCCACCGGAGCGGAGCACGCCCACCACGCAAACGCTCTCTTTCAATCACTCCTGGGAAAACGCGATCCAAAGTCCATGCGAGCCGAGGCTCTGTCCCTCGCACTCGACTCCCTCGACGTCAAAATTATCGAGCTGGCCCAGCCCGAGACTCTCTTAAGGATCTGTTCCCAGCTTCGCGACGTAGCTGAACACCAGGGAGCAACTCTTGGCCCAAGCCATCCCGACACTCTCACCACCAAATACTACCTCGCTGGGCGCACTTCTTCCCAGGAACGCCAATCACTCGCTGAGAGTCTCCCCGATCTCGAGTCGATTGAGGATCTGGATGGGTTGTTCTCCGCGATCGGTATTCTCTCTCTTACTCGCAGAGATTCGGAATCCACTCGCGAAACCCTGGAGATCGCCAGGCAGAAACTCGGGGAACATCACGTCGCCACGCTCAAGACGAATATTCAGCTGGGCTATGCACTCGTTCGCGAAGAGAACTACCTCGCCGCAGAAGCTGTCTTCAAAGATGTGGTTCCACTGTGGCGAAGAGCGTTTGTCGGTTATACCAGGTACGGGACGGACCCAGGGGAAGGGTACGCCGAAGCCCTCCCCACCTCGGCAAGAAGGAAGAAGCTCAAACGATTCTCAAGGAGTGGCTCGAGTCTACCTACAAGACAAAGGGTTCCAGGAGCTTGGAAGGAAAGAGGGCCGTGTTTTGTCGGTTGATGGAGGTACAAGAGCTGGGGGAGTTCCTGAAGTCTAACAAAGCCCTGCTAGCGAAAGAGGAGGACGAGCTTCTTGCAGTTCCAATTTCGGAAGCCACCGCCCAGACAGCGATTCGCCTTGTGAATCTTTCAAGAATCTATTCCGAGATCCTAGGCCGTGAATCGGAACCTGTTTGGGAAGAGAATTCTACGTGGCAATATCCCTGGGATTCAAGGGTTTGGCCTGAACCGTATGCTAAACTGAGAGAGGAATTTATCGGCCGACGAGCAAACGTCGGAGAACCAACTCTTTCTGGCCAACCTCTCCGATCGCAATTCGCTTGAGGCTGTCGGCCCCGTCCAAAGATTTAGCCTGGGGTGGCTCTTTATGAACGAGGATGGGGACGTCACTCATAGGGAAGTCGTTGAAGGAAACATCACCAGGCTGCATCTTTACGTGCGATCACTCGACAAGCCCTTCGCTTGGGAATCAGGCGTTTTCAACTACTGGCCAACCGGCATCAATGACAACCTGCAAGTCTCCTTGGTCTACAAAGATATCATCAGGGACACCTACTCAAGCCCCCTCTTCAGGGGATCAGGTCTCCTCACCTTTAACTTTGCGACCGAAATCGGCGAGTTTGAACCTCTCAGTGACTACGCCGAGTCATTCGCAGAGCCGCTGCTGTTGCCTTGGGGAGGACTCAACAATGCTGGAGACGTGTTCGGCTGCTTTGAAACCGAGGTCTCGAGGATCAGGGTTCATCGCAATCGTGTCGTCAGCCGAGTAGCAGACACCACTGCCGGCTTCATCGCGGCGGGTTCAAACACCTGGAGCGAACTGGACGCCCGCTTGCCCGTCGGAGGGACGCAAGCGAACCATGTTTCCTACGCTGCCGCCGCTTGTGCCCTGGACGTGAATGAAGTTGGCCAAGTCGTGGGCGGCTACCAGTGCATTGGCAGATTCTCCAACGGCGAGGATTTCTGGTTGCTCGATCCTGACGATGGCCTCTTCGATGTAAAAGACCTGGTTGCGGGCGATGCCGCCGATGTGGAGGCTTTCCGGGCCGCCAACGAATTTAAACTGGTGGGCATCACCGACGAGATCGACTCGGAGACAGGATACGGAATCATCTCGGGATCCGCCTCCTATTCCGGCCCGGTCTTCATCCTAACCCCGCGACTTGTTGAGCAACCGTAGCTCGGGTGGAGAAGGAATCTCTTCGCAACCACTGCAACGGACTGCCCTGACGGGCAGTCCGTTTTTTTGCTGCGCGGGAACGCCTCCATACCCCGTAGTCCAGATCGGAATAAACATTGTAACCATGCCGAAGATTTCCTTTATAGAGGAGTGAGAAGTTAGCCATGTCCGAGCACAAACCCCATCCCCAAGCATTCCCGCCCACCCAGTGGAGCATGGTGCTGTCGGCGCAGGATAGCGATTCGGAGGAGCGCTCGCAGGGGCTGGAACGAATCTGTCGGATCTACTGGCATCCGATCTACGCCTACGCCCGCAAGCGGAGTTTCAATCCAGAGGATGCCGAGGACATCACCCAGGGATTTTTTGCCTACCTATTGCAGACCAAGTACTTTGGGAAGGTCGAGCAACGGAAAGGAAAGCTGCGCACCTTTCTTCTCGTCTCGGTGCGCAACTTCATGACCAAGCGCACTGCCCAGAAGCGTGGCGGCGGCGTGCCGCTGCTCTCCATCGACCTGAAGGACGCCGAAGATTACATGTGCCTGGAACCCACCGACGATCTCACTCCCGAAGTCGTCTTCGAGCGTCACTGGGCAACGACCATGCTGCAGACGGTGATGGATCGCCTGCAAGCCGCCCAGGAGAAGGCGGGGAAGGGCAAACAGTTTCACGTTCTCAGGGATTTCCTTTCCCTGGGGCGTGGGGACCGGACTTAACAGGAGGTCGGAAACGAGCTCGGGATTTCCGAATCGGGGGTCAAGGTGGCGGTCCATCGCCTGCGCAAGCGCTACCGGGAGCTCCTGCTCGAAGAGATCTCCGGAACCCTCGAACCGGGTGAGAGCGCAGAGGAGGAACTGCGCTACCTCTTCGGCGTGTTCCAGAACTGTTAAAAAGGGTCGGGAACAGATGCTCTTCTCACTCCTCTCAAATTCTGTTAATTTTGTAAATTCTGTCGAAAAAGAGCTTACTTCAGCGCACCATTTCGACATCAGAACTTGGCAGCCAGCATTGGCGGCCGTCGGCCAGGGAGATGTTGAGCCAGTTGCCGCGGTCTTCCAGAAGTTGGAATTCGGTGCCCGCATTGAGGGGATCCTGAAAGCTTGGTTCGTAGCTTTCGCTGTCGCCTTTGCGGGCGATGGTGGAGTCGGCGATGATGACGCCGCTGCGGCTGTTTCCTGATGTGCCGGCTTCGATGATGAGTGATGCCAGGAGGATCACGGCAAGGACAGCGGACACGCCAGCGCACCATTTCATCCAGGGCCGCGAACGAAACAGTAGAAGTGTGGCGAACACCCATGCACCGGTAAAGGACGCTGCGAACGCCGATGCGCGTGCGCGCGTGTACACATCGTAATGCCAGAAGAACACGGTCTCCATGACCTTGCGCTGCGCATCGACTTCGATGTCGTCCTGGCGCCGCTGCAGGGCGAATGCCAGATTTTGCTGAAGGTTAGTGTCGTTGGGCGTGTAGAGTTCGGCGCGGCGATAGTTCAAGATGGCGCGGCCGATGTCCTTCATGCGGAAGTAGGCGTTGCCGATGTTGTAGTAGAGCTGGCCGTTGTCGACGCCGCCTTCGTGGGCGATGCGTTCGAAGCGCAGGGCGGCTTTCTGGTAAAGGTCGCGCGCGGCGGTGTTGTCAGTGGCGGATGATTCGTTCGCCTGGCGGAACAATTCTTTGCCCTGGCTGAAAAGATCAGCGATCTCTGATTCGGTCAACGTGGTCGGCGTATCATCGGCATGTGCATTGATACAGAGAATGAAAACCCCAATGAATCCGGAAAATAAGATGCGGAAGTGTGATGCGATCATTTGAGCTTCCTTTCCAGATTCTGAGCGATCTCCAGCACCTGTAACTGAAGTGCGGCGGTGTCGTCTGCTGAGTTGCCACCCGCATAACGGCTGGCCTCACACTGATCAAAAATACTCTTAATGGTATCCAGTGATTCCTCGTCGACGCCTTTGGCCTCAAGTGGTTCTGCGGCATCACGGAAAGTGAGAGCGCCACCGGGCACCCTGAGTTTGCTGCCGAGATAGCTGCGAAAGACTTCGAGCACAGCGTTAGAATCGGCTGTTCCTTTCAGGTCACGCTGCAATTCGCCGAGCGCTCTCCGTGCGCGTGCCGTAGCGGGATCAGCTGCGCGGCGGCGGCGGGCTGTGGTCAATGTGAGTAGGATACCGTAAGCGACAGGGAAGCCACCTAACATTGCTACGATCGCTGGCGATGTCAGCCATTGCATGAAATGAAACCGCTGATTTTTCAGCGCGCCAAGGCCTTCGTAGTTGTGCGCGATACCGCGTGACCAGGCTTCGACTTGACTGGAACCAACCTGCACCGGGCCAAGTCCTTCTGCGTCATCTGCAGTAACCACGGTGGTAGCCCTGACAGTGATTGGAATCGGATCTGATTGAGCAATTTTGTAGGTGCCCGAGTCACTGTCGAAGTAAGGTAATTCGATGGGAGGCACTTCTTTAATGTCGGCACTGATCGCTCGAATCGTTTGCGTGAACACTTTGAAATTTCCGTTCACCGTGCCGGCATCCATTTCCTCTGGCACTTTAAAGTCGCGGGTCAGTGCCTTCTGAAGGTGGAGAGAAGGAACCTGCACGTGCTCGAGATAAGGCGGGCCGGACAGGGCGACGGTAAGAGTAATCGGATCGCCCACATTTACTTCCGCAGGTGCGGCGGTGGCACTGATTTGATATTCACCAATGTGGCCAGCGAATCCGTCCGGGCGCCCGTCGGTGGGAAGTTCTCGTACTTCCAGTGTCTCTTCATTGGAGGGAACGACGAAGCGTTCCCACTTCGCCTGCTGAACTCGTCGTCCGAAGAAGTCACGCGCAGCGGTGGTTCCATTCTGTCCCTGAAACGACAAAGTAGCTGGAGGCAGAGTAATGGTGCCCGTCTCTTTTGGCACGATCACTTTGCGCAGCCGCATGGTGTGGAAGCGCTTATTTCCCAGTTGCTGGATCTTATTCTCGTCGTCCTGTCCCAGGTCGTAAATTTCGAAGTCACCTGCATCGAGCGCGGGAAGCTCAAGGTTCGGGCCGCGAACATTCGCGTTGTAGAAGAAGATGATTTCTAGAATGATCGGCTCGCCGACGTAGGCAACGTCACGTGATAGACTGGCGCGCAATTTGAAATTCTCTGACTCGACGGGCTCGCGTGCCTGGATGCGAAGAGCATTGGTCTGGGTGGTTTTCCCCTCAGCAGTAACGGTAAAAGATGGGATCGTAAGGGGGCCTTCGCGTTTGGGTGTCAGGTCGTATCGAAAAGTATAGCCGTAGCTCACTTGCCGCCGAACCTGACCATTTACAGTCACTACGGATTGACTGGATTGCTGTCGGCCGCCATTGGCTTGCACGCTGAAATCCTTCAGTCCAGAGAGGTCGGGCTGATCTGGTTTGCCACTGCCTTTTACCTGAATCTCCATGCGAAAGGCCTCGCCGACGAAGACGCTATTCGCACTGACTGCTGCGCGCGCAGTAAGATCCTGGGCGAATGCAAATGCGCCCGCAAGCAGCAACCACATTGGCACGAGCGCCAGTGCTTTCCAGCTATTCCAGCTATTCCAGCTATTGGTAAGTCGGATTCGTTGCATCATTACCAGTCTTTATCCACAGGTCGCACACCACCAGTTCGCACGGGCATGCGGCGCTTCTGATTTTCTTTTTCCTCGTTCAAAATGTCATCTGCAGAGTCGCCAGCGGGCTTCAGTGCGCTTTGAGGTTGTTCTTTTTCCTCCTGTTCTTCTCCTTCTTTACCAGACTTTCCGTCTTTCTGATCGTCGCCTTCTTCTCCCTCTTTTTTCTCGTCCCCTTCTTTCTGATCGTCCTGTTTCTGCTGGTCTTTGTTTTCGCCGTCCTCGCCGTCTTTTTGCTGTTGATCCTGGTCGCCTTTTTGTTGGTCGTCGTTCTGTTCCTGTTGATCGCCGTCCTGGTCTTTTTTGTCCTGGTCGTCCTGATTTTGATCCTGCTGCGGATCGCTCAATGCCTGCAGTGCCTGTGCCAGGTGCTGGGCCGACTGTTGTTGCTGCTGCTGGGCAGAAGTAAAGTTCGCTGCGCTCTGCGTTTGCTCCGTGGGGTCCTTCGCAGCGGTCACTGCAGAGAACGACTGCAACGCACCACCCTGGGCGTCTACGGATTCTCCGACGTGACCAATTGCTTCACCCAGCTTCTGGGCCATTTCGTCCCCGTCCGGAGCAGGTGAAGGTTGTCCGGGCTGCGGTGGTGCCGCAGCCTGTTGCTGCATTTGAGTCTCCATCTGGCGCATGCCATCCAGCACCGCGACGGTGTCTTGTTGTAATGTCATTTGGTTGGTCGCGTGTTCGGCCACCGACTTCGCCCACGCTTCGCTGGCCGGGCTGGCGGTAGGGACAACGACGGGCGCTGGGCTGTCATTAAATTTTCCATCTGCGTTCTCTTCAGGAACTGCGGAGTCGCCCAGTTGCGGCTCGGATGAGGCCAGCGGATCGCTTTCCACTGGCGCTGCGGCCGGAGCGGGTGTCGAGGCTGCGGCTGGTTGTGCTTTACCCAGAGTTGCGCTGCCTTTGATTTCTTCGATCTGCCGCTCCAGGAGTTCCTTCAATTTCTTGCCCAAGTCGTCCTGTTGTTGCTGCTCCTCTTGTTTCTTCTGCTGCTCATCCAGCAATGCCTTCACATACAACCGGACGATCTCGATGTTCTCAGCCGCCTGCTTTTTTGCCGAGTCCAACTGCAGGGCATCCTGGTAGAAACCGATCGCGTCGCGGCAGGCTTCGATAGCTTTATTCAAGTCGCTGTCGCGCTGCCGTTCAGCTTCGCGAAAGGCGCAGTTGCCCTGATTGTAGCGCGCATTGGCTTCCAGTTTTGGCTCTTTGCCACGCAGCGCTGCATCGGCAAATGCTTTAGTTGCTGCCTCGTAGTCACCCTTTTGGTAATGCACGGTGCCCTGATTGAAATACAACTCAGGCGACTCCGGATTAGCGACGGATGCCTCATTGTAATGCTTCAGAGCGTCATCGAAACGGCCTGCCTGGTAGGCGGCGTTGCCCATTTCCACCAACTCAAAGGCACTGGCATTGGCTGCATTGGCGGCAATGCCCTGCGCATTCCCCAGCATGAGCCAGGCAATCGACAATGTGAATAAGCGTAGGGCGATCATAGAAATTGGGTGCGTCATCACGTCATTCGGTCGCTGGTTTTCGCACGCGTTCAGAGACCAACATTTCACCACACAGCAGCACGAGTGCAATGCCAAGAAACAATTGAAAGCGTTCGTCGTAGCGCTTGATGGTCTTCGCTTCAAGATCACGCTTCTCAGCTGAGGCGATCAGCCGCTGGTAGACGTCGCCAAGATCGATGGTGCCCGTGGCGACGTTCAAATATTGCCCGCCGGGGGTCGCATTTACCATTTTGCGCAGGGCGTCGCCGTCCAACTTTGTCCACACTTCCTGGCCCTCATATTTGAGAAACGTTTTACGCCCGCGTTCGTTGGTGATGGGAATGCGGCGGCCTTCGTTTTCGTCGCCCAGGCCGATTGCCAGCAGTCGCACGCCGCGCTCGCCCGCGGTCTTCGCAGCTTCCACTGGAAAGCTGTCGTGGTCTTCGCCATCGGTGATGAGGATGACGTCCTTGTATTGCTTGAGTTGGTCATCGAACACATCGTCCAACACCTTGCGCAGGGCATCGCCGATCAGCGTGCCGCCGCGGGCGATGCTATTGGTATCGACGTCTTCCAGCATCATGCGGAAAAACCCATAGTCGAGCGTCAGTGGGCATTTTACCGCTGCTGTGCCCGCGAAAACTACCAGCCCGACGCGGTCGCCTTCCAACCGCTCCACGGCATCGCTGATCGCCAGCTTGGCGCGCTCCATTCGATTCGGCGCCAGATCCTCTGCCAGCATGCTGCGCGACACATCCAGCAGAAAAACGACATCGCGGCCCCGTCGCTCGACCGTTTGCGCCTTTGGATTCCAGCCCGGCCGGGCCATCGCAATGATGAGAAAAACCAGCGATGCCAGCAGCAGAACAGCCTTCCACCGCCGCCGCACCGGACTCACCGAAATGCCGATGCGATCGAGCATTCCTGCATCAATGAACACCCGTAGTGCCTGCCTGCGTTTGCGCGATGCGAACACATAAAGAACTACCAGCACTGGCAACAGCCAGAGCCAGTTCAACATTTCAGCCGTCTGGAGATTAAGATTCAAAGCGGATCGATTAACGGTTTCTATGGTATCATTAGCATCAACTTGCCAACAGGTCTCGAATTGGCGCGGCAAATGTCCGAATTTGTCTACATTTTCGTAACCACAGAAGATCTCCAACTCTCAAGTTGCAGGGTGTTCCTATGGGGATGCCAAAAGTTGAGAGGCTCCATCTCTCGGTGATCTATGGAAGATCCCATCGCTTGACTCTGCATTGCAAGCGGAGAATGCTCTTCACCACTATGCCATTGAAAGTTGATTGGAGAGGTGTCTTTCCTGCTGTTCCCACCCAGTTCAAAGAAGATTTCTCGCTGGATCTTCCAGCGACACAGAAGCACGTCGAAGGGCTCCTGTCAGAAGGGATTCACGGACTGATCATGCTGGGCACGATCGGTGAAAATTGTTCGCTGTCGCTGGATGAGAAGGTCAAGGTTCTGAAGGCGACTAAGGAAGTCTGCGGTGACAGTGTGCCGCTGCTGAATGGAATCGCAGAATTCACCACGGCCAATGCTTGTGAGACGGCGCGCGCAGCAGCGGCGGCGGGTGTCGATGGCTTTATGGTCATGCCTGGAATGGTCTATAATTCTGACGCACGGGAAACGGTGAACCATTTTCGAACCGTCGCAGCGGCGACGGATTTGCCGATCATGTGTTACAACAATCCTCCCGTCTACCGGGTGGATATTACCCCGGATATGTTCGAGGCACTGGCAGACGTCGAGACGATCGTGTGCATCAAGGAAGCGGCGGGTGATACGCGGCGCATCACTGATTTGTTCAATCAACTCGGCGATCGGTTTCTCATTTTCTCCGGACTGGATGACGTCGCCCTGGAAAGTATTCTATTAGGCTGCACCGGATGGATTTCCGGACTGGTCGATGCCTTTCCTCGAGAGAATCGCCTCATGTGGGATGCCGCGATCAGTGGCGACTGGAATCGAGCGCTGGAAGTTTATCGTTGGTACATGCCAATGCTGCACTTCGATAGCCATCCGAAGCTGGTGCAGTACATCAAACTCACTTGTGCGGAAATGGGCTACGGCACCGAGACCGTTCGCGCCCCGCGCATGCCACTCATCGGTGAGGAACGCGAGCGCATTTTGAAGATCGTGCGCGACAGTGTGGCAACGCGACCAAAGGACTGAGGCGAATCAGAGCTCATAGCGAAGTGCGAGCTTTCATGTTTGCGACAGCATGATATGTCTGCAATGTGAACGCTGTTGCTCCACTTACGCCTTCCCGGTTTCTGTCTCTCGCCGTTGCCTTGTTACTGGTCGGCTGTGGCGATTCTAATGATGATACTGCACTTGCTTCCAGGGCCTCAACGGGCCCAAACGAATTACTCAAAGTATCGGCTCGTCCACTGCAGCGCAGTGCCCGCCCCATCGTCGCCGATCCTGCACAAGCTGGAATCTCACAGGTTGCGATCGAGAGCACTGCAGAGGTCACCGCTGCGGATCGACAAGCAGCAAAGCTGGCGCCGGATGTCGATGGCTGGGATTCCGAGCGCCTGAATGAACTGGCGTTCCAACGCCTGAAGGCACTTACCCCGCCAGTTGGCGAGATCGATTTTGCAAATTTGCTGGCAGACGGGTTTCACAGCTCTGCGCTGGTTCCCACTACCGTCGAGGTGAGTTCACTGGCAGGAGAGATTCAGATCATCGAGGGACTGACCTTTGAGGCGTCGACGCAGACATTGGCGCAGGACTTGCAGCAACTGCGGAATCACGCCAGTGGCGATAGCGACAGTAACCCGGTGATTCGCTTCAAGCCCGTAAGAGTGAACCTTGATCAGGCAGATGGCAGTAGATTTTCGACAGAAGTTCTGGTGGAAGTGGAGGCGACGCAGGCCGATGGCACGGTGTTGCAAGTGGATGCAGTGTGGCGGTGCAGTTGGCATAATAGTGATCCACTTACGTTGACACAAATCGAGGTAACTGCGTTTCGAGAGGTGCAAGCCCCACGTCCATTGTTCGACGATGTCACGCTCAGTGCTTTCGCCGGCACGACTTCATTCGCTGAGCAAATGATGCACGGCATCGGTTACTGGGCAGAGCGGGTGACGCGCGTGGATGACTTTCATTTGACCGGTCATCATGGCATCGCGGTCGGGGATGTAAATGGCGACGGGCTGGAGGATGTCTACGCCTGCGATGGCGGCGGCCTGCCAAATCGTCTCTATGTGCAATTAGCAGACGGCACGGTAATTGATCGCTCGGCTGAGGCGCAGGTGGATTTTCTGGAGGACTCACGCAGCGCGCTCATTGTCGATCTCGACAATGATGGTGATCAGGATCTGGTCGTCGCTACCGTGGCATTGGTCATCTTTGCCGAAAACGATGGCACTGGAAGATTCACGCTCAAAGGCGGGCATCCTGGATCTCCTGGGCCGTATTCCATGGCTGCCGCTGACTACGACAACGATGGCGACCTCGACATCTATGTCACCAGCTACGGCAAAGGTCGCGATGCCGCATCTGGCGCGCAGGATTTCGAGGTGCTCTCACCTGTTCCTTACAATGATGCTAATAACGGTGGGCGTAATATTCTTCTGGCAAACCACGGCGCGTTCCGATTCTCTGACGTGACAAAAGCCGCAGGACTGGACGCCAACAACGAACGCTGGACCTTCGCTGCGGCCTGGGAAGATTATGATCAGGACGGCGATGCGGATCTCTATGTGGTCAACGATTTCGGCCGCAATTGCCTGTATCAAAACGACGCAGGCACCTTTCAGGACATCGCTGCTGAAGCAGGAGTCGAAGACATGGCGGGTGGAATGTCAGCGGCCTGGGGAGATGCCGATGGTGACGGAAAAATGGACATTTATGTTGGGAATATGTTCTCCGCAGCCGGCAATCGAGTGACCTATCAGCGCAAGTTTGGCGCTTCACGCAAAACCGATGACGCGTCCGCCATTCAACGCATGGCGCGGGGCAACAGCCTGTTCCAGCAAGGCGAGGATGGGCGGTTTCAAGATGTCAGCGAACCGGCTGGCGTTACCATGGGGCGCTGGGCATGGAGCTCCGGTTTTGCTGATCTCAACAACGATGGCTGGGAAGACCTGGTCGTCGCCAATGGTTATATTTCGAATCCCAAGACCGACGATTTGTGAAGTTTCTTCTGGCGACAGGTCGTGTCGCCATCACCGATTGCTGAGCAGGACAAGCAAGGAGTCGAACGCTACAGCGCTGCCTGGCAAGCCATCATGGAACTGGTGCGTAAGGGGTCGTCCTGGAGTGGCTACGAGCGCAACTGTTGCTTCCTCAACACCGGTGGTGAGTTCGCCAGTGCGGCTTTCGTCGGTGGCTTGAACTTCCCTGACGATGGCCGTGGAATCGCTGTCACCGACTGGGATCAGGACGGCGATCTGGATCTCTGGATGCGCAACCGGACGGCTCCACGATTACGACTCCTGCTGAACACCGGAGAAAATGCCAGTCGCGCGGTTTCCTTACGGCTCAGAGGCAAATCCGCGAACCGCGACGCCATCGGCGCCGTCGTCAAGATGCATCTTGATGGCGAACATGCTGCGCCACTGGTGCGCTCAGTCCGGGCGGGCGATTTGTTCCTTTCGCAGTCGAGCAAGTGGCTGCACTTTGGTGTGCCGGCAAATGTGTCGATCACCAAAGTCGACGTGCTCTGGCCAGGCGGTGAACGCAGCAGTCACAGTGGAATCGAACCCGGCAACCGCTATCATCTCACGCAAGGATCCGCAAAGGCGACTCCGGTTTCTGCCGATCGAAACATTGCCCTGAAGTCCGCACCATTGCCAACGGCAGCGACCGTATCCGGTGTCGCATCAGTAGTGCTCCCGGCGCCAGTGGCGTTGCCGATGGTCAGTTACTTCGCTGCCGATGGCCGCCAGGTGGACATGAAAATCTCGCCAGAACCGATGCTGCTCCTGCTCTGGTCAGCGTCCTGCCCACACTGCAAAGCAGAGCTCACAAAGTTAGCAAATTCGCCCCCTGCCGTCGACGTTCTTGCACTCTGCGTCGATGGTAATTCCGCAGCTGCCAGGGACGAAGCTGCAGCACTCCTCACGGTAACGGGTTATTCCGGCGAGTGGGGGCTGATCGACGCGGCGGCACTGGAGCGATTGCAAGCGGTGCAGGAAGCATTGTTCGATAAAGCACCGGACTTTGCCGTTCCGCTGTCGTTGCTGCTGAGTCAGGGGAACGAAATCGTAGCAGTCTACCGCGGCGGCATTCCTGCTGAAGGCCTCGCCTACGATTTGCAGCATGTTGTCAGCGCCTCATCTGATCAGCTGCGTAACCTTGCTCCACCATTTTCCGGTCGCTGGTTCACCCTGCCCCCATCCCCGGACTTTGTTCCTAACATGATCGCAACGCGCATTCAGGCTCACTATCCAGAAGACGCCATTTCCTATCTGCGCCTCGCAGCGACCAAAGCAGACCCGGCACGGAAGCGATTGTTGCTTGCCGAACTCGGACGCAAGCACTACAGCCTCGCCCGAAAATTTGTCGAGAAACGCCAAGCCTCACCTGCGGAGTATCACTTTACGCAATCGCTCAACGCCAGCCCCAATGCCGCAAAAGTCCACAATGACTTCGGCACATTACTGGCCCAACTCGGTCGCCTCAAAGATGCCGAGGGTCACTTTGCTAAAGCTGTCCAACTCCAGCCAGACTACCCGCTGGCCCAGAAGAACTTGAAAAAAGCGCGAGAGTTACAGGGACAATCTCCCCGTTGATTCTGTCTCCCCGGAATTTGGATCGTAGATCAAGACTGCGCGGCTGGAACAGTCGCAGGCATGGGCGAAAAATACGAGGATGCCAACAAGGGGCTCAGAGAAATCCAAAATGTAAAACTGCGGAATCAGCTCGATGGCGAAATGATCGAAGGCCTTGTTGTTGGTATCCAGCGCGGTGGTCTCGACAGCGCATTTTTACGCATCACGCGTTCAGTCCACAAAAAGCTCCGTCAAGCCGGAGCGCTCCACATCCAGTGACTCAGCCAAGCCAGCCAGGATAACGAAATAAGGGACGGGGCGGCGGGGCTTCCGATTGATTTTGTGGCCACCTACGAGCGGATACTGGAAAAGTGATTCTATTATTAATTCTTTGTATTTACAAGATTTACAAAGAGTTGCATTTCGCCTATTCTTTGCTCGGATGTTTGGACTGCCTACTTGTCACGTTAAGGGGAGCAAGACCCTAAGCTGGCTTCCTCTAAGGCTGTTCCCTGGTGACGCGGTTGCTTACTGCCACTCAATCAATCACTCGGATTGTTATGAAGGCTCTTTTATCGGCTCTTAGAATTACTCCATTATTGGCGGTTGTAGCGATGACAGCCGCCAGTCCGGTTTTGGCTCAGAACGATGATGACCTTGAACTGATTTCGGCAGGATCCGAATGGAAATACGATGACAGCGGTGAAGATCTAGGCACTGCGTGGAGGGGGATCGATTATGATGATTCTGACTGGAGCACAGGCAAGGCACCGCTCGGGTATGGAGATGCGGATCTTGGCACTGAAATCAGTTTTGGCGAGAACAGTGCGAAGTTTATCACGCAGTATTTTCGAAAGGAATTTACTGCGGAAAATCCAGATCAATACTACGGTTTCACTCTGCGTGTACAACGGGACGACGGAATTGCCGTTTACTTGAATGACAGCCCGCTCCCTGTTCTTCTCGACAACCTCCCACTGGATCCCGCATTCGATACTGTCGCGGAATCATCCGTCGATGGTAGCAGAGAGACAGTTTGGATCGAAACCTCCCAACTAGTTGGTTCTCTCGTTTCCGGGCGCAATGTCATCGCGGTTGAAGTGCACCAGTCGAGTCCCACCAGTTCGGACACTCGCTTTGATTGCGAGCTGCTGCTTTCAACAACCCTGGCCAACTATGGTGAGGTAAGGGTAGGTATCCAGACTCAATTTAATGAGGGTGGAAGTGGAATAACTTCCTTTGCACGCAATCCTCTGGCCAACCCTCCGGAGTTCGAAATGAACTGGATGTCGCAGACTTTGGGTGGTGGGTTTGCTCTCACTACCGAAATTCCTAACGAAAATGGTAATCCTGACATTCAGTTTGCCCTCTGGGACGCGACTCTCAAATGGGAGAGCGAACTAATCGATACTCGTAACTATAGAAACGTGCGAGTGAGGGTCAATGTGCGGACGAACGACCTGGATCCTGATGGCGGACTTGGGAACGCATTTGAGACCAGTGATTACTTTCAAGGAGATATCGATATCAGCACCAATGGTGTCAATTTTGATATCGTAGATAAATGGCTGCATCTCGCAGCGGGAAATGAACAGCCGATCGATTGGTCAGAAGTTATCAATAGCGAAACCGCACGAACAGTTATCATCCCAATCAGTGAAACGGAACCCGGGACAGAGTGGATGAAGCCGGATTTCGACGATTCAGGATGGATTTCAGGCACTATGGGAGTGGGTTTCTATTCCCCGGGCGGTTCATTCGAAGACTTTGTAGGAATCAATGTGACAGAAGAAATGCAGGGCACCAACAGTGCTTGTTACATCAGAATTCCATTCACAGTCACTGAACTGGAATCCTACACTGAGGCACAGCTCCGTGTCCGTTATGATGATGGCTATGCAGCATTCATCAATGGCGCTCAAGTTGCCGACAGCAATGCTCCAGCTCCCCTTACCTGGAATGCTGAAGCCACTGCGTCTCATCGTGACTTACTAGCTGTCGTTTTTGTCGATACCGACATTCTCGAAGGGGCGGCGATCGGAGATGTGCTCAATGAGGGCGAGAACATTTTAACGATCGTTGGCATGAATGCTAGTGTTGGTGACAGTGACTTCTTGAACGATGTGGTGCTTCGCCTCGGCAAACCCGGTCACCCAGTTTCTCTCGATGCACTGAACTTCGGTGCCGAGAATCGCAAAACCACCTTTGAGAGTCCCGTTGGCCTTATCCCGGACAGGGTGGCTTCAATACGGATTCGATTTGAGGCCAAAGTGAACGGTGGGACTGGCGAAGTGATTTACTTTGATGATGTGCAGATATTGGGTGATCCCATTGTAGCAGACCACTACATTGCTTATATGTTTCTGGAAACCGAGTGGGAACTTGGCGATCCGAGAATGGAACCCGACGCGGATCCGGATGGAGATACTATCCCCAATCTGCTGGAATACGCCTTCGGCTCACGTCCGCAGGTCGCCTCTTTGACCACAACCGTAAACGGGGAGGAAGTGCCGATCCTGCCGGTGTGGGATATCAGCCCGTCTGGAGTTGCATCGGTTTCTTACCGACAGATCTCGGCACCGCTTGCGCCGGATGGTGATAACGCAGCGGCAGAAGGCTTCCACGTCCAGGATATCCGATACGTCGCGCAAATCAGTCGGGGGGATCTTGACGGCATGGGCGAAATGATATGGCACGACGGCACCCAGGGTGGCGAGAGTGTTTTTGAGCAACGAGTTCCATTTGAAGAAAACGAAGACGGAACTGTCCAGGTTAGACTGGCTGGCTTGCGTGAGTTGTCTGGGGAAAGTGAGACGTATGTTCGCCTACTGGTGCACATCGCAGGGTTCGATTAGCCTTCTCCCCCTTTGTTTACGGTGATCACCGCCAGTGGTTTTTACGCCAACGACTAAAGATTCTTGTAGTAATCGGCAATCCGGTGGGCGTGTTCGTCGTAGGCGCTTTCAAACAGGGCTGTGGCTTTTTCGGTGCCGATGACGGCGCCTGCAGTGAGGACTTTCGGTGGATGGCCAGCACGCGTGAGTCGCTCGGCGACTTCGGCTTTGAGTGAATTGATGACGAGGCAGCCGCCGACGGTTGAGCCGGGGGCGACTTTGGTTTCGAGGCCATCGATAGTGACCATGGCGTCGCCGAGGGGTGCGCCGGTGTCGAGAATGATGTCGGCAAAGTCGGTGAGCTTTTTGCCGTCTTCGCGTTTGGATACACTGGGAACCGAGTGTTTTTTGCTCACGATCGCGACCACTTTGACATTGCGGCGCTGGAATTCTTCGGCCATTTCGATTGGGACGATGTTGCACCCGCTGGACGAAATTACCAATGCTGTGTCAGTTGGCTTGAGAGCAAAATTGCGCAGGATCTGCTTTGCCAGGCCGGACACGTTTTCGATGAACATTGCCTGACGCTGGCCATTGGCACCGACCACCAGATTGTGAAAGGTGAGTGACAATTCGACAATCGGATTGAAGCCCGGAAAGGAACCGTAGCGTGGCCACATTTCTTCGACCATGATGCGGCTGTGACCTGAGCCAAAGACGTGCACCATACCTCCGGCGAGGATGCTTTGTGCGAAAAGGTCGGCGGCGGTTGCGATCGTTTCCAATTGCTCTGCAACGCAGGCATGGATGGCTTCGCAGTGTTGCAGGTATTGAGCGGAGGGCGAAAGTTTCTCAGGCATGTGAGTGTCAGTGTAAGAGTGCGCTTAAATTTCAGTTCGGCGTGGGGTGCCTTCGGTGACTGTCCAGCCGCCGTCGATCGCCAGGACTTGTCCGGTGACGAATCGGGAGGCGTCAGAAAGAAAGAACATTACTGCCTGGTCAAGGTCTTGCGGGTAGCCGATGCGTCCACCGTCCAGTGGTTGCTTACGCGCTATGAAGTCCATGATGGCTGCATCCTGCACAGCACGTTTTGACATGGGCGACTCAACCAACGCTGGAGCAATCACGTTGGCGCGAATGTTGTCTTTCGTATAATGCGCGGCCACAGATTTGGTGAATCCGATGACGGCTGACTTGGTCGCAGAATAGACGTGGGACGCAAAAAAATCGGGTGACGGCGAATAGCCCAGCACCGAGCCCATGTTAAGGATGACGCCGCCCTCGCCCTGGTGCAGGAATTGTTGAATGGCTGCGCGGTTGCTGTAGATAAGAGACTTGAGATTAAGATCGATGGTGTAGTCGATCCCTGCGTTGGTAACTTCATGCAGGCAACCGTCACCCTGCGAGCGACCGCTGCCACCAGCGACATGATAGAGGCCATCGAGGCGGCCAAATTTCGCGACTGCAAGTGCCACTGCGGCGTCGACAGAAGCGAAATCCGCCGCATCGCCAGCAAGGCCCTGACACTGATCACCCAAAGATTCCACTGCGGCGTCCACTTTGACCTGGCTGCGCCCCGTGACGACAACGTTCGCTCCGGCTGCAACCAGAAATCTGGCAGCGGAAATGCCCAGTCCTGAGGTGCCGCCGATGATCAGAATCACGCGATCTTTTACTTCTTCCTTTTGCATGCCGGGAAATTAGGTAGAGGAATGCTGAGGCACAATAGCAACCAGCGCGAGAGACAAAGTGACCAATCGTGGTGTGTCACTGTGACGCAATGACGCATGTTGGGCTGTGACGTAATGGCACTTTAATCAATCGCGGAGGATTGGCTGTGAAATAGATAGGGATGTAAGTAGTTGATTGTCAATGCGTAAAATTTAATGAAGGATGCTGGCACGGCGTCTGCTTTGTTGATGCGAGACCCAGCGACACAGTGGACATCAGTAGCGTGGCGCAGATGGGCAGGAAACAATCAAGCAAACTCTTTACCAGAAAGAAAAACCAACATTATGAGCAAAATTCTTGGAATTGACCTCGGAACCACCAACTCCTGCGTTGCAGTAATGGAGGGAGGGGAGCCGACGGTTCTTGAAAACTCTGAAGGTGCACGCACCACGCCATCGGTTGTCGCATTTTCAAAAACAGGCGAACGCCTGGTCGGACAGGCTGCTAAGCGCCAGGCGATCACAAATGCTTCAAATACGATTTTTTCTGCAAAGCGTCTGATGGGGCGCAAATTTTCGGAGCTGTCAGAGGAAGAGAAGAAGATGCCCTACAAGATAGTAGAGGCAACGAATGGTGACGCTCACATTGAAGTGCAGGTTAAGGGCGAGGCCAAGGCCTTCAGTCCGCAGGAAATTTCGGCAATGATTCTCGGCAAGCTCAAGGCAGATGCTGAGGATAAGCTGGGTGAAAAAATCACAGAAGCGGTCATCACGGTGCCCGCATACTTTAACGATAGTCAGCGTAGTGCGACTAAGGCGGCAGGTGAAATTGCGGGCCTTAATGTGCGCCGCATTATCAACGAGCCGACTGCCGCATCTCTGGCCTATGGCCTGGACAAAAAGAGCGATGAGAAAATCGCTGTTTATGACCTGGGCGGTGGCACCTTCGATATCTCTGTTCTGGAGATTGGTGATGGTGTCTTCGAAGTCATGGCATCCGACGGCGATACGCTGCTGGGCGGTGATGACTGGGACAACAAGATCATCGACTGGATTGTCGCAGAGTTTAAATCCGACACAGACATCGATCTCAGCATTCAGCCTGATGCGCTGCAGCGAATCAAAGAAGAAGCCGAGAAAGCGAAAATCGCATTGTCGTCCTCACAGAACTACGAGATGAACCTGCCGTTCATCACAATGGATCAGACCGGGCCAAAGCACATCCAGAAGACACTCACACGAGCACAGCTGGAGAAAATGTGTGATGCATTGTTCCAGCGCACGAAGAAGCCAGTTCTCGACTGCATTAAAGAGGCAGGTGTCAGTGCTAGTGAGATCGACGAGCTAGTGCTTGTGGGCGGAATGACTCGCATGCCAAAGGTGATCGAAACCGCGAAAGAACTGGCAGGCAAAGAGCCACACAAGGGAGTCAATCCTGACGAAGTCGTCGCTATCGGTGCTGCGATTCAAGGTGGTGTGCTCAAGGGCGATGTAAAAGACGTCCTGCTGCTCGATGTTACTCCGCTGTCTCTGGCCATCGAAACCGCAGGTGGTGTCGCTACGCCAATGATCGAGCGCAACACGACCATCCCGGCAAAGAAGTCGCAGATCTTCTCGACCTACGCTGATAATCAGACAGCGGTCGATATTCGCATTTCACAGGGTGAGCGTAAGATGTTCACTGATAACAAGCTGCTCGGAAACTTCCGGCTCGATGGAATTGGTTCCGCTCCTCGGGGAGCGCCTCAGATTGAAGTGACGTTCGACATTGATGCCAACGGAATCCTGCATGTGTCGGCGAAGGATAAGGGCACTAACAAGGAGCAAAGTATCTCGATCGAAGGCTCAAGTGGTCTTTCCGACGATGAGATCGAACGCGCCAAAAAGGATGCCGAAGTCCATGCTGCTGAAGATGAGAAGCGCAAGGAAGGCGTCGAAATTCGCAACCATGCTGAAAGCACCGTCTACCAGATGGAGAAGCAGCTTGAGGAGATGGGCGACAAGGTCACTGACGACCAGAAGAAGCCGATCACTGAATTGATTGAAAAAGTGAAGGAAGCCCTCAAAGGCGATGACACGGATGCGATCAAAGCCGCAGTCAGTGAACTCGAGCAAGTGTTCGCTCAAGCAGCGCAAGCCGCCCAGGCAGCAGGGATGAATCCTGAAGACTTCGCCGGTGCTGGCGCAGGCGGCGCAGCAGACGCTTCCGCTGAAAGCGGCGATGACGATGGCGAGCCTAAGAAAGCGAAAGGCAAGGTCGTCGATGCAGAGGTCATCAACGAAGAAAAATAATTAGTAAGATTCAAAGTGTCAGAGCTGATGGTGTAATGCCATCGGTTCTGGCTGACAACAACCAACCCGTAAACCATAACCTAGTAAGTAATCACTATGGCAACTAGCATTAAACCACTCGGCCAGCGCGTGCTCGTAAAGCGCCTCGAGGCTGAAGAAGTAGCAGCAGGTGGGATCATTATCCCAGACACTGCAAAAGAAAAGCCGCAGGAAGCGGAAATCATTACCCTCGGAACTGGAGGCAAAGATGACGACGGCAAAGACATCGAGTTTCAAGTGAAGGTCGGCGACAAAGTGCTCATCTCCAAGTATGGCGGCACTGACGTCAAAGTGGGCGGAGAGGAACTCCTCATCATCAACGAAAGCGATATCCTCGGCATAGTCGAGATCTAAGCGCTGCTTCAATATTGAAGATTCACAAACCATTCGAATAATTTACGAATCGACTAACTGACTTATGGCAAAACAACTCATTTTTGACGAAAAAGCACGCCAGGGACTTCTTCGCGGTGTTCAACAACTCGCGAAAGCGGTGAAGAGCACGCTGGGACCCTCCGGACGCAATGTCATCCTCGACAAGAAATTCGGTAGCCCAACGATCACCAAGGACGGTGTTACCGTTGCTAAGGAGATCGAGCTTTCTGATCCATACGAGAACATGGGCGCACAGCTCATCCGTGAGGTGTCCTCCAAGACATCTGACATCGCTGGTGACGGAACGACGACTGCAACCGTTCTCGCAGAAGCCATCTACAAAGAAGGCCTGCGCAACGTAACAGCGGGCGCAAACCCAACATCACTTCAGCGCGGAATCCTCAAAGCTTCCCAAGCCATCGTTCAACGCCTGGGAGAGATTTCTGTTCCTGTCACTGACACGAAAGAGATTGCCCAGGTTGCAACCGTTTCCGCTAACTGGGACACCGAGATCGGCGAGATCATTGCAGACGCAATGGACAAGGTCGGCAAAGACGGCACTATCACTGTTGAAGAAGCAAAGGGTATTGATACCACACTCGACGTTGTTGAGGGAATGCAGTTCGACAAAGGTTACCTTTCACCTTACTTCGCAACAGACGCGGACACGATGGAAGCAAACCTTGAGAACGCATACATCCTGATTCACGAGAAGAAGATCTCGAACCTGAAGGACATGCTTCCACTGCTTGAGAAAGTAGCAAAGAGCGGCCGTCCATTCCTGATCATCGCTGAAGATGTTGAAGGCGAAGCACTCGCAACTCTCGTTGTGAACAAGCTGCGCGGCACTCTTAACATTGCTGCTGTTAAGGCTCCTGGATTCGGCGACCGTCGTAAGGCGATGCTCGAAGACATTGCGATCCTTACCGGTGGTAAAGTCATCACAGAAGATCTTGGTATCAAGCTTGAGAACGTCGATCTTTCTGATCTCGGTTCTGCTAAGCGCATCACGATCAGTAAAGAGAACACCATTATCGTCGAAGGCGAAGGTGGCAGCGAGGCCATCAGCGGCCGCGTCGGCCAGATCCGTCGTCAGATCGAGGAAACCACTTCCGACTACGACCGCGAGAAGCTCCAGGAGCGCCTTGCTAAGTTGGCCGGTGGTGTTGCCGTGATCAACGTTGGTGCTGCAACCGAGACTGAGATGAAAGAGAAGAAGGCACGCGTTGAAGACGCATTGCACGCGACTCGCGCTGCTGTCGAAGAAGGCATCGTTGCTGGAGGCGGCACCGCATTTATCCGTGCGCAGTCTGTCCTCGATACCCTCGATCTCGTCGGAGACGAGGCTACTGGTGCAGAAATCGTGCGACGCGCGATCGAAGCTCCACTGCGTCAGCTTGCTGCTAACGCAGGTGTTGAAGGCGCGCTCATTGTTGAGCAAGTCAAGCAGCGTAGCGGAAACGAAGGCTACAACGTCGCTACTGGCGAATACGTTGACCTCATTGCAGCTGGTGTTGTTGACCCGACGAAGGTCACCCGCAGTGCACTGCAGAACGCAGCGTCCATCAGTGGATTGCTTCTTACCACAGAGTGTCTCATCACAGACATCCCTGAGAAAGAAGAGTCAGGCGGCGGTGGTCACGACCACGGCATGGGTGGTGGTGGAATGGGCGGCATGGGCGGCATGATGTAATCAGCTCCCAGGCTATCCGATTCTTCTTTCCAAAAGAATCTATCAGAGCCGGGTGGACGCAAGTCCGCCCGGCTCTTTTGTTTTCAATCGACAGAAGAGTGACCAGTGCTCATTCCGCAGGCGGTTATTGCATGGATGGATCAATACCGGTGATCATCAGGGCTTCGAAGACTACATGGAAAACGTGACCATCGCCTGGATGCGCTCTCGAAGGAACTCGATGCGTTACCAGTGAGTCAAGCTGAGCGGACCGACGCTTACCGAGAGTGGTCGACCTTAGGCCATAAAGGTGAGCCTTAGAAGAAGGGGAAGGAGAGGTGGCACTCAGTGATCAAAGATTCAAGCACTGGTGCCACCTCAATCCCCCTCAACACATAAACAAACAAGAAAACCTTCAGTCAAAATCAACGTATGATGGCCTCTGAACGGACGCTATCGAACAGAATTCTTTAGGGCAATAAAATAGTTCATCTTTTCGGATATTTTGATTTGCTTAATGAAACAGTTGTTCTGAGATGCAGAAAATGCCTGAACTCCTCCCATTTCTGCGCTTATTCAATGACGCATCGCGCACGCCTGTCGATAACATGGCAATGGATGAAGCGTTATATTTGAATGAGTTTCAGCCGATTCTGAGATTCTATGATTGGGATATACCTGCGGTTTCTCTGGGCTATTTTTGCTCGTGGGCTGAAGCGGTGGAGCGGCACGGCGATTCATTTTCTTACGTGCGCCGCTGGACGGGAGGCGGCACGGTTGAGCATGGCGGCGCAGATGCCACTTACGCCCTGACACTTCCCGAGTCGTGCGAGTGGAGCCGGTGGAAAATTTCGGGCCTTTATCAACGAGTACACACCGCTCTGGCTGAAGCACTTGCAGAGTGCGGCACCGCGACCGATTTCTTTGAGGTAAAGGATTCTGCGCGTGGAGGCGCATGTTTTCAGCATCCGGTGGCGCGGGATCTTGCTGTCGCGGGCAAAAAAGTGGCTGGTGCAGCGGTTCGCAGGACTACTTCTGGCGTCTTGCTGCAAGGAAGTCTTCAAGGCATTGCCGTGCCAGACGAATTGCCTGCGATTTTCGCGCGCCACCTTGCAGAGGCAACTGAACCGTGGGATCCAGGCACTTCACTCGATGAAACTGTCGCCATGCTGGTGCATTCCCGCTATGGACGCCAGGACTGGACGCGGCGGCGGTGAACTCAAATACTGTTCGCAGCCCGTTCGTTTTGGATTAGAATGCTGGAAATTCCAGTTTTCCTGATGAATCGATTTCCCAAAGTAAATCGACTGCCTCGACCGCTTCGCCTGTGACTCCACTTTTTCGTAAATTTGTCGGCATCCATTGGTTGCTGTTCGCCACTATGGCCGCACTGCTGGTCGCGGGGGTCGTGGCGATTTACAGCGCGGTTGAATTCAGGGAAGAGGCGGCATTTAACAATCTCTGGCGCAAGCAGGTGCTTATGATTGGCATTGGGATGGTCGCCTTTTTCGGTGCTGCCTTGATCGACTACAAGTGGGTGCGCTGGGGGGCGATTCCGGCATACGCTGGGGGGCTGGCGTTGCTCATGGTGGTGCAGCTTGCAGGAACAGAAGTGAACAGTTCGAAGAGTTGGCTCGACCTTGGCGGATTCAGATTCCAACCGTCGCAGGCGGCGATGGCAGCAGGCATCCTCATGCTGGCATTTGTCCTGGCTGAGCTAAACAAATTTCACCCGATCCTGCGCAACCACTTTCTGCGTCTGTTGATCGCTGGCATCGTCGGTGGAGTGCCCTGCCTGATGGTATTGAAGGAAGGTGACTTTGGTTCTGCGTCTGTGTGGCTGCCGGTCATGGGGGCGATGCTCTTCGTTGGCAGCATTCCCATGCGCTACATTATCACCATTGTGTTGATCGGATTGATGATCGTTCCGCTGGTTTACTTTTTTAAATTGGAAGATTACCAGCAGTCGCGCATCACCACCGCACTCGATGTTTTGCAGGGCAAAGAAATTGATCGGCAGGGCGAAGGCTACGCGACCTATCATATTACCAATGCGATTGGTTCGGCTGGCTGGGAGGGCAAAGGATTCCTGGCCAGCAAAGTCGAAGGGCAGAAGTCGATTCACCGCATGGGATTTCTGCCGAAGAACACGGCACACAACGATTATATCTTCGCAGTCATTGCCGAAGAACACGGCTACCGCGGCTGCATGATACTCCTGGGCACGCTGGCGGCACTCATGTTGCAGGGCATTTGGATTGCCTTCCGCAGTCGCGATCCGCTTGGTCGACTCATCGCCATAGGCACCACCAGTCTACTGTTCGCGCACACGTTTCAGCACGTCGGCATGCAGGTGCATCTGCTTCCCATTACCGGTTTGCCGCTGCCATTCATCAGCTACGGTGGATCCTTTCTGATCATCTCACTCTTCCTCATGGGAATGACCCAGAGTGTCTGGATTCATCGCAATATGCCCGTCGAGCGCAAAAAGAAATCGAGCGAGCAGTAGACACTCAGCAAAGAGTCGTGCAAGAAAACCTGTGATCCGATTTTTCAACCACTGGCTAGCCGGGTGGCCAGGTCAGTGCTCTGCCACCTAACACATGGACATGCAGATGCGGCACGGTTTCTCCGCCATTGGCTCCATTGTTGATGACCACGCGGAATCCTCCTTCCTCGGTATTGACACCTTCGGCCGCCGCCACTTTCGCTGCCGTCAGCAACAAGTGGCCGAGCGTGGATTGATCCACTTCTTCGGCCTGCGCAATTCTTGGAATCGGTTTCTTCGGCACCACGAGAAAATGAACCGGTGCCTGCGGGCTGATGTCGCGGAATGCAATACAGACGTCATCCTCGTGCAGAATGTCGGCAGGAATTTCCCGAGCTACGATTTTTTCGAACAATGTCATTGCGCAGGCTCTCGTTTTCCGGGCTCGGCGTCAAGCCGTTGCCGCTAGCCACAAACCAGCTCCTCCAAGGTAAATATGGAGAATTGTCAATGAGGTGACAAGTGGCAACTGAGCGGGTATTTCCCAGTTAGCAGTCAACCTTCAACCGGAAAGCGATTCCTGCAATGAAGTGATGCGCCCCGTGTTGAGACGATATATCCAGGAATGGATCTGCAATTCCTGTCCGCGCTCCCAAGCATCTTCAATAATGGTCGAGCGGGCAACGTTGTTGACATTGGCGACCACATTGAGTTCGCACAATCGATCGATTCTCGCTGCGGCTGTAAGTGCATCGAGTTCCTCTGCATTTGTATCCGCCGTCTGCCGGATTTGCCGCAGCCAATTATCGATCATTCCGTGGCGGATGCCATCGACGGCAGCGCTGACACCACCGCAACTGTAGTGGCCGCAGACGACGATGTGCTCGACGTTCAGAACTTCGACCGCAAATTGCAGTACCGACAAGCAATTGAGATCGGTCTGGTGTACTACATTACCGACATTCCGGTGCACGAATACTTCGCCTGGTTCCAGTCCCGTGATTTGATTTGCAGGCACCCGACTGTCCGAGCAGCCGATCCAGAGAAACTTCGGGCTTTGCTGCTGCGATAGTCTTTCAAAAAATTCGGGGTCTTCCCTGGTGCGGTCTTCCGCCCATTGTTTGTTATTATCCAGAAGTGTCACGATATCGCGCATCCTGCGTGTTAATCCGAACCCAACGCAGTGTCCATGCAGAAGTGATTATTGATTCCTGAAACGCATGTCAGCTAATTCTAACCTTGTTGGCCTGCTCCCGGTTTGAAAGACTGCGCCCGATACCATGAAATATCTTTGCAGTCTTCTTACCTCATTCGCGCTTTTTCCCCTTGTCCCAGCCATTTTGAGTGCGGAGGAATCAGCGCCCGTGCGGCCCAATATCCTCTTTTTCTTTGTCGATGACCTGGGTTGGGGCGACCTGGGAGTGAATTTTCAAAATACCAAGGAAGGAAAAAAGCACCGCACTCCGGAGCTGGATCGCATGGCGAAGGAAGGTGTGCGGATGCTGTGCCACTATTGTCCGGCCCCTGTTTGTGCGCCATCCCGCAGCTCGTTGCTGAGCGGCCTGCATCAAGGGCACGCAAACGTGCGCGATAACCAGTTCGATAAAGCGCTGGCGGACAATCACACACTTGGCACCGTCCTGAAGACGGCTGGTTATCGATCCGTGCTGGTTGGAAAGTATGGACTGCAGGGTAGTCCAACTGCAAAACCACCGCAGCCAGCGCACTGGCCTGCCTACCCGACCAAGCGCGGGTTCGACGAGTTCTTTGGTTATGTGCGGCACCGTGATGGCCACCAGCATTATCCGGGAAATTCCTGGCCGCTGGGCGACAGTCCATCGCATCAGGCACCCCAGGAACTGTGGCATGGAGACAAAGAAATCTCCGCCAGCCTCGACAAATGCTTCACCACAGATCTGTTCACCGCCTACGCGAAAAAGTGGATCATCGAGCACCGCAAGGCCTCGCCCGATCAGCCGTTCTTCATGTATCTCGCGCATGACACGCCACATGGCGCACTGCAAGTAGCGACCAGCCCTTATCCCGAAGGACGTGGCGTCAAGGGTGGCGTACAGTGGGTCGGTGAAGATGGCAGGATGATCAATACGGCAGCCGGTGAGATCGACTCATACATTCATCCAGACTATCGCCAGTCAGAGTGGTCCAATGTTGAGCAACGTTTCGCCTCGTCAGTGCGGCGCATTGACAACTCGCTGGGCGATTTGCTGCAACTGCTGCGTGACTTGGGCATCGCGGACAACACACTGGTCGTGTTCACCAGCGACAACGGTCCGCACAGCGAGAGCTATATTAAGAATGCCCCCTATAAGCCGACAGCGTTCCGATCCTACGGGCCTATGGACGGCATGAAGCGCGACGTCTGGGAAGGCGGTATCCGCATGCCGACTCAGGCCTGGTGGCCGTCAACGATTCCCGCAGGCAGCGAAGACCGGCGTCCATCGCAATTTCATGACTGGATGGCGACGTTCGCCGAAGTCGCTGGCGTTCCCGTGCCCGCGTTATCGGACGGAGTGTCGCTCGTTCCGCAGTTGACCGGGCGGGGCACACCCAGTGACTCGACCGTTTATATCGAATATGCTGTCGGCGGCGGCACCCCTAAGTACACGGACTTTCTCGAAGCCAGGAGAGGTCGCAAACACGGGCAGATGCAGGTGTTGTTCCAGAATGGTTATAAAGGTGTGCGGCAGAACATGCGTGATCCGCACGACGACTTCGAAATTTATGAGGTCAATGGCGATCCAGGTGAGAGGCACAACCTTGCAGACAGCAGCGCCGAATTCACTGCGCTGAATCAGCAGATGAAAGACCGCGTCCTGCAGTTACGCCGCGCGGATAGTAGCGCTAAGCGCCCGTACGATTCACTCGCCGTGCCAGCAGCCAGTATCGCAAAAGAGACACTGCGCCCCGGTCTGCAATGGCAAGTCTACAATGGCGAGTCTCCCTGGGTGCCACGACAAACCGATCGCAAGCCTGATGCATCGATCGCTTCCACCACCCTCGCTGCCAATTTCCCAGTCAGTGCCACATCGATCTGCTACGGCTACCTGGAAGTGCCCGAGGATGGGGACTACGCCTTTGCTCTCAAGTGCAATGGCAAAGCCGTCCTCAGAATTCACGAGGCCGTTCTCATCGATGCCGACTTCGGCTACAATGGAGAACAGCGAGAAACAACCATCGCCCTCAAAGCCGGCCTGCATCCACTCTCGGTTTTCGTCACTATTCCAAAAGACGTAACCCCAGCCTTAGACGTCGAATGGTCAGGCGGCACCAATGACCAACGCGCATCCATCCCAGCAAAAAACCTGTTTTCCGTCCAATAGTAGACGGCACACTGCAATTGCCGATCTCCCCAAGTCGCAGTCCAGAATTCCATCCCGATATTGAGTTAGCTGGTCTGGACCAAGCCGGCTGCTCCATGGTATAGAATTCGAACGGCAAAACTAATAAAGTAGTTGTTCCCAGTCGACTTTGAGTAGGAATCAATAAGTAACGAATGGATAAAGGCAGGATTCAGGGCTTTGATGCATTGCGTGGGATAGCGGCAGTAGGCGTGGTGTTTAGCCATTTCACCTCGACTACGCCCACTACTTCCTTGCTGGGTCAACCATTTACAATCTGCATAAAAGTCAGAACAAGAGGCTCTACTGGTTCTTCTTACCAATTACCGCAACTATTCTGTCGAAATCCGGGCTGGAATACCGAAGCCTGGAAAGCATTTTCGCGATCGCGAGCGTTGCCGCCATTGCTCGCTTCGACCCCCGCTTCCTCCTATTCAGGCCTCTGCAATTTCTAGGCTGGATTTCCTATCCATACTATCTTGTCCACGCCAACGTTGGCTACACGATCATCCTGATCTGCCTTCAGGCCGCACTGCCCTTTCCATTGGCACTGGTTCTAGCATTCACTGCAACGCTGCTCCTCGCTACTGCAGTGAGCAAGTTTGTAGAATACCCTGCGATGCGCTACCTCAGGAAGCTATGGAGAGACAAGCTCTCTATTCATACTGAGTGAAGAACTGCTATTAGGGACGTCGCCTAACAACTACATGGACTGTTCTCGGAGCGCTACTTCGTTCGTTGATCGGTGCTGCCGCATTCGCTGTGTCATTTCACCTTAGATTCATCGTCAGCGGACGATTATTCAATCGCCATGATTTCTATATACGCTGAACTGGGAATCCAGTTGCGTTCGCGACATCGGAAGAATACTATCGAAGCTTATGGCGTGTGATGGCCCTGCAACCGATGAAGCTGCTATACCAGAGAAACGAGACATGATTATCAGCAGTATAAAACGGAAGAAATCTATCGATCAACGCTGTAACCAGCGGCTGTTGCGATTGATGGTTACGGGATTCATGATTGGCATTACTGGCCAGTTTCAAATCGCTTCGGCAGTTGAAGTTTTTAGTCTCGGCACTGGAACAGAATCGTTGCGGGGTGGTGATAAGACTGATCCCGAGAACGACGGTGATCCCACAACCGGCGCAGCGTCACCGACCTGGAACTGGAACTGGAAGGCGATCACGGCGTCTCCCGCTGAGGATGCTAACTTCGGCCAGGGTGGGGCGTTCCGAGTCTTTGACAACGATGCTTCGGGCGCCGCCGATGCTCAATGGTGTTGCGGCGACGTGAGCAATGAGATGCCGCGCTCGGTGACGGTAGAATTTGAACAACCATTCGCCGTCACTCACTTTACGATTTCCTCTGGCAACGCAGGATCAATTGGTGACCCACAGGATTGGCAGATTCTGGGTTCCTCGGACGGCATCACCTTTACTCCTATTTTCAGCCAGAGTGATGATGCTCCACTTTGGTCCAGGCAAAACGAGACACTCCTCGTCTCGCTGGACGCGGCGAGTCCTCCCTATAATCATATTCGTTATGAAGCGACTCGCACAGAGGGGGCTACGCATCATGTCGGTGAAATCGAGTACTTTGGAATTCAAGCGGGAGAGGATGCTGACAACGATCTGATTCCCGATGCCTGGGAAGCACTGAATGGCCTGGATGCCACGATCGATGATAGCGCAAGTGATCCCGATCTCGATGGGTTGAGCAATCTGGTAGAATTTCAACGCGGAACCAATCCGCAGACCAATCCTTCGCCGTTCCTCCGCGCTGGCGAATGGAACATCCGCGTCGTAGATGCAGACTCACGGCCGCGCCAACTCGAATCTGGTTTCAATAGAGTGGGAGTGCTCGACATGTTGCGCGGCTACTTCTCAAGCAACTCGACCAGCCACACGCGACGGCACATCAATTTCAAAGAGCGACTCTTCGACGATGACTGGATTTTTCCGGACACTGTGCAGCCGTTTCCCCAGATCGGCGAGTTCACTGATACGGAAGATTTTGTCATCGAAGTCACTGGTCAGATCTATGTGAAAGAAGCGCAATCTGTGGTGATTGGATTCAACAGCGATGAAGGCGGTGGCCTGTGGATTGATGGGGCTGCGGTGGCGATTCATAATCAAAATCGACAGCGAGGAACCTCCTTCGGAACAGTCGCGTTCACGCCAGGGCTACACAGTGTGCGCGTGGTGACCTGGGAAAATCGCAGTGCTTCGGGGTTGACTCTTTTTGCCGGTCGCAGTTCCGGCTCCCTGGCCGCCGAAGCGATATCTGCCGATACGGTTGAGCTATTGGAGCCGTTCGATATTCGCGCGGTAGCTACGGTGGACAGCGACGGTGATGGATTGGACGACTTTAAGGAGACGTTCTACTTTGGCGATCTGTCTGCCGGTTCAGTGGACGACGGGGACTCGGACACTCTAACAAACGCAGAAGAGCTGACCGCAGGAACGGATCCGACACTGGCCGATACCGATGGTGACGGCGCGACGGACTCTCGTGAGCTGGGCGTTCTCGGAAGTGATCCCAACAATGCCGACAGCGATGGTGATGGTGCGATCGATGGAATTGAAGACGCACTAGGCAGCAATCCATTACTGGCAAACACTGATGGCGATGCGTTTGCCGACGGTGAGGAAGCGTATTTGGGCACGGACCCGGCTGATATTGCACGGTTTCCTGGTTCCTACACGGGCGTTCCAGTTGCGGTCATGCAATACGCTCAAGAATTCGCCTCGCCCGATGGGACGACTGAATTCCCGGACGGCTCCCGCATTGATAACGTATCAGGTAGCAGCGGTAGGGTGGTTGCTGGCGCACTTGAACTCGGCGCAACTCCGGGACGAGCACGCATTGACTATATCCTGCCGGCATTTGGAGACGCGCCGGTTGGTGGATTCCGTGCAACGTTCAGATTCAAATTTACCTCCCTCATCGGAGCGGAAGGCTTCACGGTTGGCCTGACGCCCGCTGCAGTATCGCAGGGACTTGGCTTCGTCTTCGATGCCAACAGCGCAGACGCCACGCCGCAAGGATACCGCATCACTGTCGATGGAGCGCCGCTCGCTGGCGGAACCGTTGAATCGCCACTGCCAGACGACGGAGCATGGCACCAGGCTGAGATTAGCTGGTCTCCTGCGACGGGTGCTTCTCTCGCCATCGATAGCACTTCGGTTTTTGACAATGTCGCCGTTCCTGGCTTTGCTCCGTGCAAGGTCGACCGTTTTACGTTCTCTACGACTTACACCAGGAGCGCCCCGAGCCTGCAGATCGATGATATCGATATCGTGACCCCTGCAGACAGAAGCGATACCGACGCCGATGGCCTGCTTGATGTCTGGGAAGTCGCATACTTCGGCGACCTCAGCGCGACTGCTGGTGCAAATGGCGACGGAGATGCCCTGACTAACGCGCAGGAATTCGCAGCAAGCACCTCGCCTCAGTCGTCTGACACTGACGAAGATGGCCTCATGGATCATGTCGAAACGGGCACTGGCGTATTTGTTTCTGCAACCAACACTGGTACCGATCCACTTGCGCCTGATACTGACGGCGATGGGCTGGGCGATGGCCGCGAAGTGCGCGTGATCACCGGTTCCGTTGCAACCGATCCTAACCGTTTCGATACGGATGGCGATGGTGACAGCGACAATCGGGAGATAAAGCTTGGCCACTCGCCAGTGGATGCATCAGACGCTCCCGATTCCTTTGCAACACCGTTCTATTCACACTTTGATCGAAGCTGGCGCTGGCGAATCGATAACGTCCGCATGCGCTGGGATCGGAATTCCGCTCTCCCCACTCCCAACGAAGCAGGAGAAGATCTGATCTGGGAGCTGGCTTCCGTATTCGTCAATGAAACCGACTTGCGTGACGCCTGGATGACGCTGCGATACATCAACGGCAACTACGGATTCTTTGCGGTCACCGACGCCAACATTCTGACCAGCCCAAGCAATAATAGTTTTTCGATGGGTGAGCAACTCACCGCAGCGGATCTGAATCGATTGGCAGGATTTTCTGGTTTTGGTAGCAGCGATGTGTCTGACCGCCTGTCGTTCGATCTCCGGTGGATTTCATGTGGTTCACAATCCACTTGGGGAGGCTCGCTCGATATTTTGAATCAGGATACTGACCGTTCTATCGTGTCGAGGAGATCACGGAACTGGATTGCCAGCGATCCTATCGAAAATGGATCTGGTCTCTGGATTTCGCGTCACCGCGAAGTTGAAATATCTACGATCATCCAAAGTGCAGGCATCGAAGTCATCAAGTCAACCCAGCCGCTGGCCCCAGCTGATCGGGACAACGACGGAATGCCGGACGATTTTGAATTGGCCAATGGATTCAATCCAGATCTGCCAACAGACGGTGAACTGGACGATGACAGCGATGGCTTGACGAATGTCGAAGAGGCGATTCTCGGCACACTGCCAAAAACGGCGGACTCTGATCTCGATGGCTGGAGCGACCTCTACGAGTTGAAGCGTGGCTACGATCCCCTCAATCCTCAGTCATCGCCACTTTTCAGCACCTTCACAATTCCAGCCATCCCCACCGACCTGAACGGCAACGGATTGGATGATCTATGGGAAACAGGCATCGGGAATTACGGTCTCAACGGAATCGGCGACGAGGATCAGGACCGCATCAGTAACGCAGCAGAACTGGCACAGGGAACTGATCCATTTGATCCAAGATCCGGCACCCGAGGTCAGGCCCCGGTTTCGATTCAGCTCACCGATCTTGATCAGGGCCCCGGGCTAATTTGGAATGCAGTTCCTGGAGCAGACTATGACGTGCTTACCAGCGCCGATCTGCAGACCTGGAACTCAGTAGCAACCCTCATGACCGATCAGGCTGGCCCGTTGTCCTTCGTTTTGTCGGATGGCATCACAGCAAATGAGAGATCGTTATACTTCACGGTGGAAGCAACGACTGGCGGTGGCGGCGGAACTCCCCCCGTGGACACTGATGGTGACGGGATCAATGATGCGTCGGAATGGTTGCTTGGGACAGATCCACTGCAAGCGAACAGCTCGCGACAGTCGGAAACTGGCGCTGGAAATACCATCTTGTTCGGCGACTACCTGTCGTTTCTGGATCGCATCGGCAGAGGCAGTGGAACCGCTGTAAATCCGAGTTCTATCTCCGCTTCTGTTACGCAGACGCAGGCAGCGCGGTTGCTTGAGCAGGCTACATTCGGCGCAACATTCGCAGAGATCGAACGCGTCAGATCTTTAGGCATTGAAAGTTGGGTCGACGATCAAATTACAGTTCAGCCGATGACTCTGCACGAGCCAGTGATCGCAGCGCTGTGGCAGGACTTCCTGTTCGGCCTCCGCGAAGAACCCTTCTACAACAAAAGTATTTTCGGTCTGGAAGGAAATAATGCGACGATTCCATTCATGCGTGCGGCCACTCAGGCAGGGGATCAATTGCGTCAGCGGGTAGCCTTCGCACTGAGCCAGATTGCCGTTGTTTCCAGACGTGACGACCGGCTTGAACGCGTTCCGCAGGGCATCTGTAACTACTACGACGTCCTCGTGCGCAATGCCCTTGGCAACTACGAAGACTTACTGGTCGAGATCGCCCTCCATCCCGTAATGGGCCTGTATCTCAGTCATATTGGCAATCAAAAAGCGACTCCGGCAATCAACCAGTTCCCGGACGAGAACTTCGCTAGAGAAGTGATGCAGCTGATGTCAATTGGCCTCTGGGAACTGAATCCTGACGGCTCGCAGATCCTGGATGTTGATGGCGAACCGATCGCATCTTACACCAACGAGACCATCATTGAACTGGCGAGAGTCATGACTGGCCTGTGGTACGCCGACCTTGAATGGGGAGATGGCGGTAGCTCAGACTTTCATTTTCTCAAAACGATGGAAATGCACGCTGATCGGCACGACTTTGATGCAAAGATCCTGTTTCCAGACAGGCAATTGCCCGGGCGTCCGCTGGTGTCACTGCCGGCTCGTGAAGCCACCAGTGAAAATGGCATCAACGAAATTCGCGACGCCATGCGACTCCTGGCCGAGCACCCTAACACTCCACCATTTGTCAGTCGTCAACTCATTCAGTTCCTGGTGACTGCCAACCCATCTCCCGCTTACATTGAACGGGTGCAGAATGTATTCGTAAACGATGGTGCCGGCGTTCGCGGTGATCTGGGTGCCGTAGTGAAAGCTGTCCTCATGGACGAGGAAGCCCGTAGCCCAATCTACGCGATCGGAAGTCCAACAAACGGCAAGATGAAGGAACCGGTGCTGCGACTGACTGCCGCTGCCCGAGCCTTCAATCTGGGTCGATATGACAAACTAGGTTGGTTCGAAACGACGAGTTTCGCCAACGCAGCCCGGCAGGTGCCGACTTTTTCATTCTCAGTTTTCAATTTCTTCCGCCCTGATTACCAGGCACCGGGACCCATCCGTGATGGCGGACTGGTAAGCCCCACATTCCAGATCGTTGACTCCCATTCCTCCGTTGCCCTGCCGAACTACTTCTGGGACTTCTTCAAGAATGGTATGCAGGTGGATATCAGTCGCTCCAATCGGCAATTCCTGCCGCTCGATTTTTCGGACCATTTTATCCTGGCAAATGATCCCGAAGCTCTTGCCGACAGATTTAACCTTCTGTTCTGCAGCGGTCGCATGAGCGCGAACACTAGAAAAACCATCGTGCTTGCAGTGGAATCGCTGCCACTCACTGATCCTAACACACGCGTAATCATGGCAGCCTATCTGACCCTGATGTCACCGGAAGCCGCAGTGCAGCGATAACACAGATCAAAATCGATTCCCCAATTTCTAAAAGACCGGACTATGTCAACTCAAAGCCAACGCTCCAATCCACTGACCAGGCGACGATTCCTCGGAGAAGCAAGCTGTGCAGCACTTGGATCGGCGTCAGTTCTCTCCACGCTGCTCAATCTCAAAATGGCGAACAATGCGGCGGCGGCTGATCTGGCTGGCAACGATTGCAAATCGCTGGTCTGTATTTTTCTGGATGGAGGAATCGACTCGTTCAACTTGCTAGTGCCACGAGAGGCCAGTGAGTACGCTGAGTACCGCACAACAAGGAGTAATCTTGCTCTGAATCCAGAGCAACTGATCACACTTGATCAGGCGCCGGGAGGGGACGATCGAGACTACTATCTGCACGGCGGAGCGACGCAGATTGCGGATATGTTTAACGGTACAGGCGCGTTCGAGGGAAAGCGTAAGTTGTCATTTGTCACCAACGTCGGCACTTTGATTCAGCCCACTTCGCTCGCTGATTTTCAAAGTGGCCGCCTGCCGGTGCCCAAAGCGCTGTTCTCGCACAACGACCAGATCCAGCAATGGCAGACTTCTGTGCCTCAGGGTTTGGATCAATTGACCGGATGGGCCGGCCGCGCTGCAGATGTCCTTCACTCGACGTTGAACACGGGCAAAACGTCGATGAATATGTCCTACAGCGGCAACAACACGTTCCAGACTGGACAACAAACGTCCCAGTTTGTCGTCACTCCCCAAGGTGCACTCAATTTCAGCGGTGCAAATGTGACCACTGGCCCGGTTTCGATTAAGAACCAGGCCTTACGCAGCATGGTCGAAGCGCAATATGCCAACCTGTTCGAACAAAGCCTCAGTGGATTGACAAAAAACAGCGTCGAGGCTGCCGAGTTCTTTGGCAGTGCATTTGCGAATGCCCCGCGAGTCAGTACCGGCTTCCCGCTGCATCCACTGGGACAAGATCTCCGCGCAGTCGCTCAGACCATCGCGCTGCGTGAAACGCTTGGACTACGCCGTCAGACGTTCTTCGTCCGGCTCGGCGGATGGGATCACCACTCGGAACTTCTTGTAGCGCAGGACTCGATGCTGGGAGTACTGGCACCTGCCATGGCCTCGTTCCAGTCGGCACTGGAAGAACTGGGAGTGGACAATGACGTCGTGAGTTTCACCTGCTCAGACTTCGGTCGCACGCTTCGCTCCAACGGCCGCGGCACTGACCACGCATGGGGAGGAAATCAGATGGTATTCGGCACACCTGTCGACGGCGGTAAGGTCGTGAGCACCACCATGCGCCCATCCGGCTATCCGTCACTGGTTCTGGATGGCCCGCAGGACGTCGGGCGTGGTGGGCGCCTAGTCCCTACCACCGCCACCGACGAATTCTTTGGCGAATTGTTAGCCTGGTTCGGTGTTTCTCCCACCTCCATGGACTCCGTCCTGCCAAACCTCTCTTCATTCTACAATCCAGCGGCAGTAAGTTCCCCCATAGGATTCATCCGAGCATAAGCAGACCTGGTAGAACGTTCGCTTTCGCCATAGTGGTGACTTAAAGTCGCCGCTCCTTGGCACGGATGAGCTATTCAGTCCTCAGCGCCTGAGAGAGCTGCACTTTGCTGGCTTTCCAGGCTGGGAAGAAAGCGGCGAGAACAGCAACCGGGATGACCCAGACTGGTGTCCAGAGGAGCTCGCTGATGGGGATCCGAAAATCGATGGTCCAACCGAAGAACGCCTTGTTGACGACCCAGGTGAGCACCATGGAAAGGATTACGCCGCAGACCACACCGGCAATGCTGCTGGCGAGACCGAGTAGTGCGCCTTCGCCAAGGAACAAAGCAATGACCTGGCGCTGGGTCGCTCCCAGGCTGCGGTAAAGGGCGATTTCGCGTGAGCGCTCCATGACCAGTGTGGTCAATGAAAGCACAATCCCTAACGCTGCCACAACGATGGCGATAAGGCGGAGCACGTGAGTGATTGCGAATGTCTGGTCGAAGATGTCGAGGGCCCGCTGGCGTAGTGCGCGGTTGGAGTAAATCGCAAGTTCGCTGTCGCCGCTGTGGCTGGTGCGAATCTTGTCGATCAGATCCTGAATCGCGGTGTCGGCGACCCCTTCCTTGAGAAAGACTCCCATCGAGTGAAAACGCTGATCGTCCCAGTAGATGTCAAAATTTTTGCGCGTCATCATCATTCGGCCCTGGCTGTCAGCGTAGTCGTAGTAGACGCCAGTGACGGTGAATTGACGCACGCCAGCCGGGGTGCGAAGTGCCACGGAATCGCCTGCGGCCAAGTCGCGGCGGGCGGCGAGAATCTCACTGACGATGACTTGATCGGGCTCGAAGAAGCGTTTCGTCTTTGCCGGATCATCGCCACCAGTGAAGGCAAGATTTTGCCGATTAGTTCCATCAACGACAGCGAGGTTCGCGGGCTGACCATCCATGACGACTTGAAAATCGCGGAAACGATCGACCGCTTCGACTTCTGGCGCGGCGAGCAATTCGGTGCGCAGTGATTCAGGGAGAAATGCCTGAATGCCGATGACCTCGTTCGCAGCAGGTGTGATGTAGACGTCGGCGATGACTGTACGATCGATCCAGGCGACCAGCGTGTCACGGAACGAGGTGATCATGACCGCGACTCCGATCATCATTGCGATGGCAGCCATCAACGCTGCCGAAGTCACCGCTGTACGATTCAGCGAACGCACAAAATCTTCGGTGCTGAGGCGTGCAACAATATTGCCCCCGACCCAGCGCCGCGTCAACAGGCCGAGCGAAAGCGCCAGTTGCGGCATGATCAGCGAGAAGCCGGCCATGAGAAAAAAGCACGCGGCAAAGCTGAGCCAGGCTGGGCCGGTGACCAGTGCCAGCCACGCTAACACTCCCGCCAGCAGAACGAATGCTGCGCCGAGCAGGCACAGTCGAGACGCTCGCGGGCTTTTGCTTTCGAACAGCCGTGGATTGCGCAGGGCATCGACTGGCTGGATGCGCGCTGCCTCTCTGGCAGGCAGCCACGCGCCGAGGATGACCGTGGCGAAACCCGCGATCGATGCCTCTGCAATGCGTTGCGGTGAAAAGAACGGCTGCTCGATACTGACGAGGATATAGTGCATCGATACGACCTGAGACATGGCGTCCAACAGGCTGCGTGCCAACACGATACCGCCAAAGACCCCAAGCGTCACCCCTATCAATCCCACCACAATGGCTTCGAGCAGAAACATGCCCAGAACCTGCCGCGAACTGGCGCCCATCGAGCGCAGTGTGCCGATCTCTTTGCGTCGTCGCACAACAGATGCTGACACCGTATTGTAGATCAAAAACACGCCGACTAATAATGATACCATGCTGAGCGCCCGCAGGTTCAGTTGGAATCCTTCCAGCATGAGTTGCACCTGCAGACTACGCTGCTGAGGAGTGGCTACGGCAACCGATTCCGGCAGCATTTCCTCCAGTGCGGCGATCGTTTCCCGCATCGTCGTCGGATCATCCAGTGCCAGTTGAATCGACGTCAATTTGCCACTGGTGCCGAGCAATTCCTGCGCCCAGCCGATGTCCATCGCGGCGACACGCGTAGACACATAGCCATCCTTACTGGTATCGCGATCGATGACAAAGCCCACGGTGGCATCGACAGTCTCGCCATTGACCAGAACTTGAAACGTCTCGCCCTGGGCCAGTTCATTGCGCTCACAGAATTCTGTCGAAAGTGCGAGAAAATTTGGTCGTGCCAGCCATCCATCGAGATCCGTCTGGTAGCCTTGCGATGTTATGCCGAGTTCGCCAGTACGGAAGTCCGTGTTGGAAAAAGGATCGACGCCAACGATGCGCAGATACTCGCCTTCTTTTCCGGGCAGCGTGACATAGCCTTCGACCACTGGAGTGACCGCCTTCACTCCAGGGAAATTGGCGATCTGAGGCAAAAGAGTATCGTCCACGCCTTCCGATCGCACCATCGCCCGTACCTCCAGCTGGCTTTTGCCCGCTACCAGATCGACTCCCGCCTGAAACGCACTGTTAGCAGAAAAATTGGCCGTCTGAATGGCTAGATACACCGCCACTCCCAGCGCCACACTCAGCACGTTCAGCGCCGCGATCACCTTGTGGCGAAGCGCGTAGCGAATAATGACGGGATAAATTAAGCGGAGACCGTGCACGGAACAATGGATACGGTGGAAACGGCGAGCGCGCCGCTTTGAATGCCAATTTATCAGTGATCGCCGCTAGCCTGCACTCTGGTTGATGTTCTGGCAGGGCCGCGTCTCAGGTCAAGCTGGAATGAGCGTGTCCGGGTCAGAGCATAGAGATTTTCGACTCGCACCATCCCCGGGCCATGGTTAGCCTGTGCCTGTGCAAGAAACTAAATCCGTTTATACCCTCGCAGATCTCAAGAATTGGGATGCAGTGATCAGCAATGTTTCGCCGCGCCCGCGAGTGGCGGTGTTTGGTGATCCGGTGGAGCATTCGTTGTCGCCGCAGTTACACAATCCTGCGCTTGAGGCCGCTGGAATCGATGCCCAGTACATCCGGCTGCAGATTCGTCCAGAGGAATTTGATGAAGCGGTGCGGTTGCTGCCTGAGCTTGGATTCTATGGAACGAACTGTACCATTCCGCACAAATTTCTGGCTTTGGCGGCGATGGATGAAGTCGATGATCTGGCAAAGAAGCTGGGCGCGGTGAACACGGTTGTTTGCGACGACGACAAGCGACTAGTCGGATTCAACAGCGATGGGCCGGGCTTTCTGCGAGCCGTGCGCGAGGAATTCATGGTCGATGTGCGTGACTTGCGAGTGATGATCATCGGCGCGGGTGGCGGAGCCGGGCGTGCGGTGGCGGTGCAATGTGCGGTGGAAGATTGCGAACGCCTGGTGCTGGTGAACCGAACGGCTGAGAAAGCGGTGGCGGTTGCGCAGGAAGTGGCCGCTTACTTTGATGACGATCGCGTGGCAGGTGCGGTGAAGCGGCTGACTGTCTGCCCATGGGAAACAGACGCTCTGCGCGAAGAGTTGGACAATACGGACCTTATCGTCAATGCGACATCGATTGGTATGAAGCGAACGGATCCTGAACTCTTGCCACAGCATTTATTGCAGCCGCATCACATGGCATTCGATATGATCTACAGCCCGATTGAGACCAAATTTCTCAAGGCGGCAAAGTCGAACGGCGCCCGCACCACCAACGGGCTGCCCATGTTATTGTGGCAGGGGGTATTTTCCTTCGAATGGTGGTTCAATCGCGATGCACCGGTCGACGCGATGCGCGCCGGGCTCATGGCTGCGATCAAGGCGAAGTGAAGAAAAAGCTGGGATGACAACACCGTCACGCAGGAATAGTCGAATGGTCATTCAATGCGGCAATAGTGCTGACTGTGCTGACATTAGAGCACCGTGGCGGGCCTGAGAAACACTTGTGCAGCAAGACTCCCGGCCCTAAGTTTCCGCAGTTCGCCAGTCAGCAATCACCCGCGCGTATCACCTTTTGACTTTCCTTTCTCTTGACTGATCAGCCCCAAGTTTCGCACTCTTCGCCACCGAGTTTTGAGATCGGTAATGTTCGAGTCGACGGCGTGCAGCCCGTGTTCATTCTCGGCCCCTGCGTGATCGAATCCGAATCGTTTCTGCGGGAAATGGGTGCCGCGTTGTTGAAAATTGCCCAGGCACGTGGTTTTCGTTTCATTTTCAAGGCATCTTACGACAAGGCGAACCGGACGTCAGTGCATTCGTTTCGTGGCATGGATTGTCGGGACGGTTGCCAGTTGCTCGCTGACGTCGGTCGTGAACTGGGAGTGCCGGTGACCACGGATGTGCATTCGCCAGAAGACATCGCCATCGCCGCAGAGTATATCGATTTATTGCAAATTCCGGCCTTCCTCTGTCGGCAGACGGATCTCATTCAAGCGGCCGCCGAATCCGGGCGCGCAGTGAACGTCAAGAAGGGGCAATTTCTGGCACCGTGGGATGTCGTCAACATCGCTGAAAAGGTCGCCCACTTCGGCAATGACCGGCTGTTGATCACCGAGCGCGGTGTGAGCTTCGGCTACAACAATCTTGTCGCTGACATGCGCTCGCTCTACTGGATGCGTGAGCATGGGTTGCGGGTGATATTTGATGCCACGCACTCGGTGCAGCGGCCTGGTGGTCTAGGTGGTGCGACTGGTGGCGATCGAGCACTGGCACCGGTTCTGGCGCGTGCTGCTGTGGCGGCTGGATGCGACGGTGTCTTCATGGAGACACATCCCGATCCCGACAATGCCTTGTCAGACGGACCCAACCAGATTCCTCTGAGCGAAATTGCCGCCGTGCTCGACACCTTAGCCAGCATTCACCAGACTGTAACTACCCAACCTGCGACCAATGCCTGAAATGTCTGTAAGGTCAGTGAAGCCCGCAATGTTTGTAACTGGAATACGCTTCAAGCTACTGGTGTCTCTAGTGGTGGTGTTAGGGTTCGCATTGCTGCCGACTCCGTACACTGCCATGGCTCAAGATGGCAATGCGGAATCCAGTAAGAAAGCAAAGAAGAAGAAAAAGGGAAAGAAGGTCAAAGAAGAAGAGAAGTCGCCGACCATGGCGGACGCTATTGGCAACGTGACGCCTGTTGGGCGAGGGCATAGCGAGCTGGTGATCCCGCAATTTGATCCCGAAACTGGAAAGCGTATCAGCACGATTGAAGTGCGCAAGGTGCAGCGTGAAGACGAAGTGTCGCTACGGCTGCTTGGGCTAAACGTGCAGGAATACGGGCCTGACGGTGAGGAATCGATGAGGATCGAAGTGCGCAGCGGCTACTTTGATCTACTCACTGGAATTCTCACGGGTGATAGCTATAGCAAAGTGACCGTGGCAGGTCAGTTCGAGATCGTTGGCACTGGATTGGTGTATGACACGTCGACCACAGAAGTGGACGGCAAGAAGGTGCGGGCGGATGTAGGCAGAATGAATGGGCCCGTGCGCATGACGATTTTCGGTGGCGGAAAGATGTCGATGAACCAGGGCGAGAAGAAAGAACCCAAAACGGAGAAACAAAATGAATGAGTTCCTACAGAAAATTGGAAAGTGTGCGCTGATGGCCGTAGCAATGGTTGTCTTAGTATCAGTGTCTGGTTCGGCGCATGCTCAGGAAGGCGACGACAAGCTGAAATTTCTGGATGACGCATTGCAGGCGCTGGAAAAAGCGAAGCGGCGCCAGTTGTTGGAGGACAGCTCAGAGAAGGTGGATGAAAAAGACAACTTGTTTAAGTCACTGCGCGAGAAGGCAGAAGCGGCCGCGAAAAATCGCGGGAACCTGCCAAAACTTGATAAGGAATCACTGGTGAGTCGGGCAAAGGCGGAGGCGCTGGTGAAGCGAGCATCTCCAGAGGCGCGTCGATTGATTGCCAGGGGAAGCTCTGTGCTTGGGAATGATAGTAGGAATGATGCTCCGGTCGACACCCCAACCAGGCAGCAGCCGCGTCCGGCTCAGTCTGTTGATCCCGTCCTCTCCAATGCTCCTGCAGCAACGCCTGTGGAAGTCGAAATGGTGGGCGGCGTGCCCGTGCCATTGCCTGACATTGGTGCTGATGTAATGCTTAATCGCAAGGCGAAGGCAGACAACGAGAAGATGCGCATCACTTGCCGTGGCACATCATTTTACGACAAATCTGGAAACGTGATTCTGTTTGAAGATCAAGTCGTTGCGAAACATCCTGGATTCCTTATTCAGTGCGAAGAGATGGAAGTGTTTCTGGAGGCTGGCGCCATCTCACCGGGTTCAGGAGCCGCGAAGAAAACAACCTCCGATCGCGACGCTGCAGGCATTCGAAAGGCGGTGGCGAAGGGACAAGGAAAGCAAGTCGACCTCGTGCGCTACACGCCAAAAGGTGAACTGGTGGGGAAATGCGGATTGGTCATTTTTGATGGACGCACGGGTGATATTGAATTGCGGGACTGGCCAGTCGTGAGCAATGGGAAATTCACCCGCAGGGCAGCGACCAAAGACGCAGTGATCATCATTCGTCAGAATGGTGAGCACAAAACCACTGGAAAATTTCTCGATGACTTTGAGAAAAAGGACGACAACAGCTGATAAGAGTGATGATTAAAGTGGTATATTTGTCAGGAATTTTTTGCAGTGCTCTGGTGTTTCTGCCGGTGCAGGCTCAGGCGCAAGCTCCGAAGAAGCCGAAGGAAGCGCCTGTTCCGCAGCCGGATTCACGTCCAGTCGCCAGCGTGAAAAAGAAAGAGGCGAAATCGGACATCATCATCGAATGCGAGGGGCAGGCGTATTTCAACAACAAAGAGCAGATCGTTGTTTTTCAACAAGATGTCGTCGTTAACCATCCGGGGTTTCACATTGAATGTGAAGAACTGGAGGTATTCCTGAAGGGAAATCCTTCCAGTGTGCTGAGCGATGCGCCAGCTGAAAAGGGGAAAGCCGGAGCCAGTAGTACGACCCTTGGCACCGGAGCTTCTGATACTGGCGATGCCTCGGATTCAGTTGAGAAAATCTTCGCCAGGGGAAATGGCCGACTGGTGGCGTTGACCAAGTTCTCAGTCGATAAAGCAAAAGAGATTCGTGCGAAATGTGGCTGGGTCAGCTACGACAGCACCTCGGGCGACATCATTCTGCATGACTGGCCAGTGCTCAATCAGGGCAATGTCAGTGTGCAATCGACAGCGAAGGATACCATCATCTACGTGCGGCAGAATGGTGATTTCGAAGCATCCGGCCCCGCGATTTTTCAACGCAATAAAGATTGATAGTGGAATTTCCAGTGATCATCAGGAGCGCGGATTCGGTTTACATTGAGGGATTTGTCTGTAATTTGGAATCGAATTCATGAGTGAATCCGCCTCCGTTCCCAGAACCCGATCCGCAAATCCGCGCCGGGCGACCGCAGCGCCTGTTCAGGAGCAGGCCCGTGCTGGTTCACGCCAGCCTCAACGTAAACGGTCGACTGAGCGGTATCTTCTTTATACTGAACAACTCCGGAAAGTGTATGATGGCCGCGCAGTAGTCGACGGAGTCGATGTCAACGTGCGACCAGGCGAAATCGTCGGGCTGCTCGGTCCGAATGGTGCCGGCAAAACGACGACGTTCTACATGGTAGTCGGTCTGGTCGTGCCCAACGCCGGACGAGTCGTTTTTTCCGGACAGGACGTCACGCGTAAGCCTATGAACAAGCGTGCGAACCTGGGCATGGGATACCTTCCTCAGGAAGAATCCATCTTCCGCAAGTTGACGGTCGAGCAGAATATCATGGCAGTTCTCGAGACGCGAAAGATGAGCCGCAGCGAGCGTCGCGACCGTTGTCATTCGCTTATGGATCGGTTCGGCATCACCCGACTGGCGCGCAACGTTGCGATCACTTTAAGTGGTGGTGAGAAGCGCCGCCTGACCATTGCCAGGTCGCTGGCGACAGATCCAAGCCTGTTGATGCTGGATGAACCTTTCAGCGGCGTAGATCCTATCGCAGTCAACGAGATTCAAGAGATCATCGTGAGTCTTCGTGAAGCAGGCCTGGCTATTCTCATCACAGACCACAATGTGCGCGAAACACTCTCCATCGTCGACCGCGCCTACCTCCTCTTCGAAGGCCAGGTGCGCCGCGAAGGCACGCAGGACTTCCTCGTAAACGACCCCATGGCCCGCCAGATGTACCTCGGCGAACGCTTTACAATGTAACGCTTTCCCGCCGCTCTCTGATTGCGACTGGCTGGCTGGAGTAAGGAATCGCAGCCAGGCTGCCAGTGGCCGTCAGGCGATTACCACTTTGTCCGGTCGAAAAAATAAGTTTTTCTGGTGTGGTTTACCGAGAATGTATATAATTGGCGATCATTGCACTCGGTTATTCAGGATTTTTTCCTGAAATGACTGTAGTTATCACATCTGTCTTTAACTAAGTCTAAAAACTCATTATCTATGAAATCCTCCACGATCTCCTGCCGCATAGTTCAGTCGCTTGGCGTTGCCAGTCTCCTTTTCCTTCAGACGGTCGTGAGTGAAGGTGCCAACGTTCTGGTAGACTTCGGTTCTGGCACGACCACTACTGCCACCCCTACAAACGGCCTATCCTGGAACAATATTACCAGCGCGGTGGACGGCACGGTGATCGATGCGGTGGATGCAAACACAGGAGCAGGCACCGGGATTGGAGTTGGCATCACCTCACGATTCAATGGAATCAATACGAACGGGACACTGATATCCACCGTCTATCCGGCAGAAGCGACACGTGACAGCTTCTACGGCAACGTAGCAACCTTCAACGGAATTGAGGTTCCCAACGCCCAAGTCACGATTACCGGGCTTCAGCCGGGCGGACTTTACTCCATCTCGCTATACGGCTCCCGCACTGCGAGCGACAACCGTGAAACACAGTATGTCCTGACGGGCGATAGCACCGCAACAGTGTTCCTCGATGTCGCCAGCAATGACGACAACTTCGCCTTCGTCCCAAGCATGGGAGGCAACGGATCCAACAGCATCGTCATCGATGTGTCTTCTGGCCCGAACAATACGAATGGTTCAGGATTTTTCTACCTCGGCGCACTCGAAATCAACAGCGTCCCGGAACCTTCAGTATCGCTGCTGGCAATCGTGGGCATTGGCCTGATGACAATGATTCGCCGCCGCTCTTAGCGGTAGCTGATCGTAGCGGGACGCGGAAAATTTCACCAGCTCCGAAATCTGTTAAGTGAGGTGTCTGGTTTCCGGGCTGGAAACTGCACCGTTGGATTGAGCCACCCTCACGGTTGTTCGCCGTGAGTGGAATGGCTCACGGCCACACAAGCCAAAGGTAAGCCAGGAACGAGCAGAACAGTATTCCACCTTCGATGCGACTGATCTGGAATCCGGTGCGCATGAACGGCAGGAGGACTGCAGAAGTGATCAGCATCATGCCGAAGTCGATAGCGCGGACGCCGCCCGTTTCCAACGGATGAACCGTGGCCGCAAGTCCCCCGATACCCAGAAGGTTGAATATGTTAGAGCCGACAACGTTGCCAATCGCTATGTCCGTCTGGCGCCGAAACGAGGCAACCACCGACGTCGCCAACTCCGGCATCGAAGTGCCCGCAGCGACTATTGTCAGCCCGATCACCGCCTCGCTCCATCCGAACTTGCGCGCAATCGTAACTGCGCTGTCCACGAATAACTGTGCGCCAATTACCAGCATCGCAAGGCCGCCCAGAGTAAGGGCAAAACTGAGTATAAGTGGGCGATCCGGCGGAGTGGGAGCGGCACCATCGGGAAGCACGATCTCGATCCCGAGTGTTTGCTCGCGTTTTGAAACATTCACCGACCAGGCAGTGTAGACCACGATCAAGGCGAACAAAAGCATGCCTTCCCAACGGACAAGTCCACCGCCGCTACTTAAGAGCACTACGAACAACATCGATGCCCCTAGCATGATGGGCATGTCCCTGCGGATAAGGTTTAGATGCACTTTGAGTGGACAGATCAATGCCGCAATACCCAAAATTGCCGCAACATTAAATATGTTGGAGCCTACAATGTTGCCCACCGCGATCCCGCCCTGCCCCGTGAGTGATGCCTTAACTGACACTGCGAGCTCGGGGGCGCTGGTGCCGAATGCGACCACTGTGAGCCCGATGACTAAGGCGCTTAGCCCAAGACGCGCCGCGATAGCAGAAGCACCACGAACCAGAAAATCGGCACCTGCGGTGAGGATGGCGAGGCCGACGATGAGGATGAGCGATTCAATCATTGGTTAAGTTGCCAGAATTTTGGAAGTAGGAAAAGGATGATGGCTGCGAGAAACAGCGTGAGAAGTCCACCAATCTTGATGAAATCAAACATGCGGTATTTGCCGGCACCGAACACAAGCAGACAGGCCGGTTCGAGCGGAGTAATGAACGAGATTGACGCGGCCAGCATGATGCCGATCGCGAAAGTGCGTGGTTCGGCGCCGATCTCTGCTGCGGAGGCCAACGCCACAGGCAGCACTACCAGCGCGGCTGCCGCGTTGGACATCGGTTGGGTCAGTAACACAGTCAGCAGGATGAATCCAGCCAGCACACCCGTCGCCCCGAGCGGGGCCAGAGCACCAGTCACCCATGACGCAAGAAGATCGGCAGCGCCCGTCTTTTCCATCGCGGTGCCGAAAGCGGTCATTCCGCCGACGAGCACAAGCAAGCGCCAATCGATGAACTCGCGTGCCCGGTCAGCGGGAATGCATCCTGACAAAACCACCAGAACGGCACCACACAGAAATGCCACCGAGACCGGCAGTATTCCGCTCCCGGCGGCAATGACTGATGCGAAAAAGATGGCGAGCACGCTCCAGCCCCGTCGCGGATCACAGTTCATCTCAGGTTCGCTCCCGTCACCCAGCAGCCTGAGATGGGAGCCGGGGCGCCGGAGTGGATCGACCCGTTCGGCCAGGCCGTGCAGCAGCAACACGTCCGCTTCGCGCAGCCGCAGGGTTTCAATACTTTCGCGCAGTGGCTCCCCGCCTCGATTGATCGCAAGCACGTCCAGTCCATAGCGCTGCCTGAATTGCACATCACCAAGCGTGGCTCCGGTCAATTCGCCACCGGGCAGGACGATTGCTTCGACGAACAATGAATCCCCTCCATCGACCCCAATCTCATCCGGCACAAGATTCGAAACAAATGCTAGTCCTTCAATTTTGCTTATTTTCCGAAGCTTCTCCACATCGCCTTCAATGATAAGGCGATCGCCTGATGCGATTGCTTCGCGTTCATCAAACGGCACGAGCGCACTCTCGCGGATGAGGTTGACCAGTCGGAAACCAACCAGGGTGAGGGCACAGTTTGACGCGAGGTCGCCTATGAGCGGCGAGCTCGGCAGGACAGTCACTTCAGCCAGGTAGTTGCGCGCCCCTGCAGCGTCACTGACGGCATTGTTCTCGTGGGACGGTAACAGGCGGTTGCCGATCGTCACCATGAACAAGATACCTGCCGCCAACAACACGATACCGATTGGAAAGACCTCGAACATGCCGATCGGTTGCATCCCGGCACGGGCGATGTAGCCGCTGACCGCAATGTTGGTCGAAGTGCCGATCAACGTGCAAGTGCCACCGATAATCGAGGCGAACGCCAGTGGCATGAGCAGCTTGGAGGCGCTGATCCCGGCGCGGTTGGCAAGACTGGAGACAGGCGGGACAAACACTGCGGCGACAGTCGTATTGTTCATGAATCCCGAGATCGCTCCCGCCGCAAGCATCAGCGAACCAGTAAGCCGCGTTTCACTATTTCCGGCAAGTTTTAGAAGCCAGCCCGCCACCCGGTGCAACACACCCGTGTGTTGCAGGGCACCGCCAAGGATGAAAATGGCTCCAAGCATGATGATCACATCGCTACTGAACCCGGCGAAGGCCTCGGCGGGCGAGAGGATGCCCGTCACAGTCAACACGCAGAGCGCGGTAAGTGTTATGATGTCGACTGGCACTCGCTCGGTAGTGAACAGGATGACTGTCCCAACGAGTAAGGCAAAGATGATCGCAATCTCAATCGTCATGGTGTGAACGGGTGCCTCACCGGTTACTTCTCCGCTCCGGATTCCAGCAAGGAAGAAGCCGGGCAAAGACTAAAATGCCGCCTCCGCGGACAATGCCGATCAGGAACCGAATCAGCCACTGCTGGCTGCTCATCGGCTGTTCAAAGGACGTAAAAGTAGAAGCTGCTGGTTCGGCCACAGAGGTGCAGTGCTAGCAACGATAGTCTGTTCCTGCCCGGCTAGCGAGAACTATTGCAGAGCTGCATAGCAGAAGAAGTCCTTGAACAGACTATTCCGATTCGATAAATTGAAACATGAATCACATCCGTGCAAATTTTAATCAGGTATCTGCGTATGGGCTGTCGACTTTATTGAAGTTCGAACGGAAGCCGATCTTGAAAAGGCTCTTTCTGATGACTCCGGCGAACTCGTCGAAGTCATCGAGATTAGGTGCTACGTGCTCATGGACGGGAGCGTTTCGGTGCCAAAAGTTGTTGAAGAATAGAGTGGAAGAAAGTGCATGGCACGTGCCTGTCACTTAACAGAATGCTCTCATCGCCTGGCGCAGCATTGTAGCTGTCCGGGCTTTGTTGTGGATGGGGCGAATGCCCAATGGCTACTTACTGAGGTGCATTGCGCCGCTCAGCAGCATCGTTGCCGGAAGTGATCGTGAAGTGATGCTGGCAAAAAATGATAGGGAGATCAAATGTGGCCTATCTCGCTCACTTAATGTTGCTTATAAACTTGCTGTGGAATTTTTGCGACCTTTGCGTGTTAGACCCCGAATAGGGTGTATGCTCCAAGAGCCCTTGTCTACTGATGACAATATGAATCGATTCCCCGCCATTCTCTCTTTCCTCTCCCTTTTCGTCCTTCCGATTAGTGGGCAGGAGCCACGTATCGCTATCGAGAGGTTTGGCAATTCTGTACGCCTTCAAATCGACGGTGCAAAGGGCCATGAATTCATGTTGGAATCGGCGTCGGATCTCTCTCCAAATGCGTGGCAGCCGTTGGTCACAAGCAAGCCGACGGAAGGCATGTTCGAATGGAGCGAATCGACGTCCGGTCAGCATTTCTATCGCGCCCTGGATCTTGGAACCTTCTCTCTTCCTGACTTCGCGACGAATTTCCGTCTGACGGATCACTTCAACGTCTCGCACGAGTTAGATTACCAGCGCGATGAAGACGCGGTCGTGCTCATCTTTGCTGACAACGCAACGTTGGATGATCCTGCGTGGGTCGAATCCATCAATGCACTACCTAACCAATTCGGCAAAGTGGTCTTCTGGATGATTAATGCGAGCGAAACGGATACGCGCAACAGCATTGCGGAGACAGTGAAGTCTACAGGCATTAGGATTCCTGTGCTTCATGACGCTCGGCGTTTGGTCGCGCTTGATATTTCGGTTAGTACTTTCCCCGAGGTCATCGCACTCGACCCCGACTTTGGTTCGATCTTCTATCGAGGTGCCATCACGAGCCCTGAGGGCTCTCCTTTCCTGACGCAAGCACTCGATCAGCATCTCGGCGGTTCTCCTGTCACCACGCGCTTTGTAAGACCGCCTGGCGTAGGTGTCGAGATGGCGATGCCCGGAACTCTAACGTATACCAAAGACATCGCACCGATTCTCTTGAAGCATTGTGTCGCTTGTCACAGTCTCGGAAACATTGCGCCATTCAGCATGGATCAGTTTGAGACGGTCGAACAGTGGGCCGATCAGATGAAACAGGAGGTGTTAGCCGATCGCATGCCACCCTGGCACGCCGATCCCAATTTCGGCCATTTCACCAATGACTCTCGCATACCTGCGGAAGACGCTGCCTTGTTAGTGGAATGGGTCAATCAAGGGACGGTGCGTGGGGAAGGTGACGATCCCTTATCCAATTTTATTGCCGAGAATCCTCCCGAGCAGAACTATCCGTTCGCCTGGCCCCCGGCGTTAGGTGAGCCGGACTACATCATCGAGATTCCTGAGCAAAGCTTGCGGAGCACTGGCGAGATCGACTATCGCTACATCACAGTCAATGCAGGTCTGCCTGAAGATGTGTGGCTACGCGCCGCTGTTGTGCTTCCTAGCAATCAAGCCGTGGTGCATCATGTGCTGATGTTCGACGGCGATGAGGGAGATTTCATCGGGGGGCTCACGGGCTACTTTAGTTGGTATGTCCCAGGCACCGGGGCCGTCGAGTTTCCCGAAGGCACTGGCAAGTTCCTCAAGAAAGATCAAGACATGACTTTTCAGATGCACTACATCACCACAGGCAAGCCGGAGAAAGACACTACCAAGCTGGGTCTCTATGTCATGGATAAGAAACCCGAACGCGAGTTGGTCACCAAGTCCGCTTTCTCCGTTGCTATTGACATCCCGCCGGGAGCCCCAGATCACGAAATCACCGCGTCTATGACCATTGAGAAGGACTCGTTGCTCTACGAGATGGCCCCGCACATGCACTTTAGAGGGTCGCGATTCCGTTATGAAGCAAATTACCCAGACGGCACAAAAGAGATTCTCCTATCCGTGCCAAAGTACTGGTTCGATTGGCAACGCGTGTATCGATTCAAAGAACCTCGACTCTTGCCGAGGGGAACGATCGTCGAATGCGTGGGAGCCTTCGACAACTCTTCGCACAACCACGAGAATCCCAATCCCAACCAACGCGTCAGATTCGGAGAACAGACGGATGATGAGATGTTTATCGGCTACATGAATATCGTGGAATTGCCGTAAGTGGAGTCCAGGTTTCGAAACTGAATCAGAGTAGCCGCGAACATGATCAAGACGAACCAGCGAAATATCGATCTGCAAACATCGCCAAAGGGAAATGGGCCGCTCACTTCGGTTTCCATCTCTACTCCTGGTTCGGCTGCCGGAAGCGCGATCAGAGGATCAAGCGGCTCTACCGATTGAAGGATTTTTGCTGCGGTATTTATCGCTTCGTCTGCCACCATCAATCGCACGCCACCCGTTGCGAATACAATTGGCGGGTCAGCGTTGGCCAGCGTTGGCCAGCGTTGGCCAGCATCTCATCCGCTACAAATGCATCAATTCCATGCCGGGCGAGATTCGCACGCGCCATGTTCGCGGCGATGGTATCTGGAAAACGTTTCAGAATCTGCATGGTGTATTTTACACTGGTTGCTGGAGTACCACCAACTCTTCGTTCGACTTGAGAACCTCTGCTGCAGCAAGTCTATCCATCTCGTGGATCATCAACCGCGCATCACCACATGGTGGCCCGTAAACTTCCGCCATGGTTAACACTGAGGCATCGATCCCATGCTGCCCGAGCTTCAGTCGCGCCATGTGAGCTGCAATTGCATCGGGAAACCGCTCTAAAACCATCACTAGATGACGATCGTATCTCCGAACCTCACGGTCAAGCCAATCTGAATCAATTTGCCCACTCCGCCATAATTCCTCGCGATTCTTGTTTAGCAGAATATTTTTGCGAATGCCTGCAAAAATGCAAAAAGTAAGGGACGTAGACTAATAAGTAGCCGGAGGCCTTTTCTCAGGGAGAGGAAGATGCTTCCGCTGAGATCTAGTTCTCAATCAGGAATCGCTGCAGTTGTCGCCATGCGGTGGGCAGGGCGATGGCAGCGATGGTTCCTCCCAGGATGTCGGCTGCGATGTCGCCGGGATCGTTGCCGTTTCTGCCTGGGGTGAAGCTTTGATGGAATTCGTCCAGGACGCCGACGGTTCCTGCGACGAGGACAAGAAGGATGCCGATTTTCCACCAGGCTCTGGGAGATGATGGTAGTGCTGGCTTGAGCCAGGTGGCAATTGCGATGCCGAGAACGAGGTGGCCGGCAGCAAAGAACAGTGCGTGCTGCACTTTATCAAGGTGAGGGATCTCTGGGCCGGGAACTCCCTGCAGCGATGAGGCGAGGTAGAGGCCGGCCGCCCACAGAAGGTAAGCGATTGCCCAGCACTGGGACATGCTGAGCCAATTTCGAATTTTGCCCACGACTGAGACCAAGACCGATTGCCAGCCAGCTGGAGGGCTACCCTTTGCGCAATTCTTCTTCCATGCGCTCACTCAGCCACTGCTTGATCATGCTCTGGTAATTCAGGTAGCGCGAACGGGCAATGCGCTTGATACGCGCGAGCATCCGCGGGTCAAAGCGCAGCGTGATGGTGGTCGATTCCCGCGAATCCGGCTTGTGCAGCGAGCCATTCATCAGCCGTGGATCGGCTTGAGTTTTCAGCCAGTAGTCGGCTTCCGCCTTTTCGTCTTCAAACTCAGGAACTTCTTTCCAGGAGGTGATGGATTTCATCTTGCGAGTTGGTAATCAGTATATGGTTGGCCACCTGTTGCTCTGAGGTGGCCTGGATGTTGAAATGCCTTGTTGCTTAGTTGCTTAGTTGCCTTGTTGCCTAAAGGAATTCGGCATTTTTGCGATCGTAGAACGTCTGTTCTTCGGCAGTCATTTCTCGGGCAACGATGACGCGGTAGCGCTTTCCATCGGTCCAGAAAACGCAGAAGATCGCTCGGGCGCCGACGGTTTTTCCCAGACAGAAGTAGCGCGCATCGCTGTCTTCTGGCAGATCTCCCGGCAATAATCGGATGCAGAAAGGATCCTCGAAAGTTTCTTCGATTTCCTTTGGCGTTACCTTTTTCAGGTCGAATTGCGGGTCTAGCCAGTCAAAGTCCATAGTTGGAAGCCGCCGGTTGTCCGGCTAATACACGAAAAATCAATACTTGGAGCAATCAAGGTTGGCGTTCAGAATGTATTTCCGAACACTTGAGAGAAAATTGAAGCTTCCAATCGTTCTAACTTTCATAATCCTCCCGTTTAAGCAATAGAAATCTTTAATATGTATACCATTGGAATCGACAGCGGTACCCAGAGTACCAAGGCCATAGTAGTGGAACTTGAGACCGGGGCCATCGTGGCGCAGGCGCAGGAAAAGTACGATGTGCTGCCCGGGCTGCCCAGCGGCCACATGGAACAGGAGCCGAAAACCTGGATCGATGCAGTTGATTCCACGGTAGCGAGTTGCCTGGATCAGATCGGCGAGAAACGCAGTGAGGTGAAGGGAATCGGTGTCAGCGGCCAGCAGCATGGCCTGGTAGTGCTGGATGCTGAAGACCGACCAGTACGCCCGGCGAAGCTGTGGTGTGATACTTCGACTGCCGCCGAGTGCGCCGAATTCGAAAAAGCATTTGGTGGTATCAATGGGTTGATCGAGCGTGCGGGTAACGCGATTCCTCCGGGCTTTACTGCGCCCAAGATTCTCTGGCTGAAGCGTAATGAGCCGGATCATTTTGCCGCGACCCGGTCGGTGCTATTGCCCCACGATTATATTAATTTTTACCTGACTGGCATCAAGCGCATGGAGTTTGGGGATGCATCGGGCACTGGCTTGCTGGATGTGCGCAATCGCAAGTGGGACGAGGAACTCGTCAATTTCATCGATCCCCGCCTGGCCGAAATGCTGCCGGAGCTGGGCTCCTCAAACGAGCCGCACGGGACACTGCGTGAAGAGTTGCGTCAGCGCTGGGAATTGCCGGAAGGTGTGCTTGTGAGTGCAGGAGGTGGGGACAACATGATGGGTGCGATTGGAACTGGCAATCTGGAGGAAGGGATTGTCACGGCCAGCCTGGGCACGTCTGGAACAGTTTTCGCATGTTCAGAGAAGCCGATCGTTGATCCGGAGGGTGAAATTGCGGCTTTCTGCGATAGCACGGATCGCTGGATGCCGCTCATGTGTACGATGAATGTCACTGTCCTGACCGAGCAGACGCGCAAGCTGTTTGGTTGGGAGCTGGAGCAACTGGAAGAACACGTCACCGCTTCTGAGCCTGGCGCAGGCGGATTGACATTTCTTCCCTACCTGACTGGAGAACGCACGCCGAATCTTCCCGATGGCAGTGGTGTGCTGCACGGGATCAATACGACCAATATGACACCGGCGAATATTGCCCGAGCCGCAATGGAAGGAGTCACCATTGGACTGGCCTATGGTCTCGATCGGCTGCGTGAACTGGGGCTTACGGTATCGGAGATCCGCATGATTGGCGGCGGTAGTAAGAGCCCTGCCTGGCGGCAGATTGCAGCAGACGTTTTTGGTGTTCCTGTGGTGTGTCTTTCTACGGCCGAAGGCGCAAGCCTCGGCGGTGCGATTCAGGCTGCTCACTGCGTTGTCAAAGCCTCTGGCGAGAAAGCAGATTACGCCGCCTTGTCGGAAAAGCTGGTGCAGCTGGACGAGTCTACTCGTTGCCTGCCACGCTCAGAGTTCGCCGACCTTTACGCGGAAAAACTGAGCAAGCAGATGAGTCTAACTCGGAGCATGCACGGTTCCGGGCACTTGTAGGCATTTCGTTGAACAAGAATCCTCACATTACCCTCAAAGCGAAGTTGCTTGGTTTTGCAATTGCATTCGTTGTGCGTGCGATCGGGATGACCTTGCGTCTTCGCGTCGAGGATCCTGAGGGACTGCTTGCTGCGCCTCCTGATCATCCCATGATCTGGGTGTTCTGGCACAATCGGATATTTTCGATGCCAGTGTTCTACAAGCGTTACCTGAAGTCGCGCCATGGCGCGGTGCTCACCAGCGCTAGTCGCGATGGTGCGGTGCTCTCGGAGGCGATGCGTCGACTTGGAGTGGGTTCTGTGCGTGGTTCCAGTTCGAAGCGAGGTGGGGCGGCAATGTTAGGGCTGGCTGAGTGGCTCAAAGGCGGGCACGATGTTGTCATCACTCCCGATGGCCCGCGCGGCCCGTGTTACAAGTTGCAACCGGGAGTGATCAAACTTGCCCAAGTGACGGGCGTCCCCGTGCTTCCACTGACTGCTACCTATGCGCGTGCCAAACGCCTTCGCACCTGGGACAAATTCTTCATTCCGCTGCCATTTACCAGGGTAGATGTCAAAGTCGGGCCCCTGTTGCACATTTGTCCGACGGCTGACGATGAGGCATTCGAAAAGGAAAGAGTCGAGCTTGAAACACTGCTGGGCCAGGACTGACGGGTTTTTATCTGCCTGCGAAAAGCTCCCTGGGCTGGAGATCTCTGTTGAAGAGGTGTTCTCCGATGAGTAACCCTGCAATGATCTTACGCTCCGCGTTTGCGCAGGCGCAGCAGTGTCGTCTCGGTCAGTGATCTCTTGGTCTCAGTCGAGTTGCTGGCGCTGGCCGTAACGTTTCTTGCGGAATTTATGTCGACAAGGTCAAATCGATGATCAGGAATGACAGCCTTCATCAATTCTCGCAGTGCTGGTGCGTCACAGCTCTCGACTAAATTCTTGATCCGCTGGAGGTCGACGGCAGGTAAGGGCTCTACATTTTCCTTTTTGGCGAAGGTCCAGATTTTTCCATATGAGGTTCTGACCAGGTTTTCGTCCGCGGTCATGAGTTCTTCGAACTCCTTCTCTCCCGGGCGCAGGCCGACGTATTCAATTTTAATATCGTCGTCCGGCTTGAATCCGGAAAGCTCGATCAGGCGTCGTGCGAGATCGACGATCTTGACCGGTTCACCCATTTCCAGAACCAGCACCTGGCGGTCTTCGCCGACTGCGCCGGCGATCATCAGTAGGTGCACCGCTTCTGGAATGGTCATGAAAAAGCGGCGTGTCTCGGGTGTTGTTACCGTGACAGGGCCGCCTTTTTCGATCTGACGTTTGAAGATCGGGATGACGCTTCCGCTGCTTCCTAACACATTGCCAAAACGCACGGCAACGATGCGTGTGCCTCCGCGCGCGCGCTCCAGAAGCAGCCGCTCTGCGATTCTCTTGCTGGCTCCCATGACACTGGTTGGGCGCACGGCCTTGTCAGTGGAAACGAGAACAAGGTGCTCCACCCCGTGCTCAATCGCTTTCGTAGCGAGCATTTCTGATCCGAGGATGTTATTGGAAACCGCGCTGACAGGATTTTCTTCCATCAGGTGCACATGCTTGTAGGCGGCGGCATGATAAATCACATCGACGTGCCCATCTTCGCCAGCTTTGGCAAATGCACGCTCGATGTCGTTGTCATTGCGCACATCGCCCGCAATCGGCAGAATCTGTGCTTCAGGAAATTTTGAGCGAAATTCTGTGGTTGCTTCGAACAGGGCGAATTCGCTGTGATCCATGACGATCAACCGTGCGGGATTGAGGGTAAGAACCTGCCGGCAAAGCTCTGCGCCGATACTGCCGCCACCGCCCGTCACCATCACGGTGCGACCGCCGACGAAGTCACTCAATACTGCTGGGTCGAACTCAAATTCATCGCGAGGAAGCAAATCCTCAATTCCCACATTTTTGATGCCAACGACGCCCACTGTACCATTGGCGATGTCCTGCACGGACGGCACTTGCCGGAATTTGCAATTCACCTTTGCTTTCGCGCAGCGGTCGACAATTTCGCGCAGTCTTTGTGGGCGATTGTAGGGCGGGAGAATGAGGATGAGATCGACGTCATACTGCCAGGCGATTTCGCCCACTTCCTCGACGGGGCCCAGAATCCGTATGCCACGAATCGTCTGGTTGTGGCTGAACTCGGAGACCAACCCGACCACACGACCGAGTGTCGATACCGCCCGTCGCAGGCTGCGCATCATGTGATCCAATTCATTGTGCGCGCCGATGATGAGCACTCTATTTTCCTTCACTCCGGGAAATTCTGAAGGGTCAACCCATTGTTCCTTGATGAAGCGCGCACCCATGCGGCCACCGATTTCCCAAGTGAGAAGCAGGAGGTAATTGATGAAAAGAACGGAACGAGGAAAGGATCCAAAGGAGAAGCCATTGACGGCAAAAATCAAGAATCCTAGAAGGGCAGTTCCTGCACCCAGCGCATAGATATAGCGGACACAATCCGAAAAACTAAAATAAGTCCAAATTCCAGAATAAAGTCGAAAAATAAGAATAACTCCAATGAAAACTGACAGCGCGATAGGCAGTGCTGTTGTCAGGTTGGTCAGTTCGTCCGGTGCATACTGAAAGTCGAAGCGTAGCAGAAAAGACAGGACGAGAGCAGTGATGATGCCGACGACATGCCACGCGAAAACAAAGCTCCTCCGAATCACGAAGGAGCGACTGCCCAGAAGCTGGCGAAATGACCGAAGTGCTCTTACCAACTTACGCTCCTTTGGTTAGTGAGTTGCGAAGGGGGGATTCCATGAATGTTAGCTCAAGGGCTACCCTGAATGGTGGTTTCGCGCAATCTTTTAGTGATCTAAAGCGGCTGTGAAACGAATGGAAAGGAGGAAATACTATTCCATCAATTGTTCACTTTTGAAGTAGTTTTCGATGAAAATCTCCGTGAATTTCTCGGCTCCAGCGCGATTGAGGTGGCCGGCATCGCGGAACCATTGTTTATCCGGAAGTGCCTTGGAAAAATCGCGGTAGTCCGGCAATTTGGGTGTCAGGAAAGACTCAAAATCGCTGCCTTCGATCTCCAGAAATGGTGCCGTGAAGAACTCTGGAGGGCAGTCGTGTTTTTGACAGAGGGCAATAATCGCGTCGATTTTCGGATTGGCTGGAGACTTGAGCGTCACTTTGAATGTTTCAGATCCACGAAATGAACTGTCGACCGGAGAAAAGCCTCGATCCTGATCAAATGAGCTTGAGTCCTTGACGATGGCCATGAGGGATTCGCGAAATCCGATCTCGGGTGAGAAGCGAGCGTAGCGGAAGAAAGGCAGGTAATACAGGCGCGCGAACCCCGACCATTCTCGATAGTGATCTCTGAATAGTGGCTCGCGAATGAAGGGCATGGCAGCTGCCATCGGTTTCGGCTGAGGATCGGTTTCTTCCCAGGAGAAATCGACCTGATAGAATAGGCGTTTTGCACGATTCCCGTTCTTGAAGAACAATTTGGTCAGCAGTAGTGCCTCATCACTGCCGCAACCGAGCCGTCCCAGATTGACCCCTGACTGGCCTGTTTCCGATAGAATGAGCAGCGGATCAATATGGCAGGCAACGCGCGACGAACCGATCACCACATAGTCCATGTGCATTTCTGGATTGTGGCGCAGGCGGGCGAACACCCCACGATTTTTTGCGCGTTTGTGGGCAAGCGTCATCCCCCAGTCCAGGACACAGAGGACGACGATGGTCACAAGACCCACTGCCGTGACATATCTTAAAAAGCGTCCCATGATGCAACTAGAACTGAAAGTAGATGAACTCGGATTGCTTTGCAAACACACCGAATAGAGCGGTCAGCGCGATGACAAGCAGTAGCCGCACGTTGGCTCCCCGGCCTTGAAGTGGGTGCTCTCTGTGTCGGTTCGGCCACTCAAGAGCAAGCAGCAATCCGATATTCAAGAGGCCCTCAAACGAGTAATGCTCAATTTCGGGAAGCGTCTCTCTGGGAATCTGAAACAGCGAGGTCGAGCACATGCCGCGAAAGTAATCGACCGCAGCAGCGTAGCCATCTGCGCGAAACCAGACCCAGGCGATGCAGGTGAGAGCGAACGTTCCTGCCATCGCTGCAACATCCCTGAACGAGGGCAGTAGTCGCTGCTCTGCGACCACGTCAAGGTGCTTACGATTCCTGCCCATGATCATGAGTGGAACAAAGTAAAGCGCATTGAGAAATCCCCAGATGACAAAATTCCAACTGGCGCCGTGCCAGAATCCGCTCACCACGAATACGATCATCACATTGATAATATTGCGTGTCAGTCCCCGCCTCGAGCCCCCTAGCGGAACGTAAACGTAGTCACGAAACCAGGTAGAAAGCGAGATGTGCCAGCGTCGCCAGAACTCGGCGATGTCTCGTGAAAAGTAAGGATAGCGAAAGTTGGTCATCAAGCGGATGCCCAGCATCTTTCCCGTGCCAATCGCCATGTCTGAGTAGCCGCTGAAGTCGCAGTAGATGACAAAGGCAAAGTAGATCGTGCCAAGCACCAGCGTTGATCCGGGTTGTGAGTCGGCGTGATTGAAGATGACGTCTGCATAGATGGCGCAGGCATCAGCGACAGCGACTTTCTTGAAAAGCCCCCAGGCGAATTGGCGCAAGCCGTCGATCGCCAGATCCGCGTCGAACTTTCGCCTTTCTAGAAACTGCGGTAACAACTGGGTGGCGCGTTCGATTGGCCCGGCGATGAGCTGCGGAAAAAAGCTGACGTAGGCGGCGTAGGCAGTGAAATCACGAGTGGGATCGATTTGCCGACGGTAAGTATCAATCGTGTAACTTAACGTTTGAAACGTGTAGAAAGATATCCCGACTGGCAGGAGAATTTCCCACAGCCGCGGTTCCATGTTTACCCCCACGGTATTCCAGAACGCAATCCATGAGTCAGTAAAGAAGCCAGCGTACTTGAAGAAACCTAACATTCCCAGATTCGCCGCAAGGCTCAGCCACAGTAGGTACTTGCGCTTCTTCTCGTTCGTCGTTGATGCGATTCCCAGTGAAATAAAATAATCGATCACCGTGCTGGCGATAACTAATGAGAGAAACCGCCAGTCCCACTGTGCGTAGAAGAAGTAGCTGCCAGCGACTACCAGCAAGTTTTGCCACTTCAGTGGCTTGCTGGACATCAGCCAGTATGCCGCAAAAAAAAGCGGCAAAAAAATGAGGAAGCCAAGCGAATTAAACAGCACTGATCAGCCAGATTTAAGATGATCGGTGATGATGGAGCGGACGCCATTGACGACGTGTTCCAGCTGTGCATCGCTCATCCCTGGAAACACGGGTAAGGTCAATATTTCATCGTAAAGGCGGGCAGCTACCGGGAAGTCCTCAGGTTGAAATCCATACGTGTCCCGGTAATACGGGTGCATGTGCAGCGGCATCCAGTGCACGCTGGTCGTGATGCCCAGATCGCGCAGTGCTTCGACGAATGCACGTCTGTCAATCGTCAGCTGATCCAGTTTTAAGCGGATCACATACAGATGCCACGAGTGCAGCCGATCCGGCATGAGGTTCGGCAAAATCAGTTCCTCTACATCAGCAAAGTGCGCTGTGTAGTATTCCGCAATGCGTGTGCGCTCGCGATGCAATTCATCAGCGCGCTTCAGCTGATGAATGCCGATCGCTGCGGCGATGTCAGTGAGGTTGTACTTATAGCCGGGAGCAACAATTTCGTAGTAGTAGGAGCCTTCTCTGGAAAAGCGTTTCCATGCATCTCGCGACATTCCATGCAGGGACATGATGCGCATGCGTTCCTCCAGCGCAGGATCCTCGGTCACTGCCATTCCGCCTTCTCCTGTCGTAATCGTCTTGTTGGCGTAGAATGAGAATGCGGCGACGTCACCAATTGATCCTACATTCTGCCACTCGGCATCGGCATGGGTGCGAAACTTTGCGGGGCAACAGTGCGCGGCATCTTCGATGATCGCTAGCTCGTGGGCGGTTGCCGTTTTTTGCAATTTCTCCACTTCGCCGATCTGGCCTCCGTAGTGCACGGGCATCACAGCACTGACCGGGCGATCAACTGCTGCCTTCTCGATGACGGATGGCAGCAGCGCCGTGTCCATATTGAAATCTTCCTCTCGGCAATCGATGAAGACTGGGTGCGCATCCAGATAGCGCACGACTTCTGCAGTCGCGGCAAAGGTCATCGTCGGCACCACAACGGCGTCCCCGCGCTGAATCCCGAGCGCTTCCAGAGCAAGGTGCAATCCCGCGGTACAGGAATTGAGTGCCACCGCATGCGAGCTGCCGATGTATTCAGCGAACGCTTGCTCGAATTGCTTCACCAGTGGGCCCGAAGTAATCCAGCCCGAGCGCAGCACGCTGACCACCTCGTTGATCTCTGCATCCGTGATGGATGCGCGATGGAAGGGAACCTCGATTCCAGTCGTTGTTAGTTCATTTGACGGCATGTCCGTATCCCACGTAATTCCACCCGTCGGGCACCCAGCGCAAGACCGAATTATCCATCGCCGCACAAATGCTGCGTAAACTTTCCGGGCGCGGGACGAATGCGGAGCTGAATCCAGTCGATCGCAATTCCACTTGATCGAAAACTGTCAACAGCTCGCTCAACTCAGACTTTGAGACATAGTTCCAGGATCTTCCCCAGGGAACAAACCAGTGGCGTGCCAGTTGATGCAGTTTCGAGGCACGCAGGTTTTCGGCAAAAAGTAATATTCCGCCGGGCCGCAGCACGCGTCGAATTTCCTGCATGGCGGCCGCCTGGCGCTCGCTTTGGCCGCGCGCGCCGACGACACCGAGAATCGACTTAAAAACGACCAGATCCAACGAATCATCGTCCCAGGGAATATTGCAGGCATCAGCAACCTTGTAAGTGATCAAGTCGCTGACGCCATGCCGCTGGTGCAGTTCTTTCGCAGCGCTGGACAGTTCTACGTCAGTGCATGCCATTTCGCAGCCGAACTCCCTGGCAAAGTAGCAACTTACACCGCCATTTCGTGCGCCCAGTTCCAGTCCTTTGCGCGGAGCGGGGGAAGCTGCCCGAACCACGTCGCTCCAATAGCGAATAGCGCGGCTCCAAGTGGCGACGTCCCACTCGACTACATCATTCAGATGCTCCACGCTCAATCAGAAAAGGGCGTAAATGAATGGAGCGAGGCCGGAGCCACCAGCAATCAATAGGCCACCCAGTGCGAGAAGTACGACGATAATAGGAATCATCCAGAACTTCTTGTTCTGCAGTAGGAACTCCCAGAACTCAGCGATCAGTCCTTTCTCGGACTTCGCTTTTTCGAATTCATTCTCCTCTGGTGGATGGTCTGCCATTGTGGCAATGGAATACGACACCACACTTTGCGTGTCCAATAATTCTTTTGTCCTCGCTTGTCAGCGTGGTAATTTGAACTGCTTACAGCGGGAGAAGGTCGAGTGCGGTTTTCTCCAGAATCATGTTGCCGCACGCGGATTTGAACTCTGCTAGATGCGATGACTGGCGGTGCGCTTCCAGGGAATCGTCGCAGTCCCAAATTTCCAGCACAGTAAATTCACTGGTGTTGTCCTTGTTGACGAATGCGGCGTAGTGGACGCAACCAGACTCGACTCTGGAGGCCTCTTCGACGCGCTTGAGTGCTGAGTGGAAAGTCGAGGCGTTCGTTTCCGAGACGGTGAATTGGATCCATTTAGTGCATTTGGTGTTCATATATCGAAGTGGAGTTCGTTAACTTAACTGCTTGCCGGACGTTTTATTTTGATCATCAATGAGTGGCTACGAGCAATGACCCCAGCACGGCGAGTCCCAGGCCTATGCACTTTCGCATGGTAAGTTTCTCTTTGAGAAAAACGAATGCCAGAAGAATGATGAAAACGGTGGAGAGCTGGTTGTAAATGGCAGCCCGTCCGGCGGTGAGATACTTGAAACCGGCGACCCAGAACAAGGTTGCCGCAAATGGACCAAGCACCGCCATTGGAATGGTCATCTTCCAGGTGTCGCGTCTACTGAACCCGAGGAACAGATGCTTGAGTGGCATGCGGAATGCGGCGGTGGCACCGAGCACGATTGTCGCAATTAGAAACCGCAGGCCAGACACCCAGACGACCGAGTGCTCGCGGATGACATCGCGCACCATAAGAATGCCAATTGCCATGATGATATGCGCACCGGCAGCCAGTGCGACGCCAATGTACAGATCACGGGTGCTTTTTACTTCCGCAGTGATACGCATTCCTACGGCGACACCTGCGACCACGAGCGCGCCGCCCGCCAGTTCCCACGGGCCCAGAAATTCACCAAACATCAAGAAGCCAACACCAGCGATCGCCGGAGAATAGATGCAGTCCGCCAGCGCCTGCAAGCTGGCACCCAGGCGATTCAATGCCGCCACGAACATAGTGTCAGCAATTGAGATCCCAAGCACCGCGCTGATGATCAGCCGGATGTAAGTTTTTGATTCAAGTGAGATCCATAACGGTTCGCGTAAGATTGCCAGGGCAATGATGAAGCAGACCACCGAGGCGAAACTCTTGAAAAAAGTTAGCGGCACCGGTGGGATCGAAAGACCGGACACGCGCATCAAAATCACCGATACCGACCAGAAGAGGCCGGCACTGATGGCGTAGATGTCTCCTTGCTGCATTGAGGGGGGAACGAACGCGAAGGTAGGAGAGCGTTACCCGGATACAAGTAGAAATACTATCCCCCTGACACCGCCTGCAGGATGGTCAGAGTGTCGCCAGTTTTAACTGGTACGTGCAGAGATCTCAGCCAGCGAGTGTTGTCTTCGTTGTGAAAGAACAGGACATGCGGTCGCTGCTCGCCCGATTCTGTAAATAGATGACGCCTGAGGAGCGGATGCACCAGGAACAATTCGTCGAGGCATCCCCGCAACGTGTCAGCGTTGACGAAAACACTGGAGTTTCCACCTGCACTGACGTGCAACAGCGCCGGCAACACCACTTCCACCTTTGCCCTGTGAATCATGCGTGGGTGATCGCCGTGACGGAAAAAATGCGTGGCAACGTGATTGGCAGTGAATGCCATTGTTCACCAGCATTTCGAGTGTAGAAAATCTGTCCGTTGGCGGTGCCAGGAAGTGCCGAATGAACCGTCGCATCGCGACGGGAAAATGATGGAAATCGCCAGAGCGGGGGCTAAAGCACCCCGCCTACAGGTGAGATGTCGCCTCGCGACAGAATATGAGGAGACCTACGCCGCGCAGCAATTGCGGCATTAAACCTGATGGCGAAACAAAAGCATGAGTCAGTCGTCTGCACCATGCTTGGGGTCGTGAAGCGACCATTCATCATAGGCGGGGAGACCTACGCCGCGCAGCAATTGCGGCATTAAACCTGATGGCGAAACAAAAGCATGAGTCAGTCGCCCGCACCATGCTTGGGGTCGTGAAGCGACCATTCATCATAGGCGGGGAGCTTCAGCCCCCGCAATCAGATAAGAATCACAACCTCGTCGCGATGCGACGGTTCAAACGCCGCCCATCCAAACCAGGTACAAACCCCAAAACGCTCCCTCTCTTAGGTGCAGGTAGGTAGGTAGGTAACCTCTTTTGCCTCGTACTTCGTAACCAGAGGAATTCTAGCAGCATTTGACCTCGACTGTTTGGGCGATTTCGGCTGGAGCCATGCAGATCTTTCATCAAATTTAGGCTCCCCATTCTGTCTGATTAACAAAAAAGTGGACGGGAGCTTTGATTTGAAAACCTGAGCAACGCTCCGGCTCAGACCCTTTCGAACCGTAGCCAACGTCTTACTAAACCGGAAATGAGATCGCCGATGAGGACGATGGCGCCGCCCAGCAGGACGAAAAAGACCATCTGATCGAAGGCGCGGCCGGACTTGGCGGCAACGACGAGGTAGCCGAGAGAGATCACTCCGAGCATGCCGAGGACGGTGGCTTCACGGACGCAGGTTTCCCAGCGGTAGAAAAAGTAGACGACCATGCGGTTGAACGATTCTGGTAGGAGCGCTGCCAGGTATGCGCCGATTCTGCCGCCACCGTGAACGATGACGGTCTGCGCCGGTTCCTGGGGCGCGTTCTCGATGACTTCCGCACCGAGACGACCAAGGATGCCAAAATTGTGAATTGCCAGCGCGAGAACCAGTGCCCATGGGTCGGGGCCGAAGATGGAGATGAGTAGAAACCCTAACACATACTCAGGAAGGCTACGGGTGAATACGAAGAGGGCTCGCGTGAGCTTGTTGCAAATGCGCCAGAACCACCTGGAAGTTCGCCCACTGCCTCCAGAAATATCGAGCGGATGGCTGGTGGCCAGATTTCTCGAAGCCCCTGGGAGGAAGGCGAGCGCAAAAAGGCCAGACAGAGTTGCGGCGACGGTGGCGAGGGCGAATGTGCGAAGCGCTGCCTCGATGCCTTTCCCTTGTCCCAACTGTTCGCCCGCCCATGGAAGGGCCAACGACCAGTCGCCGCTGTCACGCACCGGGGCAGGTGTCATTTTGTCGATGAATCGGTCCAGATTGGCGCGTTTCTGCTCTGGCGTCAGGTAGGATTCGTAAAGATCACCCGCTGTCCAGGACCACAGCATCAGGCCGATCAACAGCAACAGACTGATGCGTAGAAACCACGATTTCTGCCGCGCGCGATGCAGCTGTGCAATGCGCTCGATTCTCGAACTGGCCGGTGTGGCGGGAGTCGACATCTTTTAATCGCGCAGGCGTTTTCGAATGCTGGCACCCCACCATTCAATCAGCGCAACGGCAGCAAATAGCAGGTAGAGGTAAGTCCAGATTTCACGGTAATGAAATTCGTCGGACGATAATTTGATCCGATAGCCAATGGTCTCTATGCCGATGAAGCCGAACACGGCGGCGGTGCGCAGGGCGCATTCGAGGCGATAGAATGTGTAGGAGACCAAGTCTGGCAGTGCCCGGGGAACTAGACCAAAGAAGAATGCAGCGAAGCTGCCAGCACCGATGGCTGCCAGTGCTTCCTGCGAATCGCGGGCATGTTCTTCGAGCATTTCTGAGTAAATTTTCGCCAGGATGCCGGAAAATGGAATCGCTACCGCAATGACTCCGGCTTCACTGGAAAGGCCGACAGCCGTGATGAATAGCAGACCCCAGATGAGTTCGTGGATTGATCGTGCGAAGGCAATGATCACGCGTGTGACAATGTAAGTCATGCGCAGAATTGCTTGCAATAGCGGTCGCCGCGACACGTCAGGCCACCAGGAGGTGGTAGCGAAGAGAGTGAGCAGCATCGCGCATGGCACCGCCACCGTCATGGCCAGCAGCGCGAACCGCAAAGTGATCAAGACGGACTCGAGAGCTACCAGCAAAAACGGAGCTGCGCCATCGACCGGAGATTCGTAATCCACCGCTGGTCGGAAAGCTGCGGCAAAGAACTCGCCAGCGAGCTTCAAGGAATTTCCTTCCACCAGTCGCCGCGGATCAAAGCCAAGCAGCCAGGCGCAAAGTGCCGCAGCGATTCCGATGCCCAGCAACGTCGCACGCCGTGATCCCAGGTAGCGCTGGCGCACCGTCGAGTTCACCCTTGCGCGCCTCCGTCCTCAAGCATTTCGCTGCCACTCAAGTGGTATAGTTCATCGAACGCGGCATCCTCAATCAACGTAGAATCCTGATCAAGTTGCACGCGGCCACTGCGCAGACCGATCAGTCGGGGCAAGTGCTCACGCGCGAGTTCCAGATTGTGCAGGCTGATGACCAGAGTCAGTCCGTGTTCCTTTGCCAGATCATTCAGCAGTGCAACCAGGCTTGCTGCCCGCGCCGGATCGACACTGGATACAGGTTCATCGGCGAGGATCGCCTGCGGCTTTTGAAACAATGCCCGCGCCACTGCGACGCGTTGCCTTTGCCCTCCCGACAGCTGTGAGGTGCGGGCGAACAGTTTCTCCTCGATGCCCACGCGATCGAGCAATTCATGAATTTCTGCCAGCGTTCCCTTTGAGAGGAACAACAAGTCTTTCAATGTGCCGCCGAAGCCGCGCCGGCCGATCCTGCCCATGGCAACATTCTGCCAGACGCGCAGATTCGGTACCAGGCCGAGATGTTGTGGAATCGTTGCGATTCGCGAACGTACCGCGCGGAGATCGCGCTGCGAGAGGCTGTCGATTCGTTTCCCGAGAGCACTAACATTGCCAGAACTGGGCGACACTGTGGCGTTGAGCAGCTTGAGCAGCGTCGTCTTGCCGCTGCCACTTGGGCCGACCAGTCCCACGCGATCGCCGGATGCGATGCGCAGAGACGTCGGAACCAATGCGTCCAGATCACCGTATCGGCACCCGGCAGCCTCAAGTTCGAAGGCCACATCGGGACCGCTCAGCGGGACGGTCATCAGCGGTCGCTAATTCAACAGTTTCAGTTCTGTAGCGACGTCAGCGATCCCCTGGAAGTCGGCATTTTTCGCCTCGATCATGGCGGATCGCTGAAGAATTTTCAGTAGCTCAGGATCGTTGATGTCGATCAATGCTTTCTGCAGCTTGGCAATGAAGCCTGCGCCAAAAACCGTTTCCAATGCTGGATGTGCCGTCCAGTTGTAGTCGGCGTAGTTCGGCGTCTTCCAGATGATTTTGCAGATGCCCGGGTTGAGGTTGCCCTCGGCGACCATCTTGTCGTACGTTGTATAGCTTAGCACGCCTGCCTGCCAGGTACCAGCTTCGACCAGCTTGGCTGTCTTGTCATGTGCGCCCGAGTAACCGACCGGTTGGCTGAACCAGTCAGCAGGCGCCGCACCGGTCTCATTGCGGATAAAGTACTCTGGCATCAATCGGCCGGAAGTAGATTTCTGACTGCCGAACGTGAACTTGAGATCCTTAATGGCCGATGGGAAAGAATCCGATGGCTCAAGCCCGGTATCCACATTGGCAATGAAGTAAGAAAGATACTGAGGATCCTCTGCTCCTTGAGCGATCGCCTGGGCACCATCGACTTCCGCCCTTGCCTGCACACCGGTTAGACCGCCGAACCATGCCAGATGAATCTCGCCGTTCACGAACTTCGATACAGATGCATCATAGTCAGCAGCAGGGATGAACTCCGTTTTCACTTCGAGGGTTTCAGCGAGGTAGTCCGCGAGCTTTCGAAACTTCGCCGTTTGCTCGGTGGTGTTCATGTCAGGAATCGCAGAAAAGCGCAGTGGCTGTGCGGGCGTGGATGCGTTTACACCATCACCTTCCGATTCCGATGTGGAGGAGCCTTTTTTATCGCAACTGGATGCAAATAGAGCGAGCGGCAGCACGAGTGCTGCGGCGAAGAGGTTTCTTCTTTTCATCGTATTGTTAGAGTTATGATCAATTAAAAGTGGCGAGCATTGCGAGCAATGAACAGGTGGGAGTATGCAATGTGAGCGAAATTCCCGGTTCAGGAAAAAATTCAGTGCGGCACTTCTCCAGTGCGGCACGCAGCGAATCAACACCCCCTCCAGGTGTTGTGGCTAAGTTGAAACGACGACCGCCGTCCAAGCAATTTGGGCTCAGATCGGGCATCGTAAACGGGATGTGGGACTATATTTCAAGGCAACCATCGAACATTTCTGCGATAGACTTGCCGAATCAAGCAGTCAACCCAATAACATAGACAGGCAATCTTCCCGGGTATCTGGTTTTTCTGGAAAATATAGCTCTGAGGATTTCATTGTAATGATGTCTTCATCACCGTTGCTTCATTGTCAGTAGAAATAGGGGGAAATGGGAGGAAATAGCCATCTCGATTTGCATTGCAATGAAGTTCGGAATTCGACAGTCTTCCCAACCCTTTAATGATCCCCGTTATGAAAAAACCACTTGCTTGGCTTACTGCTGGAAGCCTTTTCTCAGCTGCTGTTGCTGTAATTAGCTTCGCTGATCCCATTCCTTTTCCAGAGTCCGGAACCTACGAGTTCGATTTTGAGGCAGATCCACTTGATTTGGGCTGGACACTTGAAGGTTGGGTTTGGGATTTCATTCCTCCTGTGGGAGTCGAAGAAATGACCGGTACGGGAGGCGGCGACGGACAGATTGGCGCTTCTAATCCCGGTGGGTGGGATGAGTTCTCGTTTGAAGAAGACGAAGATGTTTATCCTCTCGCTCCACTGGTGCCTGCAGGGAGCTACGTTGCACTGGGATTTTCCGGCGAAAACTGGCTGGTAAATGCGGCTGCAGGCGATGCGGTTGAAAATGAAGATGGCGCTTTTGTGGTAGAGATGCCGGGTAGTGCGTTGCTTGAGTTTTCGGACTTACCTGTGCACACCGGGATTTCGATTAAAATGAAACTGGGTGCTGGTGGTTCCGTCGATAGCGGTGCCCAAGGATCCGCAGATGGCCCATTCTCGATTGAAGTCGACGGGGAAGAAATCTTTGGCCACCAGTTCAACTCAGGCGGCGGCAATCTGACTTCACAAGGCGTTTCCGCGCTGGCGACGGGTGCCAATTTGACCAATCTTTATCGCGAGCAATGGAATGACAATGCCGACGCTGGCCCGAGATCAGCTTCGGACCGTACCTCACATGCCTGGACGCTGGATTCTGCTTATGATATCACCGCGTTGCCCCAACTGGCAACGATTCCCCACACCTCTGAAGAATTATCAATCGAGTTTCTGCATCGCATGACCAGTGCGGCAGCTGATGAACACGTGGCGATTGACGACTTGGTTGTGACTCTGATCACGGACGTAGTGGCGGATCCCAATGTCTGGCCCGGGGGCGACACTTATGAGGAAGATTTCACCGAGATCGGCCTTGAGTGGAAAACCAGGCAGTGGAGTGGAGCACCGGTCATGACTGGCGTCACTTCAATGACTGGCGGAGGAAACAGTACCGGTCTTGTCCGGCCCACTGACTCGGGCTTTGACTCAGCGGCATTCAGCGGGGGAGAGCCGGTATTTCCGATTGATCCATTAGTTGAGGCGCAGGGATACAACGAAATCGACCCACGTTTTGCCGGCAGCTGGTTGGGATCCAATGCATCAGCTACACACGATGGCACGGCCACCTTGTTCTTTAAAGATCTGCCGCCACACGACGGAATCGATCTCGATTTCGTCCTCGCTTCGACCGATTCCACTGACGGAGTCGACGTCGTTCCAAATGCGATAAGCAATGGCAATTTCCAAATCGTGCTGGACGGCGAAGCGATCCACGAAGCGCGCTACAACGGCAACAGCGGTGCCAGCGTTGATTCTGAAGAATTCGTCGAAGAACTGGCCTCGCAAGCAAACCTGTCAGTGAATTATCGCGAGACGTGGAATGACAGCGACGAAGGCCCGATCGATGCGGATGACAGAACTTCCGTTGGCTGGACATTGGATTCCGCTTACGATTACGCAGCCTTCTTTGATGCCGACGGAGACAGGCCAATTGCCCACACCGCCGACACTCTCACGTTGTCATTCATTCACGGCATGGACGGTGCTTCTGATGACGAAGGAATCGCCATCGATTCACTCAAGTTGCAACTGCTGAATGTGACCGAAAAGGTCGACTTCATGATCGGCAGCTTGTCGATCGGTGATGCCAATGCCGTGACCCTGAGCTGGAATTCCGCCGATGGGAAAACTTACGGCATCGATCGAACCGTCGATTTTTCTGATTGGGGCGAAGTCGCTGATGGAGTGACTTCCGAAGGCTCTGAAACCAGCTTTACCGATACCACCGTTCCAGCGGGAGCGAAGGAGGCCTACTATCGAGTGCGTCTGGAGGGGCCGTAAGGGTCGCCTGCCTGGGAGGCTTTAGATTTCAGTTTGGCAGTCTTTGCCCGGATTGCCCGGGCAAAGGCTGGCATCTCGAGACGAGTGTTGTAAGATGGAAATGTGCGATTTCCCCTGATCAACTGTCTCTGTGCATCGCTGCGCAGCCGCCGCGTAACTCTGCCCTTGTTGTCGCTGGGCACCAGCTGTGCATTGATCCAGGGCTGCGCGGATTCTGAATCTCAGACAGCAGCGACCGATCAAAGTCCAACCGACTCTGGATTTCCGGCGCTCAGTATTCAGGCGGGGCCAGCTGTGGCACCAACGGCAGCGCAGTCGACACCGTTCGGTGGTAAGTTGGCAGAGGAAGTAGCGCGGGTTGATCCCGCAATTGATGGCTGGGACAGTGAGGCGCTTTATGAAACAACCCAGCAGCAGCTCAGTGCGCTGGCGCATTCACTTGAGGAAATCCTGACAGGAACAGAATCCCCCACTTTCAACCAGAGCACCACCTCCTTCAGTAGCACGTTTTCGGCGCCATCACTCGCCCCTGAGACTGGCTCACTGAAGAGTGTGTTTGAAGATGCCTTTGTCACCATTCACTCGCAACCCGACAACTGGATTCCCACTGCCACGCAATCCGATCCGCAGCTTGCGTTGACCAACTTCTTCGCACCACTCAGCGGATCCAGCGCGGTGCAGATCAAATTCAAAACCTTTCGTGTATCGCTGACGTCAGAAGGTGTGAGCGCGACCACGCGGGTGATCGTTACCAGCCTTGGAACCCGTGCTGCAAACTCACAGTCCACTGAACAACACGCGGTCTGGGATCTGAACTGGGATACCGCAGGAACCGCACCACAGATTCAGAATATCCAGCCGACGTCCTACCGGATCAGCAAAACCAAGAACGGCAGTGCTCGGCTGTTTACTGACTGCACGGCATCCGCCTTCAAGGATTGCCCCTCGTATGCAACTGCTCTCCTCCCCGGACTGGACCACTGGGCGGCGCGCCTGCACAATCAGATTGGCATGGAATCGGAAGGCTATCAGGGAATGGCGATGGGTGACGTCAATGGCGACGCACTCGATGATCTCTACCTTTGTCAGCCCGGCGGTCTGCCTAATTTGCTCTATATTCGCAATGCGGACGGTAGTTTGCGCGAGGCCCCGGAAGGGCATGGCACGGACTGGCTCGAGCGCACACGATCGGCGCTCTTTGTCGATATCGATAACGACCGCGATCAAGATCTGCTCGTCGTCTGCAACACCCAAGTCCTGTTGCTGGAAAATGACGGCGCAGGCAAATTCGCCCGGCGTGGGATGCTGCAGCTGCCCGGATCGCCCTTCTCGTGCACCGCAGCTGACTACGATAGCGATGGCGATCTCGACGTCTTTGTCTGTGACTATGGCGATCTCTGGGGTGGCTTTGGCGACTTGAACGAGCGCTTTCCCATCCCTTATCATGACGCTAACAACGGCGGACAAAACGCGCTTTTCCGCAACGATGGTGACTGGCAGTTCACTAATGCCACAACGGCGACCGGGCTGGGGCAAAATAATCACCGCTGGTCACTCTCCAGCGCCTGGGAAGATTTCGACAACGATGGTGACCTTGATCTCTACGTGGCCAACGACTTCGGCCGCAATAACCTCTACCGCAACGAGGCCGGCACATTCACCGACATTGCCGCAACGGCCGGCGTCGAAGACATTTCACCCGGAATGTCAGTCACCTGGGGGGACGTCAATCGTGACGGATGGATGGATCTTTACGTCAGCAATATGTTCTCTGGCGCCGGCAACCGCATTACCTTTCAGGATCAATTCAAGCCCGGCACTGACACTGCCACAAAAGCACATTACCAGCGCTTCGCCCGGGGCAATGCACTCTTCCTGAACCGGGGCGACGGCACATTCCTCGACAGCAGTGAAGCTTCCGGCGTCTCTGTCGGCCGCTGGGCCTGGGCATCACGCATGGCGGACTTCAATAACGACGGGCTTGAAGACATCGTCGTCGCCAACGGCTTCTTCACTCAGGAAGACAGCGACGACTTGTGAAGTTTCTTCTGGCGCCGGGTCGCGGCGCAATCACCCCTGCAACCATCCACTCTATCAGGCGGCGAATCCTACTTCTTGTCGTGGGCAGCCACCACCCGCCTGATGGCCGAGGGAAAATCCTTCAGCGGTCGGGAGCGTAATTCGTTTTTTCTCAATGTGGGTGACGGCCAGTTTGCCGATGTGTCGGGGCTATCGGGCTTCGACTACCTTGATGATGCCCGCGCCATTTGTCTGGGTGACTGGGATCACGATGGCGCACTCGATTTCTGGGCCTACAATCGCAACAGCCCACGCCTGCGGCTGATGCGTAACACCAGTATGGACGCTGCGGGGGAGTCCTCATCCTCACACTGGGTCGCACTTCGTCTGCGAGGCACCACTTGCAACCGCGACGCCATCGGCGCTCGGGTCGAAGTGACAACCGCCACTGGCACCCAACTACGCACCCTGCGCGCGGGAGAAGGGTTCCTGTCACAGTCTTCCAAGTGGCTGCACTTTGGCATCGGTGCCGATACTAAAATAAAAAATGTGACCGTCCGCTGGCCCGGCAGCGCAGACCAGGAAACATTCACCGACATCTCCGCTGACACATTTCAGATCCTTGAGCAAGGCACTCACATTGCCACAAGGTGGTCGCCACCCGGAGAACCATCCGTTCTGGCAGCCGCAGATCAACCATCACTGGCCGTTGAGGAAACCGCACGAATCGTTCTTGCCGCCCGCCCACCGGTTCCACCTTTGCCAGGGCTCGAGGGAATCACGCCAGCGCAGCCGCTGCTCATCAATGTCTGGGCAACATGGTGCGGCCCTTGCCTTGAAGAGCTCACAGAAATGGTCAGCCGAGCACCCGAACTTGAGCAACAAGGTTTGCAGATACTACTCATCAATGCTGACGACCCCGCAGATACCGATCGCAGCAGTAAGGTCGCAGCGACCTTGCGCAAGCTGAACTGCACGTTTGAAAGCCGACTCGCAGACGAGCGCACCATCCGTATTTTCGACGCCTTTCAGCGCGCGCTCACTCAACGCCAGCGCCCACTGCCGCTGCCCGCCAGTTTCTTGATCGATGCCGAAGGACGCGTCGCTGTGGTCTATAAAGGTAAAGTCGATGTCGACACCGTGCTCAAGGACATCGACATGCTGGCGACTGGCCCCGATACCTGGCGCGCACAGGCGGCCCCGTTTCCCGGGAAATGGTATCGTCGTTCTCCGCAGCCGAATCCGCTTCGTATTGCGATGAAGTTTATCGACCTCGACGAGCCGAAACTCAGCGCCACCTATCTCGAAACATTCCTCACCACCTATGCGGAGAAGATCGAACCCAAGGCCCTGCTTGCCGACGTCTACTTTGCGCTTGGCCGTGCCCATGCCACGGCGAAACAATCGAGCGCAGCGGCCAGCGCTTACCAGTCGGCCATCAAAGTCGATCAAACCTACCGCAAAGCCTACGTTGAGCTGGGCCACATGCTATTGAATCGCCGTTCCTTCGATGCGGCGGATCGGCTGCTGTCCCGGGCAGTGCAGATGGATCGCAGTGATGCGGATACGGTTGTACTCGATGCCATGGCGCGCCTCGGAATGGGGAAATTTGAAGAAGTGGAAAAGCTCTGCCGATTCGCGCTTTCACAACAGCCCACGCACCTCACCGCGCGTTACAATCTAGCCTTCGCCCTGCAGCAGATGAAACGCCATCGCCAGGCAATTGAACAGTATGCCGCCGTTCTCAAGCAATCCAACAACCATGTCATGGCAGCCAACAACCTCGCCTGGATCCTCGCTACCAGTGATGACG